>JAIDEM010000073.1 GCA_029054825.1 Prevotella sp. | reverse complement strand
TATGGCTTTCACGCTTATGTCATGCGTCAGCAGGCCTGCCTTTGCCAATGGCAGAAGTCCCTCTTGTATGCAGGTAGCAAAGCATCCAGGATTGGCAAGATGACGGCAAGCGGCTATCTCTTCACGGTAAAGTTCCGGCAGACCGTAGACATAATCATGGTCGCCCTTTATACGGAAATCCTGTGCAAGGTCTATAATTTTCACACTCTCCGGAATGGAATGTTCCTTCAGGAATGCTGCGCTCTTGCCGTGGCCGAAGCAGAAAAACACGACATCAACCTTATCGAAAGGCATGTCTGATGAGAAAGCAAGTTCCGTGTCACCGTAAAGTCCCTCATGGACATCGTACACTTTCTTGCCGGCATTTGACTCTGAGTTTGCGAATACAAGCTCCACCTCTGGATGGTTAAGCAAAATGCGGATAAGTTCACCTCCAGTATAACCTGCCGCTCCAAGAATACCTACCTTTATCATCATGCTGGAATATTACAAAATAGTCGGGGTGACCAGACTCGAACTGGCGACCACACGCCCCCCAGACGCGTACGCTAACCAACTGCGCCACACCCCGAAAAAATATAAAGTGCAGACAGAGACATCCGATGCGGAGGGTAAAATCTGTTATGAACGGAATGTCTGCACTTACTGTTTATATCAACGCTCCTCGTCAGGATGCGCAAGGTAATAGGCACGAAGTGCCGTCGATGTCACCTTGATGAATCCCTTGGCATCCTCTGAAGACCATGCCTTGGCTGTCTCGCCATATTCCCCGAGCTTGTTTTTCACAAGGTCGTTAGGCGACTCTACGCCGACAGTCTGGAATCCCAGCGGGCGGAGCTCAAGTATAACCTCACCTGTGACATTGCGCTGTGAGGATGTCAGCATCGCCTCGATATCCGGCATCACCGGCTCCAGATACTGCGATTCATGAAGGAACATGCCATACCAGTTGGATACCTGATCCTTCCAATACTGCTGCCACTTCGACAGTGTGTATTTCTCAAGGAAGCGATGCGCCCCGATAATGAGCATCGGCGCTGCCGCCTCAAAGCCTACACGCCCCTTGATGCCGATTATTGTGTCACCGACATGGCAGTCACGGCCTATGCCGTATGCTGCGCCTATCGTCTCTACAGCCTGTATGGCAGCAATCTTGTCATCATATTTCCTGCCGTTTACAGAGCAGAGCTCGCCTTTCTCGAAACCGAGGCGGAGGGTTTCCGGTCCTTCCTTGGTGACGTGCTTGAGATACGCCTCTTCCGGCAAGCCCTGCGCAGAGTCAAGTATCTCGCCGCCACAGATGGATGTTCCCCAGATGCCTACATTATATGAATACTTCAACTTTGTAAAGTCGGCAAAGTATCCGTTCTTATTGAGATAGTCCACCTCTTCCTGACGGGAAAGGTTACGGTCACGTGTAAGCGTAATAATCTCTATGCCTGGAGCCTTTACGAGGAATGTCATGTCAAAGCGTATCTGGTCATTGCCTGCGCCTGTCGAACCGTGTGCGATGGCGTCGGCACCGATTTCCTTAGCATAACGCGCGATGGCGAGAGCCTGGAATATGCGCTCCGAGCTGACAGATATAGGATAGCAGTTGTTGCGGAGTACATTGCCGTAGACCATATACTTCAGCGACTTGTCGTAATACTCCTGTGTGACGTCAAGCGTGACATACTTCACGGCACCGAGCTTATAGGCGTTTTCCTCATTCGCCTTAAGCTGTTCCTCTGAGAAACCGCCAGTATTGGCACATGCGGCATAGACCTCACAGTCCATCTCCCGTGTGAGATACATCACATTATAACTTGTGTCAAGGCCACCGGAGAAGGCAACCACAACTTTCTTCTTTGCCATATATCTGTTTTTTCTTTCTTGTTTCTTGAAATCCGTCCTAAAACGGTATACCTCTGAGGGTCAGGGTCTTTATGACATCCTGGAACACCTCGATAGGCGTCGGTTCACCTGTATGCTGCTCCGGATCATAGAGCATTCCCGTACAGATGCAGAATTTCCTGTCCTTGGCTGTCAGGATGTCATGGTTGATACATCCTTCACATCCGCGCCAGAAGGCCTCATCGTCTGTCAACTGACTGAAGCTGACCGGGACATAGCCCAGCTGGGTGTTCATCTTCATCACTGCATCACCGCTCGTCAAGGAGAATATCTTGGCGTGTGGCCATCTTACGCGTGCCAGTGTGAATGTATAGTCCTTGATACGCTTGGCAATTCCCATGCCGAGGTAATCAAAATGGACTATCAGGCCTGAGGTCGTGACATACGACTTGTTGCCCCATGTCTCTATATAACTGAATCCCGCGAACTTGTCTCCGCAAAGGGCAAGGATGGCTTTCCCCTCCCTCATCTTCGTGGCGACATACTCATGAGTACGCTCAGCAATACCAGTGCCGCGTTTTTTCGCGGCGATACGTATTGTGTCAAGAATCGTGTCGACATATTTCTCATCGTCGGCATCGGCAACCTTTATCGTTATCTCTTCTTGCATCTTATTGTATATCCGGTATTATGTATGACAGTGCGTCAAGCGCATCCTTATGTGTTGTATCCGGCGCGAGCACCACGAATATCGTATCATCTCCTGCTATTGTCCCGAGCACAGAATCAAGCCGTGCATTGTCTATATTGTAGGCTATGCTCGAGGCATATCCCGGACGAGTGCGTATAACACCTATATTGCCTGAGAAGTTTACGGACAGGAAGCCTGATGTCGTGAGCATCTCGCGTGCTGTCATCGGCTTCTGCACACGCTTGTACATCGTCTCAGTCGGAAGCACATATATGTACCTGCCGTCGGCCATAGCTGCCTTGGCTACTTTCAATTGCTTCATGTCGCGCGACAGCGTGGCCTGTGTTATATGAATTCCTTCCTTACGCAGAGCCCGAAGCACTTCGTCTTGGGAGCACAGCTCACGTGACGTGAACAGTTTCCTGAGTTTGTCAAGACGATTGTTTTTCAGTCCCATTTTGCATATTTATGTAATTCGGGTGCAAATTTACACATATTTATGCAAAACACCAAACTTCTTGCGGTATTTTTTACTGAAAATCCTCAAAAAACATGATTTGGCATAAGGAAGACGGTTGTGTGCGGTTGTACGGTTATACAGTTGTGCGGATAATAGTCGTGATAGAAGCAATAGTCATAACAGAAACAAACCACTAAACAACTAAACCACCAAACAACCAATCATGATATTGCGCCCCAATTGACATTGGTCTTACGAAGCTCATACAAGCGCTGCCACAGGAGGGCATATTCCGGTTTGTTGCACTCCGGGTCATTGTCTATCACCTGCTGTGCGGCATCGCGTGCCAACTGGACAAGCTGTCCGTCACGGGCAATATTGGCAATCTTCAGGTCGAAGGCCATGCCTGACTGCTGCGTACCTTCCAAATCGCCGGGACCGCGGAGCTTAAGGTCTGCCTCGGCTATCTTGAATCCGTCATTCGTGTCGCACATTATATCCAGCCGCGTGCGTGTCTCCTTTGTCAGTTTATGTCCGGATACAAGTATGCAATATGACTGGTCGGCACCGCGCCCGACACGGCCGCGCAACTGATGGAGCTGTGACAGTCCGAAACGCTGGGCTTCCATAATCACCATGACAGAGGCATTGGGGACATTTACGCCCACCTCTATGACCGTCGTGGCGACAAGTATCTGCGTCTCCCCCTTGACAAAGTGCTGCATCTCCTCCTCCTTCTCCGCAGGCTTCATCTTTCCGTGGACCTTGCTGAGACGCATATCCGGAAATATCTGGCAGAGCTTGGTATAGCCTTGTTCAAGGTCCTGGAGGTCCATCTTCTCGCTTTCCTGTATGAGAGGATAGACGACATATACCTGCCTGCCGAGCTGTATCTGCTGGCGGATATTCTGATAGAGGGCAGCCATCTGGTTGTCATAGCGGTGTACGGTAACCACAGGCTTGCGTCCCGGCGGCAACTCGTCGATGACCGAGACGTCAAGGTCTCCGTAAAGAGTCATGGCAAGAGTGCGCGGAATAGGAGTTGCGGTCATGACAAGTATATGCGGTACGATGCCGTCATGCGTCTCCATGCCGGAAGCCTTGCCGTGAGCCTTGCCCCATAGCTTGGCCCGCTGCGCCACACCGAAGCGGTGCTGCTCGTCTATGACGGCAAGTCCCAGCCTGCGGAACACCACTGTATCCTCTATCACGGCATGGGTGCCCACCACGATGTCGACATCTCCCGAAGCTATCCCTTCGAGGACGGCTGTACGCCGTTTGCCTTTCACCATGCCCGTAAGCAGTTCGACACGGACAGACATCCCTGAAAGGAAATGGCGTATGGTCTCCAGATGCTGCTCGGCAAGAATCTCTGTCGGTGCCATTATCACCGCCTGATAGCCGTTGCCGACAGCGATGAGCATCGTCAGCAATGCCACCAGTGTCTTTCCCGAACCAACATCGCCCTGCAGAAGACGGTTCATCTGTCGGCCGGAGCACATGTCCGCATGGATTTCCTTTACCACACGCTTCTGCGCGGCTGTAAGGCTGAAATGCAGATTGTTGTCATAGAACCAGCGGAACGCCTCGCCGGCTTTCGTGAACCGGCATCCGCGGTAACGCTTCCTGCGGTCGCCGACATAGCGCAGGATATTCAGCTGCACATAGAACAGTTCTTCAAACTTCAGACGTTCCTGTGCCTTGCGCATCTCCTGATTATCATGGGGATAATGTATCCAGCGCAATGCCTTGTCACGCGAGACAAGATGGCGCGGTTCTGTGATATACGCCGGCAATGTCTCTTCCAGCTCAGGCATCTTGGCGAGCAGGGCTTTCTGCAGGCGTTCCACACCACGCGAGGCAAGTCCGGCATTCTTCATGCGCTCGGTAGTGACATAATGGGGCTGCAACCCCATTTCGCTGAGGACGAGCGAGCCTGCCTCGTCAATATCCGGATGAGAGAACTGGTAACGTCCCTGAAATACAGTGGGCTTGCCGAAGACTATATATTCCACTCCGAGGCGGAGGTTCTTATGGGCATACTGTCCGCCCTGAAACCACACGAGGTCTACAAAGCCTGTGCCGTCTGAGAAATGGGCTACATACCGTTTCTGTCTCCTGCCTGTGTCGTAAATCTCCCAAGAGCGTATTGTACCCTTTATCTGTACATACGGCATCTCGCCGCTCATGTCTCTGATGGCATAGACATGGCTCCTGTCCACATACTTGTATGGATAGTGTTCAAGGAGGTCGCCGAAGGTCTCTATGCCAAGTTCGCGGCTGAGGATGTCTTTCTTCTTCGGCCCTACTCCTGCAAGGTACATTATGTCTTGTTCAAGAAAAGTGATTGGTGTACGGTTTTTACGGTTATGCAGAGATAGTCGAAATAGCCGGAATAGATTAATAGTATCAAACAACTTTCTGCTTTCCGGTTTTGTACATTAAAGTTATTTTTTAGGGGGGGTATCGTCAGGGTTATCATCAGGGCTCATTTCTCCAGCAGATTCCTGAGATGCTTCACCCTCACGCCATAGTTGAAACTCTGAGTGCCGTTAAGACCGGCATAGTTTATGGCTACCAGCTGACCGGCACGGTTCACTACAGGAGAGCCGCTGCTGCCGGGAAGCGCAGGGATGGAATACATCAGGCGGTCGCCGGTGCGCTGACTTATGGTGCCGGAATTGAACTGCGACTTCACGCCGTCCTTCGTTACGGCAAGCGCCGGACCGAGATTGAAACTCGTCATGAACAGGCGGTCGTTCTTGTCCTCACGCACCTCCTTCATCATCTTCTCCACAAGGGAATAAGCCGACAGCGGGTCTTCCTCCGGGACATCGAATATATACTTGCCCTCAGGCGTTGTCTTTGACTTCAACTGTATGACAGCAAGGTCATGCTCCTCATCAGTCTTGGTGACGACACACGGCACAAAATCCTTAACACCCATCACATAGGTGTTATTATACGCTATGCCCACTGCGTTGTGGTACTTTATCTCCGAGTCCGCGGCACGTATCCGGTCTATGGCGTCATAGTACTCCTCACACTCATCACGCTCCGCCTTTATGGCATCACGTATAGCCTTTACCTTGTAAAACTCCTCATAGCTCACCGAACTGCTGTAGTTGGCATACTGATAGTACTGGTCTGCTTGGCTGAACTGCTCGTTAAGCTGATTGCACTTGATGGCAAGGAGCGTCTTCAGCGCCTTCAGCACTTTGTCCACCGACTTGTTGACATCCTTGTCGGCAACCATATTCGACACGACATGTGCATTGGTCACCATCTCGCCGTCTGCCGAGACAAGGAATCCCGTACCGTAAGATGTAGACACCTCCACAGAGTCCTCATTCATGGCAAGCCCCTTGAGATTGCCGCTGTCGTCAAAGCCCGAGAAGAACAATGACTCTCCATTGGAAAGTTCCACCTCATAGTAACTCCTGTTCTGCACCAGCACGACTCCCGAAGCCATCTCCGCCTCAATGTCTCCCTCCGCCCTGTTGATGCAGGAGACCGTAAGCAACATGGTGGTGATGCACGTAAGCCACAAATACATCTTTCTCATAATCCTTGATTCTCTTCTTTTCATAACTGCAGTTTTTTCTAAAGGATTTACAAATGATTCCCGTCTTACGACTATGCCTGGCATGACTGCCGATACAGGCAGGGCACATGTCTGGGCGAGGACAAAGGTACGAATAAAATCCCAATAATACACCAACTCCCGACAGATATGATAATGTACAGAGCCTGCATTTAACGGTATTTAACCCAAATCGGGCATCATATTGGTGGTTTAGTGGTTTGGTCGCTTGGTGGTTTAGTGGTTTGAGTCTCGCTCGAAGTTCCTTTCACTCGGCATAGCACAAGCAAGCTTAGCTCTGCTCTCGCTTAATCGGAACTTTGGTTGTTTGATACTATTAGTCTATTCCGGCTATCTCTGCTATTTCGGCTATCTCCGTATAACCGCAAAACCGTACATAACCGCCCAACCGCATGTATCCGAAATCTTGACAAAAAGATATCACGGTTTTCTTATGCCCTGCGTGTCCCATCATGGCAAAACATCGCTTTTCCATGCCTCCCCTAACACTTTTCAGGCCAAAAGGTAACCTTTCACAGCATAAACAGTAACCTTTCATCACGAAAACGGTTACCTTTCATCATGCAAAAAGGTGGCTTCAGCAACGCCAAAGCCACCTTTCACCCGTCTCTAAAGATACAAGAAGTGAAGTCACATTACTTATCATACTGTATTACAGCGCATTACTCTTTCGCAAAATTTTGCAGAATTTACACACAAAGCCTTCCGTCCATGTTTCTACGCGAGTTTTACAGCGTCAAGGCAGGTCGGGTTTTCTTATTTCGACGTACATGAGACATGCCCAGAACTATCAAGTTTTTGCAGCTCTATTATGGCCTTTTTATCTCCATGTTTTGCTCCATATTCAAGAAAAGACACTGCAAGTTTACGTGTTTCATCATCCAACTGCCCTAAATGGTTCTTGGAGTATGCATCAACCAGTCCTTTGTATACATCAAAGTTTGCAGGCACATAGTCAAAACGATTCGCCATAACGACCGAATAAAACAGGAATCCCTCTGGATAAGGGCTTTTCCCAAACGAGTCTTTCAACGCCTTATAATATGCTTCTTTGCCATTCAACACCTGCCTCTTTATCTCAAGGATGCCCTTGGATGCATCTCTTTGCGGATGCCTGACATTCCCATTTTCCGTCACTATGCCATTCCGTTTATTCTGTTCCACACGCTTCATTATCCGCTCCGACTCTTTGTCTTTCACCGATATACCACGCCGGATATAATGCATAGCCATTTGCTCTGTACGCTTGTCAAGTGCCTTGCAAGTTCCAAAGTCTGTAAGCAATAGATAGACATAACTGTTCGCCTTGGGGATATTGAATCTGTTTGCCGCAATTATGGCATACGCAAGCCCTTCCCCGTATACATCTTCATAAAAATACGAGTCCATCAAAGTAACAAACGATTTCTCATCACGGTTCTTGAAAAAAGAATGTTTCTGCTCTTCTGTCGGCGCATTGAAGACCGGGACTTTTCCAGTCCTATCCTTCTTCTGGGTATCCGCAAGGGCCGTCAGATGTCCATTATTCTGTTTAGCCTTATTGGTGCACGTCGTCAGTGACAAAACCATTGCTGACAATAATATAAAGCCATAAAACCTTTTCATAGAACTGCATTTTCTATTAAATGTACCTAAACTCGTTAATCTACAGTGCTTTTATCATCATTCGTTTTCTCGTTCAAAGAAAAAGAGACTCTTATAGGCATTAAGTCAAAAATCGTGCGTTCCTTGTTTTCATTCCATCTTACAACTTTGTTGATGAACCCCTTCAGCTCCTCTGCAAATACTTCCGGGATTTTCATTTTCACTCCGTCTATGAGGACCTGAGAGACATAAGCCCTCACATTTCTCCCCTTGCCGTCAGCCATACATGAAAGCAAGACATCTACTGAGCCTGCTTTTGCAGAGCATCCAAAGAGCAACGGAATCCGCTTTTGCAGGAAACATAGCAGACTGTCCTTTCCTGCCACAATTTCATGCTTATCACACGTTTTGACATAATCTGCGGCACCTGTCTCACGCATCTTCGCTATCTCGCCGATGACCTTGTGCAGACGTTTGGTTGTAAGATAATATTCACCGTCCAACAAAGTCTTGTACCTGTCAACACAGGCGGTAAACATGACAGTGTCTGAGGAGAAGAAATACATCTTGCATCTGACATCCATAGGTGCTTTTCCTTGCTGACATTTCGGCAACACATCCAACTCATCGCATAGGTGTCGGAATGTCATACCACTGTCCCCACTCCTCAGCACATATCTTTTCGTCTGGCTGTATTCCCTGAAAGTAAGACACGTGACAGGAGGGTCACTGAGAATGCAGGTGTCGCCCCAATGTTCATCAACAAGGACAAGGACACTGTCTATGCCCAACGACCGAAAGCCGCCTGCATGAGCACATGCTTGTGTAAAAACCGATAGCAACAAACAAACTATACTATATCTCATAAGTGTCTGTCCAAAAATAATTTATAAGTAATTAATATAAAACGGAGCAAGTCATAAATTCAAAGTTATCACTCATAACCATTTTTTTACGAAAGCATCCTTTCATTCTCCATTATGATGTTCTGTACTGAAAAACTTTCTTCATTATCTTCCAAAACAAGAATTTGCCGTCTCAACTCATCAGACATTTCATAAAAAGTATTCCCATGCTGCACATAAAATCGATCAAAATAAAAGACTTGAGGCTCACCCTCAGTATATGTGATAATAATTTTGCCTCTAACGTCAAGACAAGACCCGTCTTTCACTTCTTTCTGCTCTAACAGTCTATTTACCCAAGATTCTGTCTGCACAGGATCGGTTATGATGATGGTATCCGGCATAATGCACCCATCGTCAAAATTTCTTGGACTTATGGAAAAACAAGTCATTATGGAAAAATCGACATAAACCAGACGAATGTCTTTTATCGTCTGGGAGTTACAGTAAACACCGCTTATGATGAATATCAACATCAACAATATTACTCTTTTCATGTTTCTTGTATTTCATTTAACGCCCTCACAGTTCTTTGTTCCAGAGACCGTTATTTCTCTTTTTTCTTCAAGATTCGCGTATCGCTTGTCTTTTTCCCTGCACATCTTCTACATGGTGAGTTCTCCACCATCTCGTGGGCTTGTTTCACCCTTATACTGTGTTCACATAAAATCATCCGGCTTTATTCACCACCATCCACAAAAATGATTCTGGAAGCCGATGTATGAGTTATCGTGTCCGTCATTGTCGTATGTCCTGCGTGTGTATGTTTCTCATAAACAATGTGCTTATATGTGAGAGGCATCCCGTACTTTTTTATTTCAGGAAACCACATCAACAAATCAGACTTGGTAAAAAAGTTGTAATATCCGCTTAATGATTTTATTGTATATACAACTTCTTCATCGCCATAAACCAGCCTGTCATTTGCATCTGCACCATATTTCGTGTATGTCTCCTTAAAGGAAACCGCCAAAGTATCATACACTACTGTGATTCTACTGTCTATACCGGGAATTTCCTTTTTGATTCCTTGCGGCACAAGACGCATATTCTGCATGTAATTCTTTATCCTTGCAAAATCTTTGTGATTAATCACGATTCTGTCATATTCTGTCATTTCTGAATGTTTATCCGACATCGCTACAAGCTGTATTTCAGAGCACGGAATAGATCTGCTTGTATCCACAAAGCCATGCCAATAGTATACAGTAATTGTCTCTGGATGATATGACGTACATCCCGTGATAATAATGCAGATAAATATTTGTAAAATGGTTCTCTTCATTGTCATAACATTTTAATAATGTATTTTGTCGAGTCTGAGACATCAAATGTCTATCCATAATGAATTTCTCCAATGTCCTCTTCATCAGCTCTTGCTGTTTTACGTTCACTTCCTGTAATGATTTTTCCTCATCTCCATATACAATAATGTCTAATTATCGTGCAGCATATACATCATCAAGAAAAATGTTACAATAGCCACATTACTTAGGAGGGCATACAAGAACCAGGGGATATCTGTGTGCACAGGAGATATTTAAGGAAACAGTTTTAGCATTTAGATAAATTCATCGCAAATATACATATTATATGTGAGAAACAAGAAGAAAATACGAAAAAACATGATTTGCAGGTCGCAGATTTCTGCAAATTCACGCTGTTACTATAAGTACACAAATGCTGAGACGCCTCTTCGTCCATTACTGTCATGAACAGGAGTGCAGTAATGCATATACAAAAAAACGGTTTGAGCCCGATGGATGTTTGTTCCATCGGGCTCAAACCGTTATCAAATACAGGCAGGAAAAATACATGCCTTGCCTATAAAAGTATCATGCAAAAAGGTATTTTGTATGTCATCATTCAAAGCGCAGGATGACTGAACCAGTGTACTGTGACTGGTCTGCCCAGAAGGCCTGTGCGGAAGGTCCGTTGAGGTCTGTCGTATTGACCTTGTTACGGACAGAAGGAATGACCTTCAGCAACGCGATGCCTGTCTCAGGGAGAGTGTAGAGAATATGGTCACGACCGTCACGAGGTGTGTAGACCCCGATATAGTCCACAGCACAGCCACGTGCCTCAGGCTTAGCCTTCGCCGCAGGGGCGAAACCTCCAAGAGGTTCGAGAGTGATATTGCCATCGGCTGTGCGGATAGTCATCCATGAGCAGTTGGCGAAATATCCCTTAAACTCTGGATACTCGAATGTCTCTCCAGGGACAGGGTCGTTATAGTCATTCTTCCAGTACCCGTACTGCGGACCGTGGAGACGGTTCTGCCATACGCGGTACGGACCGTCGCCGACCCACTCTTTTGACAGCACCTTGCTCTCTGGGTATGCAAAGGAGATGCCCATCTCGTCTACAACTCCTCCGAAGGTATAGGCATAGTCGAGTTTGACAGAACCGTCGGCAAGGAAAGTCCATTCGGCAGACTCCAGCGAGCCGTGCTTATATGTAGCCTTGACTGTGCCTTTCTCGGCATCTACGGTGAAGCCTGTGAAAGCTCCCTGGTCCATATATGTCGTGTACTGTGTCTTTTTCTTCTCTGCCTCCTTGTCGTCGTGGTTATAGAAGCCGTCCTGTGAGCGGTCGGAACGCTTGGCACAGATAAACGACGGACCGACGATACCGAAATTTCCAGCCTTGACAAGAGAACCGTTCTTCTTCGAGAACTGATACTCCTTACCAGCGGCAGTAACAGTAAGGCTGTAGTCGGTCTCGCTTACTGACACGGCAGCAGGCTTTACGTCATTGTGTGTGGCATCGGTCTTCGCCATGCTTGACTTCATGGACCATGTATACAGTTCCTTACCGAAATTGTCTATCACGGTGACTTCCAAGACATCGACATTGTCACGACGTGGCAAAGGGAGAACGCCCTGTGCATGAGGTGCGATATCTGGCCCGGCAAGCGTGCCTGAAGCGATGGTCACAGCTTTCCTGTTCTTGTCGCCTGGCTTAGGCATATTCTTGTAGGCATACTTGAACTTGCAGTCTTTGAGGTTCAAGAAGTCATATTGGTTGTCAAGATTGAGCACGGCATTGTCAAACGCTGTCTCAAGATTAGTGATCTGTACCGGACACCATATTTCCTTAATAGTATAGTAAGAGCCTTCCTTCTCAAAGTGAGGGCCGAGAATGCCGTCTGCACCATAGTTGCCGACATTATCTATGAAACCGTCCATATCGACACGCTTGACACCTTGATCGGCAAAGTCCCACAGATAGCCGCCGGCACATCGCGGAGCCTTGCGCATCATCACCCAGTAGTCATACAGACCGGCACCGTGGCCACCGTCATAGAGACCATGGAGGAACTCGGTAGGCATGACAATCTCCGGTTCGCGGAGCAACGCCTGTGTCTCGCCCCACGAGCGGTAATGCTTTGTCTCAAGTCCGTGTTCGTTAGCCCAAGGGTATACGACAACACGTTTCTGGAGGTCAAACTGATGGAAGACAGGATCCAATTCCATATTGAAACCGCCTTCGTTGCCATTGCTCCAGAAGATGACAGAAGGATGGTTATGGTCGCGCTTTACCATAGCCTCAACAAGTTTCGATCCGTTGATGGTGTTATGATACCAGTGCCATCCTGGCTGTTCGTCCATGACATAGAGACCAAGGGAATCGCAGGCGTCATAAAATTCCGGATCGGCAGGAGCGTGGGAGAGTCGCACGGCATTCATGTTCATGGACTTTATCAGTTCCACATCCTCTATATTCTTTGCCGGAGAGAGCGTACGGCCACTCTCAGGACGGAAGGAATTGCGGTTGACACCCTTCATCATAACCTTCTGCCCGTTGATATAAACGCCGTCATGTTCACGCACCTCGACTGTGCGGAAACCGAATTTCTGCTTTTCCTTGTGCAGGAATACATTGCCACGGGAGAGCGTGAAGACAGCTTCATAGCGGTTTGGAGTCTCTGCAGACCAAGGTTTTATGTCTTTTACCTGAATATCAAACTCGGCAAAGTCCGAGGAGCGTGTCGTCTCTGAAGCAGCAGCGACAAACTTTCCTGTCTTCACTTCCCTTATCTCCACGCTGACCATACTGTTTTCAAGTGCATGGTTGAGATAGGCCTTGCAGATGAAACGTCCGTCATGGCGTGCATCTATCGCCACACGCTCGATATTGTGGGCTGGCTTTGCCACAAGATATACAGGGCGGATGATGCCGCCGAAATTCCAGTAATCGGCACGGCGCTCGGCCATATTGACAGCGTCCTCCTCAGATTCCTTGTTTACCGTGACCTCTATACGGTTCTTTTTCTTGCCGAAGAACACACGGTCGGAGACATCATAATAGAAAGGAGAGAATCCTCCCTTATGCTTTGAGCCTGCCTTCCTGCCGTTGATTTCGCAGTAAGTGTCGGTCATTGAGGCCTCAAAGCAAAGGAGTATCTGCTTTCCCTCCCAGCTTTCCGGCAACTGAAATTCGTACTTATACTTGCCTGTCTCGCTGGCAATACCTGCAGGATGTGGCTTTCCATAAAATTTCATACCATACTGATAGGTGCCGAAACCCTGCAGTTCCCAGCAGGACGGCACACCTATCTTTGTCCATTTCCCGCTGTTTCTGCCATCTGTGCACATGAAGTCCCATTGCTTCATGTCGTCACAGCCGTGACCGGAGATATAGATACGCTGTGTCTCTATGTTCTGTGCCGAACACGGAGCGAGACAGAAGGCGGAGAATAACAGTAACAGTGATGTCAGTCGTCTCATATTTTTACAGTTTAGTAGTTTGGAGATTTTGTAGTTATCATATTATTATAGGTATCATAGTCGTTATAGTTATCACAGTCATTACAGTTGCGAAGCCTAAACGACTAAACAACCAGGCAACTAAATAACTAAACGCCCAATCGACCTTCTACCGCTTCAGATGTGTCTTCATCATATCATGAGGCTCTATGGTCACCTTGTCTTCATCAAGCATAGAACGGTCAAGATTGAACACATCAATGAAGAAATCGTAGTTTGCCTTGCGCTTGTTCGGGCCGAAATCATGACGTTCATTAGGCAGATGGACATTGTGCACAGCATCTTTCTTGCCGTAGAAATCCCAGATACGCTGCAGATAAGGATACTCCAGTTCGGGCACAGAGGCCGTCCAGTCGCCGCCATCACTGACGACAAGAACGGGATTAGGTGCAAACATTGCAAGTATCTCAGGATTACACGTACCACCGGCAGAGAGCTGTATCGGCTTTCCACTCTCACATGGACATCCGCCGTCAAAGTGTGACGCAAGATTAACCGTAGGGGCTGCCGCCGTAAAACGGCTGTCAAGGGCTGTCAGAAGCACAGTATGCGTTCCGCCACCAGAACCGCCATTGGCTCCGATGCGTGTCATATCAATCTGCTTGCCACGGTTTTCTATCATCCAGTCGAGAAGCACGAGACCGTTCAGTGCCTGGATAACATGTGCGCGGTCTGTCTGATGTTTAGGATATTCAGCCTCAGACTCGCCCCATGCATAAAGGTCAAAGTCCACACAGATGGCACCCATACGTGCCAGAGTACCCAGCCTCTGCTGTTGGTCTTTACGGTAACGGCCATCATAGAAATGTCCTCCAGGACATATTATCAGCGCATGCTTGCCCTTTGATGTCGGTGTATATATGCTTCCGAAGACATGCTCGCCGGGAAGGGTCTCTATACATATATTCTGCACTGTATATCCGTCATACTTGCGGACTTTTGAAAGAATGGCTTTCTTGCCCTTCACGCAGGAATCAAGGTACTCGTCTATCTGTAGACGCCGACGCAACTCACGGCGCAGAGTATCACGTCGAGCCTCCCACTCTGCCTTGTTGCTGTACTGGGACGACAGCCATGTCAGCATCTTCTGCCCATCCTCTGTATGGCGACGGGCATATTCGTAAGGCTTTATCTTGTAGCTGTTGCCAGACTGTTTCCACCAGTTGAAGTCAAAATACTTGCAAATATTGTCGAGTGTCTCCTCTATAGAGTAAGGACGGATACGGAAATCGGCATGTGGAAGACGCTTGCCGACAGTGTCGACATTATACTTAAAACGAACATTGAAGCGTTGCTCAACATCTTTCATAACATCGCTCAGTGCGCGGTCTGCCTGCGCATTGCAGGTCAAGGCAGAGGATGCGCAAAGGAAAAGAGCCGAAATTATCTTTTTATTCATATTCTGTATTTAGTTATGATTGTAGGTTATGATAGCCGAAATAGATACAAAGCCCAGTATCCATACAACTATTCATTTGGGTCAATATACTTGCATGTCATGCCAGCCGGTACGGAATAATCGGCAACAATCTTGCCATCAGTATTGCGATGCCATTTGATAGAGACCTTGCCCCAAGGTGTCTCTGTACTTGCCTTCACCCACTGCATATCTTTCACAGGCTGCGGACGGAAGATGACTTCCCTGCCGTTGATGTTTATTCCTGCAAGAGAAGTGAAATGGAAGCCGTCGATATGCCCCATCATGAAATGATTCATGGAGGAGCCGTGAGCTGGGTCCCACTGCTCAGTGAGAGTCGTCATACCTTGCTTTATCTGGAAGCCGTATCCCGGCACATCATAATGATTGAGCATCTTGTACAGAAGCTCCTGCTGGTTCTCCTCGCAAAGCACCTCAAAGAGATACCTGTTGCCAATATCACCTGTAGTAAGACGGTCGTTATGACGATGGATGTCTGCGATAAGCGAATCCAGCACAGCCTGTCTGTCTGCCTCCGGACAAAGATGCAGATCAAGGGCTATGGCAAGTGCTGTCTGTGACCTATGCAAAGGATTCTTGCCGTTGTCACCATTATAAAACTCTTTCTGCCACGCTTCCTTTATCTCGGCACTGCGCTTGGCAAGCATGGCCTCATCGGCAGTCTTGCCGAGCAATGCCGCTGTCTTGCGCATCATGTCTGTCCAGCGGTAGTGATGAGCAGTAGAGACGAGCGGAACGGAAGTGTTACGCGAGAAACCCGAACGGAAATTGCCGTAGTCATACCAGTCGCCAAGACCCTGATTAAGGATACCGCAGGAGTCTATCGTGCTAAGGTAGTTGACGTAAGCGAGCATTTGGTCATAATACTCTTTCAGCAGCGAGTCGTCGTCATAATACTGCTTATACATCCAAGGCATCATGATGAATGTACCGCCCCACTCCGGTGACTCGGCAAAGGCATCCATTCCCGGTCCCTGGAAAACGACATACTCCGGGGCTGTGGTAGGTATTGCACCATTAGCGTGTTGGGCATCAGCTATGTTGCGCATAGTCTGACGGGCAAAGCCTGTAAGGTCATAGTTCATGAACAGTCCAATGCCGTTGAGCCAGTCCTGCTCCAGCCATCCCAGCTTTTCCCTGTGCGGACAGTCGGTGAAGACGCTCTGCATGTTGGAGCGTACCGCACGGTCGATAAGTTCGTGTGTCTTGTTGACAAGAGGATTACTACACTCGAAAGTGGAGACCTTGCGCGCCGAGTTATAAACGAAACATGAGTTTATCTGCTTTATCACAGGAAGCCCCTGCGGATTTGGCTCGCCATCCATTACAGCTCCCTCCACCTGTATATACCGGAAGCCATAGTACGAGAAGCGCGGACGGTAATTCTCCGGTTCCTTGCTGCCTTTCAGTGTATAGCTGTAGTAATGCTGACGTCCTGTCTGACGCTGATTACATGCTCCCTCGGGAGTGAGAGTCTCAGAGACATACAGTCTCACCTCCTGCCCAGCCTTTCCCAGTACGGAAATCTCCGGCACTCCAGCGAGATTCTGTCCCATATCAAGGACGAAAGTCCCTTCCGGCAGTTCGTGCTTGGTAAGTTTCACAGCACTCGCACGTTCTTCGGCTGAGAGATATTTTACACTCTTCGGTGCAAAGCGCTCCATGACCTTGACAGGCGGAGCCATCCTTTCACGCAGTACCCCCTTAGGACCTTCCTGTATGACGACAGCCTTCCATGTCCTGCCTATACGTGCATCATAATCCTCACCGCCATAGAGACTGTTGAATGTGAGTTCGGAAGGCGACCATTGCCATGTCTTGTCCGTAACAATATCATCCTCCGTGCCATCTATATATATAAGGTGCAGACGGAGCTTCAGTGTCGGAGGACCGAAACTTATCTTCAGTTTTGTGTAGCGTCCGCCCTGCTCGTTATAGAATCCGTTGCCCAAAAGCACCTCTATCCTTGTCTTCTTCCTGAAGTCACGGTCAGAGAGTTCATACTTATTGTAGAACACCGACTTGTCATAATCACTCCATAGTGGCGTGAACTCATAGTCGTCAATGCGGTCACCATCGATACGCACCTCACTGAATCCCAATCCGCAGACATACATCGTAGCCTGCTTGACCTTCTTCTTTACAGAAAATGTCTTCGCAACATATATAGACTGACGAGACAGAGGATTTGCAGCTTCCCATAAAGGGAGCGATTCCTTCATGGCTTTTCCTGTATAGATTCTCCCTTCTGGGGTATGCGCGTCAGCCTTCGTTATGGCTCCTACCCATTGGGCTCCAGAGAAGACATCCTGCGCCTCAGCATCACAAGTACAGGCAAGCAGTATTAAAAAGACCGCTGTCCGCATCAATGACGGAAACAACAGAAACACTTTTGATAAACGATTTGTCATGATATGTGTTTTCGATATTACATTATTTATATTCCCAATTTATATTTCAGACTACGCATCAGCGGGCTGAGACATGATGATGCCCGCCATTACCTGAGACATACGGCTGAAGGATGGTGCAAAGATACTGTTTTCCGCAGCGGATTCCAAATGACATATGGATACATTTGTGGGTAAGTCCTGTTTTTTTGTTGTTTGACCAACAGTTGTCTATACCTTAATTATATATAACTGTCATAACCATATACCGTTTAACCGCACAACAGTAAATGACCACATGACTACAACTTGCACGTAATCTTCTTTATCCTGTCAGCGGAAGCCTTCTTCACTCCATCAACGAAGACCATCAGACCTTTACCCTGATGATAGCGCTGACCGTCCTGGTCGTAGAGGATGGTGATGTCATGTCCGTGGTAGCGCACATTGTCAAGGCAGAAGTAAGTCCATTTGCCCTCTGGAATGAGAGGATTCACCGTGATGCTGTTGTCCGCCTGTGGCTGCAGGCCGCAGATGCCTGTGATAAGGAGGTCGTTGAAGGTAGAATGGTTATAATAGCGCGAACGCTCCTGATCGCCCTTCAGCCAGTAGCCTGTCACCTCGTCCTGATACTCGCCGATATACGGTTTCCCGCGCATGTGCTGTGCCTGCACGTACTTCTCCATCTGTACGAAGAATGCATCTTTCATACCTTCTGCAGGAGATGCCTGTCCGTCATTAAGATAATTGATGAGACCTGTGAGTGTCTGAGAGGAGGCAAAAGGCCATATCGCACCGTCCCACTCACACTTGCCGACGCCGTGTGTGCGGAATCCCGGATGACGGCGCTCTGCCGTTGTCAGACCGTAAGGGGCATTGAATCCCTGCTCGTCGATGACCTGCTGCCATGCCATGCCATACTTGCCATTGTCCATAGGCATCTTGACATACCAAGGCATATATCCTATCGCCTCGCGGACACCGGCAAGAGAGTCTCCCGTATGTGTCTCGAAGAAATTGTCTTTCACGCTCCAGAGATTGTCAAGGATAAGTTTCCGCAGAGCCTCGGCACGCGCATTGTACTCGTCAGCGAGAGCCTTGTCGCCTGCGAGAGCAGCGATATTGGCAAGCGCGATGTCATTTCCGTACATGTAAGCATTGACAGAAGGGCGCATGAACTGCTGTGTACGCGAACCGGAAATTGTCTCCTCCATGGCATCGCGGACATCACTCTGCCAAAAGAGGCCGTTGATACCTTTGGCGTTACGCGTCCTTATCTTGCCGTATCCAGGCTTCTTGGCAGGGAAAGGCATATCGTCACGGAACTGGTTCCAGTGATACCAATCCTCCACTTCCCATTTCACAGAAGGAAGGACAGAAACAGCCCAGTCCTTGCGGCCGTCTACGAGATAGCGCTGCCAGATGCTGTAAGGTATCCATGAGGAGTATGCTGTGAGCTTCGCCATCGGCTTTCCGTCATTACCTTTGTACCAGGTGTTTATAATCTGGTCAAGATACTCAGGGTTGCGGAGCCACCGTGACTCATGGATATGGTGTCCCACGCCGGAGGATATGAGCTTCCATTTGTCAGCATAGGTACGCTGCACAAGAAATTCCGTCATAGCCCAGCCTGCAGGAGTCTTCTCTATATGCTTGCGGAGAGTCCACCAGCGATACCAGAACATCTCCTCGAAAGACTTCTGCGAGCACTCGAATGCCGGACAGTTGGCACGCATCCACTGCCATGCCTCACTGTTCGGGATGGCCTGGACGATGTTCTCGTCCTCCATGGCGTTGAAATAATCGACATAGCCCTTATAGTCATCATAGTCGAGTACAGCAGGAGTACCGTTTGCTGCAGTGCTTCCATCATCCGTCATGGCAGAGGTTTTGAAGTCTGCTATGCGGTATACCGCAAGTTTGTCCTGCTCACCGGCATCAGGCAGTATGCCGTCCCAGTCGGCAGGAGTGTCCACCGTAGGATATGTGCGCTGCACACCTGTACGGAACATCACGCGCTCCACGCTCTCCACAGGGGCAAAGAGCATACGTGTCGCAGTCTTCTTGCCGTCGACATATATTGTCGACATGCGTTTCTCGACATCAATCTCGGCACGGATATGATAAACCTTTCCTGATTCGTAACCGATACATTTGGCATAGCGTGCGCCACCCTTGCTGCGGAGCTCTCCGCCATCGGTCAGTTCAAGACGTGCGCAGGCGGTGCCCTGCTTGTCAAGAAACTCTATCTGGAGCCATCCATGGTCGTTCTGCGAAGCCTGGAGGTCAAACTCCACGGCGAGCTTCTCTGTTGCAGGTATCTTCCTTTCTACACGGCAGTAGTCAAACTTATCCTTGTCAGAGAGAGTCAGCCAGCGGCCGTCAAGCCCTACAGGAGCTTCTATTGGCGAGTAGATATTCCATGCCGTAAGGTCGGCAAGGGTCTTGCATTTCGTGAAGTCGTCAGCAGCATGTGCCGTAGCATCAATCCTTACAGGGACAGGGACACGGGCTACCCACATATCCTCCTTGTTCATGGAGTACGACAGCCACATATCGCCGTCAGCAGGCTCACCATTGCCTTCCTGTATGCCGCGGACATACTGCGGACCGAAAGACTTGTAGTTGCCTCCGTAGCGCATCGGTGGAATCTCGCCGGTGATGAGGTTGAGGGTAGTATATTCGAGACCGTCGGCAGAGAGGGAGATAGCCAGAGGCCAGCGGAACTCGGAAGGATTGTACACCGTGGCATAAGTGCCGTCAGAGAGACGCTGTCCCCATATCTTTGCATTGCTGTTGACAAAACCCTTGGCTCTCTCGACAGGCTGCGACCATGTATTGCCGCCGTCTGAGGAGACACTCGTCAGCGCATGTTTCCAGAGTGCCACAAGCCTGCCGTCAGGGAGGGTATAGTCGTTGTATGCCTTGTAAGGCTTGTCAAGAGGTATGAGCTTGTCACCTCTGTCTGCCTCCTCTACCCACTGCATGCGGATACGCGGATTGGCATATATCTCCTCCACGGCCTTGCGCAGGTGCTTGTCACCCTTGCGGTAATTGGGGAAGTCGGTGTTCTTCTCGTTGAAGTCATGGTTGTAATACATGAAATATATCTTGCCCATGGTACCGTCTTCCTTTATCTCGCGGATAACACGTCCTATACCGTTTCCGTCGTTGTTATGGTCTTTCTTGGAAAGGCAGACACCATAGGAACCGAGGGCGTACAGGCGGTTCTCGGAAGAGACATACCATCCCATGCGCTGATGCATCACGGCCTTCAGATTGTGAGCGGCACCCTCCACGCCTTTCTTCGTGAAACCTTCCGGCACATCGTATTCCGGGAAAAGCATCTCCGGCACCGACCATACGTATCCGTCCTTGGAACTCTGTACAAGGGTGTGTGACGGCGGCACCTGCTCGTCCTTCGGGTCACAAAGATAATGGACATAGAACTTGCCCTTCCAGTATGCCATCATCGGCTGATGGTTGTATGTCCATCCGAATCCATTCTCCGCAGAAGGATGCTCGCGGTTAGCACGCAGTATCTGGATGTTGTGCACACCCACGACAGGCGAAAGCTGACCGTCATGATGATTGGGATTGCTCAGCTGGGTGCCCGTATAGTATATCTGCGCCGAGGCATTCTGGACACAGAATACGGAACACATACACAATGCCGCCTTCAGCAGGGAGGCGGTAATCGGTGACTTGATGTTACTCATTTTATTATCTGTTAGTTTGATATTTTACACTCATAAGGTCATGATGTTTGGCAAAGGTACGAATTATTTTTCAAGATTAAGCGGACACGAATGTAAAAGTATGTTAAGAGATACGCTAAATACCACGTTTTGTGCGTTTCGGGGCAGACTTGCAGCCTGTACAGGTGTTCACCTTTATAGCAATAATGGCACCACATGTCCTGACAGGACACATGATGCCATTACTGTTTTCTTTGCCTTCTTGTTTCAAACTCTCGCAGATTGTGCAGATAACGCAGATATTTCTCTTCTTATCCCATCTGTGGGAATTTCATAATCTACACGCAGAAGTATCCGTTTTGTCTGACACATAGATGGTAACCACTGTAGAAGAGTCTTCGTCATCACTGCTACAGGAAAACAGGAAGCAGAGGGAGCGTAAAAGAGAGAAAAATAAAATGAGTTTTTGCTTCATAACTGAATATACGGTTTAATAATTATAGATTGAGAAAGAGTCGGAATAAGACTGTCTGAAGATGCTATAGCCTTCTTCCTCATAGAAATAGCCAGTATTAGGAAGAGGGTATGAGCTGACACCGGCAGGTGCAATAAAATAACGGGGCGTTACCGCTGTAACCTCACTGTCTCCTGCCCGGTGGGAAGAATAATAGCAATTTTTTCATAATTAATGATTTTTGGTATAA
>JAIDEM010000072.1 GCA_029054825.1 Prevotella sp. | reverse complement strand
GTCGTTGCCCGCGTCCAGATGTTTTACGAGCGCTTCCTGAAAGTCGAGGAGCAGCTTGACAGGACACGAAAGGCCTTTGACGATGTCAGGACCGTCACAGCCACATCAGGCCAGAGCATCGAGGTCGCGGCAAGAAAACTCATAAAATACGGGGCGCAGAGCAGCGCGAAACGCAAGTATCAGCTTAAAACCGCCGACACACCGCTGCTCGAACAGGAAGAGGAGGATTGAATATGCTGCGGTTGCCCAGCCTGAAAACCGCCACGCTCTGTCACCATTACGTAGACAAATGATAATCAAGTGATTATGAAAAGACAAAAAATCTAAAAACAAAAGGTCACCTTTTGCAAGATGAAAGGTGACACTTCATACGGTAAAAGGTTACCTTTCATGTGCTGAAAGGTAACCTTTTGTTTTATCGCCATTACGGTCTTCGCCGAAGACGATGGATTATGCAATGAATTGTACTCACATGTCATCTTCTGCAAATACAGTATCTGCCATGAAAATCCTTACACGCCAGCCTTGGACATGTTGCCACAACGACAAGGCAAGCAGAAGGACATCCGAGGTGGTAAGGAGGATTCCTACTTGTTGCGGTATCTGTCGTAAGCCTCCTGTACAGAGTTTATGAGATGTTGCGGCGAGAAGAGTTCTTCGGAGAGCTTCCTGCAATCGCGCCTCATCTGCATGTATTCCTCTCCCTGCATACGGAAAATCTTCTCTATGCCAGAGGCGAAGTCCACGGCATCGCGCAGGGCGGCACAGTATCCGGTATTGTGTCCCTTCACACAGTCGAGCGCCGTGCCCATCTCGAAGGCGACGACGGGTGTGCCGCAGGCGAGCGACTGGTTGACCATCGAAGGGCCTGCATCGTCGACAGAGGCGGAGAGAAACACGTCTGCAAGAGAATACAGCCGCGGCAGGTCTGCGCCTCCGACATATCCGACGTATCTGTAATCGAACAGCAACCTGTCCTTCACTTCCTCGATGTCGCTGCCGGCTATGAGCAGCAGGACTTCTTTCCGTTCATCCTCGCTAAGTCTCCCGTGCAGTTCCTTCAAGGCATCCAGCAGATAGGCAAATCCCTTGCGCTTGTCAATCATGTAGCGTGCTCCAAAGAATATCACGAACCGTTTCTCCGCGCCTATCCCCAGTTCACGCCGGGCTTTCTCTCTGTCGTACTCGCGCCAGACATCGAGGTCGAGCGTAAAGCTGCACTTGAGCTTGCGGTCATAGTCTTTCAGAAGCCAGGATCTGTCGAAGAAGGTGTGCATATAGCTGTTGCCCATGACCACTGGGCGGACCTTGTCGTATACGCGTCGCCTGTATCTGACATTCCAGCGTGTGAAGTCTTCCAGTTTCCTGGAGCCTATCCCCTTGCAGAAGCCGCACCCTGTCTCGAAGTTGTCGCAGTCGCCGGTGAAATGGCAGCCTCCTGACATCGGGGAATAGTCTATG
>JAIDEM010000071.1 GCA_029054825.1 Prevotella sp. | reverse complement strand
GTGAATCATTGGCCCTGCCCAAACCAGTGATTGAACAATCCGATCCACTTGAGTATATTAAGAATCCTGTAGTCGCAGAATTTCTCGGCTTTAGAAAAGACACAAAATATGATGAAACTCAATTGGAACAGGCTTTGATAGACAATCTCCAGCAATTCATCATGGAATTGGGGCGAGGTTTTGCTTTCGTGGACAGACAAAAGCACATCTTTGCTGGTGGTGATGATTATTATATTGACCTTGTGTTCTACAACATCCATTTGCATGCTTACGTCTTATTTGATTTGAAGACCCACAAGCTGTCCCATCAGGATGTAGGACAGATGGATATGTATGTGCGGATGTACGATGACTTGGTGAAAGGCACTGAGGACAATCCTACTATTGGTATCCTCCTGTGCTCTGAAACCAACGAAGATATTGCAAAATACTCTGTACTGAATCGCAGCAACCAACTCTTTGCCGCTAAATATATGGCATATATGCCTACAGAAGAGGAACTGCGTCGCGAGATAGAACAGCAAAAACGTTTCTTCTTGGAGCAACATGGGAAGGAGGAAATGGGATAATGTGGTAAGAAAAGTTATCGGGATATGTGGAATGCTATCTTGATAACTTCTTTTTCAGACAAATAACTTATGGCGTTTGTGTTAAGAAAATGCGCATGAGTTTTCTAATGCGCTATTTATCATAATCTGAGGAGGGGAGGCGGAGGGGACAGGAAGTGATGGCTTTCTGTTGCTGTCTTATGTGTTTTGGAGGTGGAAAGTGGCTTTTGATACGGTGAGAAATGGCTTTTGATGTTGTGAAAAGTGACCGATAAAGCAGTGAAAGATGACAAAATACCGCACAGATGGTTACCTTTTGTAAGTGAAAGGTAACGGTCTGTGCGGTATTTTTGTGCTTTAGGGCGAAGCGTTGATGACTTTTGAATATGGTATTGGTGGTAATGGGTTGATATATAGCGTGTTGGCTATTGGGCGGAAATCCTGCGGAATTTCACGAATAGAGTTTCTCCGCTTTTCTTTTTGCAGTTTTTGAGCGCAAAAATGCGAGTGAGTTTTCTAATGGGAGGACATCATGAATATTGTTTTTCCCGTGTGGATGGATAGACTTGGTGGTTCTCTAACGGATTATAATAGTTCTCATAATGGGGTTATACGGTTGTGCGGTTATACGGTTGTTAAAGTAAAAGTAATCTACGAAAAACCGTATAACCGCATAACCGTACAACCGTATAGATGTACCAATGGACATCACACTGTTTTCAGCAGCGATGTCATGATTCTTGCGGCATTGTCAGGGGCGGAAGTCTCTCCAAGCAAGGCGTGTACTTCCTTGTATCCGTCAAGCATCTGCTGGCGTGCGTGACCTCCCGGGAGAATGTCGGAGAGACATTTGCTGATGTTCCCGACCGAGAACCTGTCTGCGAAAAGCTCTTGCACAATCTCCTTTCCGGCAATGAGATTGACCAAGGAGATGAACTTGCACTGTATGATGTGGTTGAAAGCCCATCGTGTGATTTTCGGCACAGGAGTCTTGTAGCATACCACCTGCGGCACATTGAACAGGGCTGTCTCCAGTGTTGCCGTGCCGCTTGTCACAAGAGCTGCGGTGGAGTGGGAGAGCAGTTCGTATGTCGCGCCCTGCACCATCGGCATACTGATGTCTTTGAGGTCCACGGATGGCGCCTTGGCGATGACATACTGGTATTCGGGCCGTTCCTTTGCAACCTTCATCATCGTCTTGAGATTGTCTTTTATTTCCTGTCTTCTGCTGCCTGGGAGCAGGGCGATGATAGGTTTCTCGGGGTCAAGTCTGTGCGCTTTGCAGAACTCCTCCTTTGTCTCCCTGTATCCCTCCTTGAACTTCCTCACCTCGTCGGCTGTGGGATTCCCTACGTAATGCACAGGATAATGGTGCTTACCCTCGAAGAAATCCACCTCAAAGGGTAGGATGCAGAACATCTCGTCGACATCCCTCTTGAAATTCCTGATGCGGTATTCCTTCCATGCCCATATCTTCGGGGCGATATAGTAGAATGCTTTCGGTCTCCAGCCGGCATCCAGCCCCCTCAGCCATTTGCAGATGTTGAGATTAAATCCGGCATAGTCTACAGGGATGACGACATCCGGTTGCCATGCAAGTATATCCCTCTTGCATTGTCCCATGCTGCTGAATATTGTGCGCAGATGTGTGAGTACAGGAATAAAGCCCATATATGCTATCTCCTTGTAATGGCGCAGCATGGAACCTCCTACGGCAAGCATGTTGTCGCCCCCTATGAAGCGGAACTCCGCCTCGGGGTCATGCTGTCTGAGGGCTGTCATGAGATGCGCCGCATGAAGGTCGCCAGAGGCCTCACCGACGATAAGGTAGTATTTCATGGTTTTGTTTTTTTTGTTTTAGGTCTTTGGTTGTAGGGTGAGCTTTGTTCGAAGTTCCTTCCGCTCGACAGTCTAGAAGCTTGCTTTTGGCTGTTCTCGCTTAATCGGAACTTTGTTAGTTTCAGGTAGGGTTATACTTTTATGAGTTTGTGGTTTTTCACCCTAAAGCGAAGCGACCTAACACCCACAACCTCCTTACAGGGTAAAGTCTTTCAGGAGACCATAGTCGGTAATATCTATAGTACAAGGAGTTATGGCGGCATATCCGTTGCGTATAGCCCATGCGTCCGTGTCCTCAGCCTCAGGCTCGTTGCTCTGGTAGTAGCCCTCAAGCATATAGACCTTGTTGTCCTGCCTGTCGGTCCTGTCCTGAGGAGATACCTCCTTGCGCCAGTACCCGTCGGCCATGCGGCAGACGCGTATACCTTTCAGTTCCTCGTATGCTTTGACCTTCGGGACATTGACGTTAAGACAAGTGAAGTGGGGCAGACCTTCGGCAAGCACCTTCCCGATGACCTTCTCTACAATCGGGCGCATCGGCATGAAGTTTGCCTCAGGGTCAAAGTCGCATAGCGACAGGGCTATGGACGGTATACCCTTCATGCACCCTTCAAACGCCACGCCTATCGTGCCGCTGTAGTGGGCGTTTGTCGAGGCGTTGTCGCCATGGTTTATACCTCCGAGGACGAGTGACGGCTTGCGCTGGCATACGACACCATAAGCCATTTTCACACAGTCTACAGGGGTGCCCGAGCATACCCATACGTCCACGCCCTCAGGGTAGCCCGACTCTACGCCGTTGACTTTGTGGAGAGTGAGGTCGCCCATGGTGAACGCTCTTGACTTCCCTGACTGTGCGCCCTCTGGAGCGCATACTATGACATCGCCGAACTGCATAGCCGTCTCCGCGAGTTGGCGTATGCCCTTGGCACGGTATCCGTCGTCGTTTGATATTAGGATAAGTGGTCTTTCCATCTTCTTGCTTTTTGTTGTTTCTGTGTTTCCACGCCATATCGCAGATGTTGAAAGTACAGGGATATATGCGTGTGTATACTTCTATAATTATCAATGTACATTAAATTACTGTGCAAAATTACTATTTTTTGACCGAATATGCTAATTTCTCAAATAAAATCATTAACTTTGTACCCAAATATCTGGTGTTTTGCATCGGAAACAGAGAAAAAGATAATATTTCATATTATGGCAAAGATAATAGCTGTCGCGAATCAGAAAGGTGGCGTGGGCAAGACCACAACGACCATCAATCTTGCCGCCTCACTGGCGACATTGGAGAAGTCTGTGCTTGTAATAGATGCTGACCCTCAGGCAAATGCCTCCAGCGGTCTTGGTGTCGACATACAGGATGTGGAATGCTCCATATACGAGTGCATCATCAACCATGCGGATATCCGCGAGGCAATATACACTACAGACATCGAAGGCCTGGACATCGTGCCGAGCCATATCAATCTTGTCGGTGCAGAGGTGGAGATGCTCAACGTGGATAAGCGTGAGAATATCATCAAGAACATGCTTGCACCTGTTGTAGGAGAGTATGACTATATACTGATAGACTGCTCGCCGTCGCTCGGTCTCATCACTGTAAACTGCCTTACGGCGGCCAATTCAGTGATTATCCCTGTACAGTGTGAGTACTTTGCGCTGGAGGGAATCACAAAACTGCTGAACACGATAAAGATAATAAAGACACGTCTGAACCCGACACTGGAGATAGAGAGCTTCCTGCTGACGATGTATGACAGCCGCCTCAGACTGGCAAACCAGATATACGATGAGGTGAAGCGTCATTTCCAGGAACTGGTCTTCAAGACCGTCATACAGCGAAATGTCAAGCTCTCGGAGGCTCCGAGCCACGGCATTCCTGTCATACTCTACGATGCAGACTCCAATGGCGCGAAGAATCATATCGCTCTTGCCAAGGAGATTATCAACAAGAAATAAGCAATGGCTGTAAGAAAGAAATTCACCACGCTGGGACGTGGACTTGACGATATATCCGTTCCGGGAAAAGGTCTCGGGGCGTTGATTTCTACAGATGATGTGCAGACGGGAGGCTCGTCTATGATAAACGAGATTCCTATCGCGCAGATAGAGCGTAATCCAGACCAGCCTCGTCGCGACTTCGACGAGGAGGCGTTGCTGGAACTTGCCAACAGCATCCGTGAGATAGGCATCGTACAGCCTATCACGCTCCGTCAGATAGCGGAGAACCGTTACCAGATTATTGCCGGCGAGCGTCGCTGGCGCGCCTCGCAGTTGGCAGGCTTGGTATCATTGCCGGCATACATCCGCACCATCAACGACGAGAATGTCATGGAGATGGCCCTCGTGGAGAATATCCAGCGCGAGGATCTCAACGCCATAGAGATAGCCTTGGGCTACCAGCATCTCATTGATAATACCGGCATGACGCAGGAGAAACTTGCCGAGCGTGTCGGAAAGAAGCGCGCAACGGTTGCCAATTTCCTCCGTCTGCTGAAGCTCCCGGCACAGGTGCAGATGGCATTGCAGAAGAAAGACATTGATATGGGACACGCACGCGCATTACTTTCGCTCGATGACCCGAAGATGCAGATAAAGGTATTCAAGGATATTATAAAGAACGGATACTCTGTGCGTAAAGTGGAGGAACTCATCCAGCAGCTGAAAAGCGGTGAGACCGTGGAGCTCGGCAAGAAGAAGGTCAAGGGCTCTTCCGCGCTGCCGGCACCTCTCGAGTCTGTACGCAAGCATCTTGCGGAGATGACAGGCCAGAAAGTACAGCTCACTTGCGGAAACAACGGCAAGGGAAAGATAACGATTCCTTTTGCCAGCGAAGAGGAACTGATGAAGATTCTTGAAACATTCAATTAAAAGCGGTGTATGGATACCATGGGCACGGACGTTGACGCCATGCCGGGAAAGGTATGGCCATTGTGCCTTGGTGTCCTGTTTCTACGGATAAACCCTTGAAAAGTATCAAACGCATAGTTTACATATTGATATTCTTGCTTGCTGTCACGGCAGACGTGGCGGCGCAGGAGTCTGTTGACACTGTATTCAAGAATGTGGAGATTGTGGAAGACTCGGTCTTGAAAAAGGATACGGAAAGGATGGTCTCCGTCTTGCCTGAGCAGGAAAACAAGGAGAACGCCAAGGCACGAAAGCAGGCGAAGGACTGGAACAGCTGGCGTCCTGATGTGAAGAAAGCCATGTGGATGGCTATCGTCATCCCCGGAGGAGGACAGATATATAACCGCAAATACTGGAAGCTGCCGATTATATACGGCGGATTTGTAGGCTGTGCCTATGCCTTGCGATGGAACGGCCAGATGTATTCCGACTACGACAGGGCATACCGTGATATGATAGACGGTGACAAGTCTACGGACAGCTACATGAAATTCATACATCTTGGCAATACGACGATGACCCAGGAAGAGATTGTGGAGCGGTACAAGCCTATCTTCAAGTCGCGCAGGGACAAGTTCCGCAGGTGGCGCGACTTGAGCATCTTCTGCATGATAGGCGTTTATGCCCTCTCCATTGTCGATGCGTATGTTGACGCGTCTCTTTCAGAATTTGATATAAGCGACGACCTTTCGATGAAGGTCTCCCCTGCATTCATTGACGGCAGGGGGCAGAAAATGATGGCTTCGCGCAACAGCCTGCAGAATAATGGTGTCGGTGTGCGTTGCAAGTTGAACTTCTAAAAATGATTATGGATATAAGGAAATACATTACAGTAGCAGCATTTCTTGCCGGTGGTGTCTGGGGGACAGCCACGGCACAGGTCGTCTATGTAGAGGATGAAGACAAGGATGTTGTAGTAACGGACGATAACGGCAATGAGGAGACAATAGAGATTCCGGAAGCGATGATGCAGGATCTCGACTCTCTTCTTAATGCCTATCATGCTCAGACATATCTGAAATTGGATGAGGATTGCAACATGCGCGATGTCAATCCTTATTTTGACGCTGATGTCTATCGTGAGCGTCTGCGGAGATTGCCGACGATTATCGAGATGCCTTACAACGAGGTAGTACAGAAATTCATCGAGCGTTACGCTACGAAGCTGCGTCGCTCAGTGAGTATGATGCTCGGTGCAAGCAATTTTTATATGCCTATATTCGAGCAGGCGCTGGAGACATACGGCATGCCGTTGGAACTGAAGTATCTCCCTGTGATAGAGTCGGCACTCAATCCGAAGGCCGTATCCCGTGTCGGAGCCACAGGTCTCTGGCAGTTCATGCTTGCTACAGGAAAACAGTACGGGCTGAAAGTCAACACATTAGTAGACGAGCGTCGTGACCCCGAGAAAGCTTCTTTTGCAGCCGCACATTATCTTCGTGACCTTTACCGCATCTTCGGCGACTGGAATCTTGTCATTGCAGCATACAATGCAGGTCCGGAGTCAATCAACAGGGCCATCCACCGTGCAGGAGGTGTCAAGGACTACTGGAAGATATATCCTTACTTGCCTGCCGAGACACGAGGGTATGTCCCGGCGTTCATAGCGGCAAACTATATCATGAACTATTATTGTGAGCACAATATCTGTCCTATGGTGACGACATTGCCTGTGAAGACAGACACAGTCATGGTTACACGTGATGTGCATCTGGAACAGGTGGCAAAGGTTCTGGACTTGGATCTTGATGGACTTTGCGCCGTGAATCCTCAGTACAGGCACAATATCGTGCCAGGCTCGGCAGAATCTTCGCCTATCCGTCTGCCCCTTACTCACGTGAATATGTTCATAGACAGGGAGGACTCCATATATGCTTACCGTGCTGACGAACTGTTACAAAAGCGTACAGAAGTGGATGTCGCCGATGTCGTTATGTCTACACGCCGCGAATCCATTTCGTATAAGCGTTCTAAAGGAAGAAGCAGCAAGAAAGGCAGAAGTGGACGTGGCGGAAGAAGCGTTACAGTGAAGAGCGGACAGACTCTCTCAGAGATAGCACGTAGAAACAATACGACTGTAGCAAAGCTGAAGAAGCTGAATGGTATTTCCGGCAGCAATATCCGTGCAGGAAAGAAACTCAGGGTAAGGTGATTCCTCATCAGTGGCAGTGCCTTTCATGAATCAGTATTATATATATAATAATTAAGGTCTATGGCAGAAGGTATTCTCAAGGTAATGGATGACGACGTTATGGTTGACAATGCATTTCATGAATTGCTGGATTGCTATATACATTCGTCCCATCGTCAGAAAACAGATATCATAACAAAGGCGTTCAATTTTGCACGCCAGGCACATCGTGGTGTGCGGCGTCTGTCTGGGGAACCGTACATCATGCATCCGCTTGCCGTGGCTTATATTGCCTGTAAGGAAATGGGGCTTGGCTCTACAAGTATCTGTGCGGCACTGCTGCATGATGTTGTGGAGGACACGGACTACACCATCGATGATATAGAAAGCATCTTCGGACAAAAGATTGCCACAATCGTTGATGGACTGACAAAGATATCCGGCGGAATATTCGGTGACAAGGCATCGGCACAGGCGGAGAATTTCAAAAAACTGCTGCTGACCATGAGCGATGACATACGTGTCATACTTATAAAGATATGTGACCGCCTGCATAATATGCGCACACTGGCATCGCAACCGGCAAACAAGCAGTATAAAATAGCTGGTGAGACGCTGTATATCTATGCACCTCTTGCCAACCGCCTTGGACTGAATAAGATAAAGACAGAGCTTGAAGATCTCAGTTTCCGTTATGAGCATCCAGAGGAGTATGACAATATCTGTCGGAAACTCCAGTCTACACAAGAACAGCGCGACATGCTCTTTGACGAGTTTACCTCGCCTATACGTACTGCTCTTGACAAGATGGGGGTACAGTATGAGATAAAGGCAAGGGTTAAGAGTCCGTATTCTATATGGAACAAGATGCGCAACAAGCATGTCACCTTTGACGAAATATATGATATACTTGCTGTACGTATAATATGTACTCCGCGTGAGGGTGAGGATGAAATAAGCGAGTGCTTTCAGATATATGTTGCTATAAGCAAGCTATATAAGGCGCATCCTGACAGACTCAGGGACTGGCTCAACCATCCTAAGGCAAATGGCTATCAGGCACTTCATGTCACGCTGATGTCCTTGCTGGGCAGATGGATAGAGGTGCAGATACGCTCAAAGCATATGGACGAGATTGCTGAACAGGGATTTGCTGCACACTGGAAATACAAGGATGGAGCAAACACGCCTGATGACGAGCGTGACAAGGAACTGAATGATTGGCTTCGTACAATTAAGGAGATACTTGATGATCCACAGCCTGATGCAATGGATTTCCTTGATACGATAAAGTTGAATCTCTTTGCCAGCGAGATATTTGTCTTTACCCCGAAAGGTGAAATAGTCACTATGCCGGCAAACTGTACGGCTTTGGACTTTGCATATAATATACACACATTCGTCGGAAGCCATTGTATTGGTGCGAAAGTGAATCATAAGTTGGTGCCGTTGAGCCATAAGTTGCAGTCTGGTGATCAGGTGGAGATATTGACGTCAAAGGCTCAGCATGTACAGCCGGAATGGATAAACTTTGTATCTACTGCCAAGGCAAAAGGCAAGATACAAGCACAGTTGCGCCGTGATGAGAAGGTCGTGCGTGGTGCTGGTGAAGATATGCTTCGCCAGTGGTTCAAGGAGCATGACGCAGAGATGACGACATCTCTTGTCGATAAGCTCTGTGATATTCTGGAAGTGCATAAGCACGAGCAACTGTATCTTGGTATAGGCAGGAAGTCGTTTACGCTTGATGATGAATTGTACAAGAGGCTTACCAGCAGGAAAAAAAAGACAGTTGATATCGCTGGCTGGCGCAAGTTTGTGCCGTTTATCAAGGCTGACAAGAAGAAAGCTGTCAAGCAGGAAGAGAAATTCATCGTCACAGACAAGTTTGACAAGAAGAAGCCGATCTACCTTACAGAGGGAACCATCGGCAAATATATATTCCCAGACTGTTGCCATGCTATCCCGGGTGACGATATCCTTGGATATATTGATGATAAGAACAGAATAAAGATTCACCGTCGTGACTGTCCTGTAGCAGTCCGTCTGAAGTCAAGCTACGGCAACCGTATTGTCGATGCAAAGTGGAAGATGCACAACCTTATGTTCTTCGATGCAGGAATATCAGCAAAGGGAATAGACAGGGTAGGCTTGCTGAAGGATGTCACGCAGATTCTTTCAGACGAATTGAAGTTGAATATCAAGAATGTGAATATCCATTGTGAGAACGAACTCTTTGAGGCGCATTTTGACATACGCGTACATAATCGTGAAGAGGTACAGGACATAATCAAGAAACTGCGTGCTGTTCAGGGAATAGAGGAAATATCCATGGATTGACATTATGGACAGAAACATAAGAAATCATAATACCTAAACCTATAGAATCATGAATTACTGGAAGAAGGGAATAGCGTCATTGGTCGCTCTGATGAGTGTCTGTACGCTTCATGCGGCTAACAAGTATGATAATCCGGACACATTGTTTGTTGCCCGTGACGGTACGGCAGAGTTCCGCAACATAGCAGAGGCAATAGAGGTTTGCCGTGCTTTCATGGATTACCATAAGGTGATTTTTGTAAAGAAAGGCATTTACAAAGAGAAACTTGAGGTGCCAACATGGCTTACAAATATAGAAATATGTGGCGAAGACCGTGACAATACAATCATAACATGGGATGACCATGCCAATGTCAAGTTGCCGGAGACAGGGAAGAGCATGGGCACTTTCCGTACCTTCACATTAAAGGTTACAGGCTCTAATATAACATTCAAGGATATTACTATAGAGAACAATTCAGCCCGCCTTGGTCAGGCTGTGGCTCTCCATGTAGAGGGAGACAAGTGTGTCTTCATCAACTGCCGCTTCCTCGGACATCAGGACACGATATATACGGGACGCGGAGGAGCACGCCAGTATTTCAGGGATTGCTATATAGAGGGAACGACAGACTTTATCTTCGGCCCTTCTACAGTATGGTTTGAGAACTGTGAGATAGTGAACAAGTCTGATTCTTATGTCACGGCGGCATCGACACCGAAAGACCAGAAATATGGATATGTCTTCAATAACTGCAAGATAGGCCGTCTGACAGGTGAGGAGGCAAGGAAAAGCAATCGTGGAGGACATGAAATCACTAAATGCTATCTTGGCCGTCCGTGGAGACCGTATGCATATACTCTGTTCATGAACTGCGAGCTTGGTTCGCATATCCTTCCTGTTGGATGGAATAACTGGGGTAAAAAGGAAAACGAAAAGACAGCGCGCTACTTGGAGTACAACAATCGAGGAGACGGCGCAAAGACAGACGGACGTGCTACATGGACAAGACAACTGACAAAAAAAGAGGCTGCAAAGATAACTCCGTCAGAGGTCTTTGGTGGTGATGCTGAATGGCTTAGGTGAACATTGTTCGTATATGGCAAGTTGAGAATATAGTTGCTTGACTTGAATCTTGACAGTTATGGATAAACTATGGAACGGTAATTATGTGAAGGCATTGACGGCAAATTTCATGCTGTACTTTTCCTTCATGCTGATAGTGCCTATCCTGCCCCTGTATCTTGCCGATACTTATGGAGCAGGGAAGCATACTATCGGTCTTGTGCTGTCGGGATACACCGTGACTGTCATGCTGATACGCCCTTTCAGTGGATATATTGTTGACAGTTTTGACAGGAAAAAGGTCCTTCTGGTCTTCTATGGCCTGATGTTTATCCTGTTTGGCGGATATCTCATAGGAGGCTCACTGATATTGTTCACGTTCGTGAGAACGCTCCATGGTGCTCCATACGGTGCTACTACGATAGCAAACAGTACAGTTGCGATAGATGTACTTCCATCATCCAGGCGTGCAGAAGGCATCGGCTACTATGGACTGTCCAATAATCTTGCAACGGCATTGAGCCCTTCTGTTGGCATACTTATATATGATGTCACTCATGATTTCCGTATATTGTTTGCCATATCAATGCTTGTTTGCGGTATAGGACTGTTTGCCGCTTCCACGATACAGGTGAAGTCAAGGCCGTGCAAGCAGAAAGTGGAACGTCCACAAATGACGCTTGACAGGTTCTTCCTTACAAAAGGATGGAGTCAGGCCTTGATAACATGTTGCTTCGGACTCAGTTATGGAGTCCTCTCCACTTATCTTGCCATCTACGGACGTGAACGGCTTGGCATAACGAGCGGCACGGGAATATATTTCCTGATATTGAGCGTGGGACTGATGATGTCACGTCTGCAGGGAGCAAAAGCCTTGCGTGACGGCAACATAACGCATAATGCCGCTGTTGGCGTAATCATCTCCGTTTTCGGATACATGCTGTTTGCGGCTGTGCCGAATCTGTGGGCTTACTATGCGTCGGCTTTAATCATAGGACTTGGCAACGGACATATGTTTCCTGCTGTTCAGACAATGTTTGTGAATCTTGCTCCGAATAGTCAGAGAGGCACGGCAAACTCCACATTATACACGTCATGGGATGCCGGTGTGGGACTTGGAGTAGTATTTGGAGGAATATTGGCAGAACTGACGGGCTATGCCTCTGCTTTCTGGCTTGGAGCGGTAGTGAACCTGTTTGGCGTGATATTCTTCTTCACTTACGTCCGCAATAGTTTTGAAAAAAATAGATTACGATAATCCCCTTTTTAATATATGGCATTAAATACGAACAAAAACCTGAAACTCTACTACTCCATAAAGGAAGTGGCAAAGATGTTTGATGTGTCTGAAAGTCTTCTCCGCTATTGGGAGACGGAGTTCCCGACACTTCATCCGAAGACGACATCCAATAATGTGCGTCAGTATACGGAAGCAGACATCAAGCAGGTACGCAATATACATAACCTTGTAAAGGTGCGTGGATTCAAGATTGCGGCAGCCCGCAAGATGATTCTCAAGAATCCTACTGTCGTGGATAAGAGTACGGAGATTCTCCAGACACTTGTCTCTGTCCGTGAAGAGCTTAAAGGTATCCGCAAACAGCTTGATGCCCTGCAGTGATGTAGATGATGTTTATGATTGAATATTAAACAACGACAATAGAAAGTATACAAAAGAATAGATATATGATGACAGCAAACGAAATCCGTGACTCATATAAGAAGTATTTTGAGTCAAAGGGACATGCCATAGTGCCGAGTGCACCTATGGTAGTGAAAGACGACCCTACATTGATGTTCACCAATGCCGGCATGAACCAGTGGAAGGACATAATTCTCGGCACATGTGACCCTGAGCCACGCCGCCGTGCCGACTCACAGAAGTGTCTGCGAGTGTCAGGCAAGCACAATGACCTTGAAGAGGTTGGCCATGATACATATCACCATACAATGTTCGAGATGCTCGGCAACTGGTCTTTCGGTGACTATTTCAAGGAAGGCGCCATAGATATGGCTTGGGAGTATCTTGTCGATGTATTGAAGCTCGATCCTGCCGACCTGTATGTCACAGTCTTTGAGGGTGATGAGAAAGAAGGTCTTGCACGTGACGATGAAGCGGCAGGGTACTGGTTGAAGCATGTTCCAGCCGACCATATCATTAACGGCAACAAGCACGATAATTTCTGGGAAATGGGCGACACAGGTCCTTGCGGTCCTTGCTCAGAGATTCACCTTGACTCCCGCACTCCAGAGGAGAAAGCCAAGACTCCAGGTCGTGAACTTGTGAACAAGGATGACCCGCAGGTCATAGAGATATGGAATATCGTTTTCATGCAGTATGAGCGTAAGGCTGATGGACACCTCGAACCATTGTCTATGAATGTCATAGATACCGGTATGGGCTTCGAGCGTCTTGTTCGGGCAATACAGGGAAAACACTCTAATTACGATACAGACATATTCCAGCCTATTATCAAGGAAATATGCCGCCTGTCAGGAAAGGAGTACGGAAAAGCAGAGGAGATTGATGTCGCCATGCGTGTCATCGCCGACCATCTGCGTGCCGTTGCCTTCTCGATAGCCGACGGACAGTTGCCTTCCAATGCCAAGGCAGGCTACGTTATCCGTCGTATCCTTCGTCGTGCCGTGCGTTATGCATATACATTCCTTGACCAGAAAGAGGCATTCATGTTCAAGCTCCTTCCTGTGCTCATTCAGGAAATGGGCGCTTCATATCCTGAACTCCCGGGACAGCGCGAACTTATCGGTCGTGTGATAAAGGAAGAGGAAGACTCTTTCCTCCGCACTCTGGATAAGGGCATTTCCATGCTCTCTGAGGCAATAGAGGCTTTGAAGGCAGAGGGCAAGAATACTCTTGACGGCTCAAAGGCCTTCCGTCTGTTCGATACATACGGATTCCCCCTTGACCTTACAGAGCTCATCTGCCGTGAGGCTGGTATCGATGTTGACGAGAAACAGTTCGACGTAGAGATGGAAGCCCAGAAGGCTCGTGCCCGCAATGCCGCACAGGTAGAGAACGGAGACTGGAATACCGTAGGCGACTTCGATATAAATGAGGAGCAGAAATTCGTGGGATATGATTTCTCGGAATACAACTGCCATATCACACGTTACCGCATGGTAAAGCAGAAAAAGAATGTCTTCTATGAACTTGTCCTTGACAAGACTCCTTTCTATGGAGAGATGGGCGGACAGGTCGGCGAGCAAGGCGTTCTTGTCAGCGAGGAGGAGACGGTGACAATCATAGACTCTAAGCGTGAGAATGGCCAGACCGTACATATCGTGAAAGAGCTTCCGAAGAATATGGAAGCAGAGTTCATGGCCTGTGTTGATACGGAGAAGCGTGATGCGTCTGCTGCCAATCACACGGCAACACACCTTCTTGACTATGCTCTGAAGCAGGTTCTTGGTGACCATGTTGAGCAGAAGGGCTCTTATGTGTCTCCAGATACACTGCGTTTCGACTTTGCACATTTCGAGAAGGTCAGCGATGAACAGTTGCGTGAGGTAGAGCGCATCGTCAATTCCATGATACGTGAGGATATTCATCAGCAGGAATACCGTGATACTCCTATTGAAGAAGCCAAGAAACTTGGCGCAATCGCACTCTTCGGCGAGAAGTATGGCGAGAAGGTACGTGTCATACAGTTCGGTCCTTCCGTAGAGTTCTGTGGCGGTATGCATGCTACTTCAACAGGACGTATCGGCATGTTCAAGATACTCTCCGAAGCATCTGTCGCAGCAGGCATCCGTCGTATCGAGGCTTCTACAGGCAAGAACTGGGAGGAGCGTTGCTATGTGATGGAAGATAGTCTCAAAGACATCAGGGCTCTCTTCAATAATGCGAAAGACCTCCATGCAGTAATCGAGAAGTTCCTCTCCGAGAATGCCGAGCTCAAGAAGCAGGTTGAGGCTTTCAAGGCTCAGCAGGTAGAGCGTGTGAAGACCACGCTTATAGCAAAGGCACACCATGAAAGTGACGGTACAACAATAATCAATACTGTCTTGAGTATCGACGCTGCTGCAGCAAAAGACCTTGTATTCAAGATTCGTGAGGCTGTGCCGGAGAAACTTATCTGTGTCATCGGTGCTGAGGCACAAGGCAAGCCGTCATTGAATATCATGCTGTCTGATGATATGGTTGCTGCCGGATTGAATGCAGGAAAACTTGTCCGCGAGGCAGCAAAGCTCATCAAGGGTGGCGGTGGCGGTCAGCCACATTTCGCCCAGGCAGGCGGAAAGGATGCCGAAGGACTACATGAGGCTTGCGAGAAGGTTCTGGAACTTGTCCGTCAGGCTATGTAAACCACATAATATATAATGTATAAGGGGAATCTCGTCATGAGATTCCCCTTTTTTCGTTTGGGTCTAAAACGGTTGTTTCGTTGTTTGGTTGTTTAGTTGAGGGGTATGGTTAGGTATACAGTAAAAAAAAAACTAATCTCTGTATGACCGCATAACCGCAGGAACTGTTAGCACCCCTTATATCAGTTGTTTCCATTTCAGAGCTGCCCAGCTGACGATGCTGACGAAGATGGATATGAACAATGCTATGCCGAAGCCTATCGGGCTGTTCTCCATGCCATTGACAAGGTTCATGCCGAAAAGCGACGCTATGAGGGTTGGGAACATCATGATGATTGTAACGGAAGTAAGCGTACGCATGGTGGTATTCATGTTGTTGTTGATGATACCACGGTATGTTTCCATTGTCGATTCAAGGATGTTCGAGTAGATGTTGGTCGTCTCGCGTGCCTGCGACATCTCGATATTGACGTCCTCAATAAGGTCTGCATCAAGTTCGTCCACCTGTAGTTTAAACTTCAGTTTAGCCAGGAGGTTCTCATTGCCACGGATAGATGTTTGGAAATATGTCAGGGAGTCTTGCAGGCGCGAGAGACCGATAAGAGCCTCGTTATCCACTTTAGACATATCACTCTTTGCCTGGTCTATGCGTTGCGATATCTGCTTCAGACGTTTCAGATACCACACGGCACTGCTTAGGAAAAGCCTGAAAATCATATCCACATAATCCGTGAACCCCTCACCTCTGCGCTTGTGAAAGCTGATGAAATCCACCATCATGTTCGTCTCGAAATTACATACAGTGATAGTGACATCACGTTTATGTATGATACCAAGCGGTACAGTGGTATACGGTGTCCGCGACCTTATCTCCTTGACATAAGGTATACGCAGGATGATAAGCATCCAGCCGTCATCATATTCATAACGCGCCCTCTCGTCGTTATCGGAGATGTCGGAAAGGAAATAATCAGGAATACTATATGTCTCTTCCAGTTGGCGACGATCCTCGTCTGTCGGACAAGTCACCTGTATCCAGCAGTTTGGCTGCCACTCATCAATCTGTTTCAGCTGATGTTCTGTGTTCCAATAATTCTTCATAACTGTAAGCCTTTTTTTACATGAAAACAAACTCTGAGGCCTACAATCCAAAAGGTCGTATCCCCAGAACTACATAGTAAGGTTTTCCGGATGATAGTCGTCCATTTCTTATTCTTATTGGTTATACATTGGCATAAAGAAAAAACTACCTTTACACCCTAATCAAGTGCAAAGGTAGTAAATATATTCCTAAATCCAATGAACCGAACTGTCGTTTTATACTTTTTTTAACAACTCGCTTGTCGTCTGGATTTCTGTCATGCAGTGTCCAAGTGTATTATTTCTCCGGAACTTCTTCAAGAGTACACTTGATGAGCTGCCAGAATTTCCACATTGTAGATATCTGGCAACGCTCCTGTGGAGTATGAGGATGCTCGAGTGTCGGTCCTGTGCTGACGATGTCAAGACCAGGATATTTGCTGAGTATCACGGAACACTCCAGACCAGCATGTACGACATTGACTACAGGCTTGTTGCCGAATTCACGCTCATAGATGGCAGACATCACCTTTATCATCTCTGAATCAGGATTAGGATCCCAGCCGCCGTAGCTTCCGGAGAGCGTGACCTTCATTCCTGCCATGCAGAATGCGCTTTCAAGCACAGACGCGATATAATCCTTCTGCGACTCGGAAGCTGAGCGTGCGAGAATCTTCACCGAAGCCTTGCCGTCGCCGATGTTCACGATGGCGAGGTTGCTTGATGTCTCCACAATCTCAGGTATAGACGGTATATAGCGCAATACGCCGTTGTGGCATGCGTTGATGGCGTTTATCACATTGTCTGCTATCTCCTCAGGAATCTGTGTCTCAGGTGTCTCCGTGCTATCGACTGTTACGGTGATGCCTGTTTCTATGCCCTTGTACTCGTTGCAGAATGTGTCCTGATATTCTGCCACGACAGCCTTTACCTCTTCCACATTCTCGGCAGGAACGGTAAAGACAGCCTCACAGGTACGAGGTATGGCATTACGCATATTGCCGCCGTTCCATGTGGCAAGCCTTGCCTCAAGATTTGCTATGATGTCTACAGCTATGCGCGCCATGAGTTTGTTGGCATTGGCAAGCCCCATGCCGATCTCCAGTCCTGAGTGTCCGCCATGCAGTCCGTCTATGACAATCTTCACGGCTTTGTCCTCAGTGTCAGCCGCAACCTCCTTGTATTCTATCTCGGCAGTGACATCCACGCCGCCAGCAGAGCCGATAATCATCTCGCCCTCAGTCTCGGTGTCAAGGTTGAGGAGTATCTCCCCTTCGAGTTCTCCTTCCGGGAGAGCGTTAGCACCGACCATGGAAGTCTCTTCATCGGCAGTGATGAGAGCGTTCAGCGGACCGTGTTTCAGTGTTTTGTCCTCCATTATAGCCATGATGGCAGCCACGCCCATGCCGTCGTCAGAACCGAGGGTTGTATTGTTTGCATACACCCAGTCACCTTCTATGCGTGTCTCGATAGGGTCTGTCTCGAAGTCATGTGTGGATGTCGGAGCCTTCTGCGGCACCATGTCCATGTGTGCCTGAAGGATGATGCCCTTACGGTTTTCCATGCCAGGCGATGCAGGCTTTTTCATCACGATGTTTCCGGCAGGGTCTTTGAAAGCCTCTACTCCGGCCTTCTCGGCAAAGTCGAGGAGAAACTGCTGTATTTTCTCAAGATGTCCTGAAGGACGCGGTACCTGTGTCAGCAGGTGGAAATTGCGCCAGATGCACTCTGGCTTGAGGTTTTTGATTTCGTTCATGGTATCTGTTTTTTAGAATTTGTCATTGAGAGAGCTACCCAGCTGTACACTCCGAGAGCCACTACGAGGAGTGTCTGCACGGTATGTACGATGAGTACGAAGTAAAGGGCGTTGATGTCCGCCACGCCGTAAAGTATCAGCATGGTCTTCACTGCAAAATGCCAAGGTCCGGCACCGTTCGGGGTAGGGACGATGACTGCTATCGAGCCGACTATGAAAGTGGCGAGGGCGCACATTACACCGAGGTCTTTTGTGAAGTCGAAACAGAAGAATGTCAGATAGTAATGCAGGAAATAACATGCCCAGATGGCCATGCTGTAAAGCAGGAACAGCGGTATGCTTTTTACCTGTCTCAATGACATCAGCCCCTCCATGACACCTTGTGTCGTGGCTTTCACCTTGTCGTAGAAAGACAATTTCTTCCTCACGAAATAAAGAGATATGAGTGCGGCGATACCGCAGATGGCCGTGACGATATATCCTGTCGCCGTGAATCTGCCGAGGAAATCGCAGACATTCACGCCAGTCTTCTCGAAGAAGATGCCGAACAGCCGCATCTCAAGCAGGAGTGTGACGGCGGTAATCATGAGTATCAGCACCGAGTCGACTATCCTTTCCACCACGACGGTGCCGAGTGCTTTCGGAAATGACACCCCGTCTTTCTGGTTGAGCACGCCGCAGCGCATGAATTCTCCTATGCGCGGCACCAGAAGGCTTACGGCATAGGAAAGGAATATTGAGTTTACGCTTGTCGAGGTGCGCGGTTTCTCGCCGATAGGCTCGAGGGTGAGCTGCCATCGCCATCCGCGGAAAGCCTGTGCCAGTATGCCGAAAGGGAAAGACAGCCACATCCATGTCCAGACCATCTCCCTTTCCATAAACCTCCACATGCCGCAGAAGTCGAAGTCACGGTACATCCAATAGAGTATCGCGCTGCCAAGGACAAACGGCAACAGTATTTTGACGGTCTTTCGGATGATTCTTTCCATAATACCTGCAAAATTATAAAATAAATTTGTAACTTTGCATTTGAAATAGCAAAAATAACTTTTATTATGATGAAACATATGGGAACATGTGCTGCCTTTTCCCTGCAAACTCTATGGAAGACGGCCGCAAGTCTGCCGTTCAGGCTTGCCGTGTGGGGCGTGGCGCTTGCTTTGCTGTTGCCTCTCTCGGCCTTTGCAGATACAAATGATGAGTTCGGCTCAGAGGAAAAGCTTGATGAAGGCTTCCTTACCAAGTATGCCAACGAAGCCATAGCCAAGGGAATGGAGAAGCAGGACAAGGCCGCAACGGGAAAACTCTACGACTATGTCAGTCCGCCGAGACTGGGAGGATACTTTGTGGGCAAGTACAGCTATTCGAGCGAGGACGGCAAGGAGCGTGGCGACGGCTTCTCGCAGCGTTATATACGCCTTTACATCGACGGCACGATACTGAAGGATTTCGCCTATCGTGTGCAGGTGCAGACGGCCAATGAAAGTTTCCATGTCAAGGACTGCTTCCTTGAATGGCAGAAATACAAGGAGTTTCGGGTGAAGTTGGGACAGTTCAAGCGCGCCTTCACTTTCGAGAATCCCATGAGCCCTTGGGATGTAGGTGTGGGCAATTACTCGCAGCTGGTGCTTAAACTTGCCGGCACGGGCATTTACACAGGTGAGGCAAGCAGCGGTCGTGACCAGGGACTGCAGGTGCAGGGCGACTTGTTCCCTGTAGGAAAAGACAGGCACAGCCTCCTGCACTATCAGCTGATGGTCGCTAATGGCCAGGGTATCAACGCGTCAGATGCCAACAGGCGCAAGGACCTTCTCGGCACGATACAGATACAGCCGGTAAAGGGACTTGTGGTGGGTGTTTTCGGATGGACGGGCAATGTTACCATAGGCAACGTCACTGCAGACCGTGAACGCTATGCTGTCTCTGCCAAATACGACACTTCCGACTGGACTTTCCGCGCAGAATACGTCCATTCCGTAGGCTATAGAATCGCCGATTTTTCTTTCGATGACAATGGAGAGGCGTATGTATCGGGCGGCACAGGCCGTTCCGATGCCTGGTATGCGACTGTCGGTGTGCCGTGTGCTTCGTGGCTGAAGACTTATATCAAGTATGATGTCTATCGCGAACTTGCCACATGGAGCTCCGCTAAGTCGATATACAGCATAGCCCCAAATTTGAGGCTTCATAAGAATCTTATGCTGCAACCGCAGTTTAATTATGTACATGACCGCAATCTTGCCAAACCGGACTATTGCGAGCTTTGGCTGGAAGCGTATGTGAGATTTTAATAAACGTATGTGGTATTTTAATAGAGAGGTGACCTTATGCAGATAAATATCAGACCTAAGACATTTGTTTTCAACAGGATTCCTGCCGATATAAGGTGTGGGGAAACGGAGAAACTCTTTGCCATCATCTCCATCACTGATGAGGGGAGCGACAGGATAGGCCTTGGAGAATGTCTTGTAACTCCCGAGACTTTCGATATGCCGGGCGGTAAGATAGACCGCGAGGGGATGATGCAGGCTATAGCTGGACTGGTGGATAATGCTTTGCGGAGTGACGACTATACGGAATACCTGCGTCCTTATCCGGCCTTGCTCTTCGCCTTGGAATCGGCGATGTATGACTATCAGAAGAATCCGCTGCTGTATGATACGCCCTTTGCCCACAGCGAGATGGGCATCCCTGTCGTCTCGGAAGTCCCTGAGGGCTGTGTCCTTGTCCGTCCGATGCTTGACGGTGGCATCACGGGAGCCATAGAGCGGATACGCGATACGCGGCAGGAGGGGCGGCAGGCTATCCTCGGCGCAACATGCGAGAGCAACATCGGACTGCGCAATATCGCGCTTCTTGCAGGCCGTGTAGCACCGTTTCAGATATACATACCCGACTATTCCTACAGGGAAAACATAGAGATGGACATAGAAATTCGTGGCAGTAAACTGTGGCGGTGTGAAGTGGATGAGTGAAGGATACAGGTTGGGAGATGGACTTGACCGCCGTCTCCATAAGAAAACTCTGTGTATTTTTCCTCTTAATAGATAGCGTGTAGGAAAATTATCTGGACAGCTGCATATTTTCCGTGTAAATTTATGTCGTCGGTAATACGTTGATTATCAGTATTGTTGTGCAAAATGCAACTTGCGCGGCATATAAAGACAGGGCAAAACGTGACCTTTTATACAACAAAAGATGACGTTTTGCCCTGTTATCCGTTATGTTTCATCGTGTCAACCCTTAGGTTCTCTTGTGGAATCCTGATGTTTCGTCACGCCAGCATAATGTCTCGACGTATAAACCGTGACCTTTCGCCTGCCGATTCCTTGTTTTTCGCCGTTTTCAACTGTGCCACTTGCCGTCTTGACTGCCTTTCCCCGCATGTGAAAATGACAGAGACGACAGTGTGAACTCTTATTTGACATATTATGATAAATAGCACATTTGAAAACTCATCCTGCTTTTTTCATCAGAAAATGTACACTACATTAAATCTGTGGGCAATATAGAGATGAGGTGGATTTGATATTTGTCCAAATGTTTACGATGTAGATCAATAGTTGTTTTCTCTTTGCTGTTTTTTTATATAAATAGACTCAAAAACAAGAAATTTTACAT
>JAIDEM010000070.1 GCA_029054825.1 Prevotella sp. | reverse complement strand
TCACGACATACACAAGACATCGCACGGATTTTTTCAGGAAAATACACGAAAACATAACAGTTGTTGATTTAAATCAGCAATGCAAAGCGGGCACACATTATTATATATTATAAAGGACGGATGAAACTGCAAAGATGGACGGGTGAAAGGAAGAGGGACGGAAGGGGACGGGAAGAAGCGAAAGACTCAACGGGGAAAGGGTCACGCTTGACATGGTGAAAGGTCACGGTTGACCAAGTAAAAGGTCACGGTTGGCAAGGTGAAAGGTCACCTTATATACCATGGGTAAACTACGGTCTCGCCACGATGGGCGGAGGCGCGATGGGTTTCGTGAGCAGTGATGCTCTCTGCCTTAACAGCACCAAGTCATGGGAGTTGGCCATCGCTCCAATCTCCGTCGCCATACCTTTCAACAGCCAGCGCACTTTCGGCATATCGTTCGGTATGCAGCTGGCATGGATGAAGGTGCACTTCAAGGACGACTATGCGATGTTCAACGAAGACGGAACGATAACAGTGCGCCCTATAGAATACGGCGAGGGCGAGACGTTCAAGAAGAGCTACGTCAGATATACGGCACTGCGTTTCCCCTGTCTATCTCGAATACCAGTGTACAATAAACCGTCGCGAGATATTCGCCACCATAGGTTGCTCTGTAGAATGGAGGTCGAGAGAGCACTCGCGCCACAAGACCGCCAACAACACCATCACACCGTCAAAGGACATATTCATACCCCATATAGGCCTTAACCTTGAGCTACAGAAGTATACTCGTGTCTCGCGTTCTACATGCGCACATCGCTCACACCGCTGATGAAGACCAGCCATGCGCCGAAAGCATACTCGACATCAATGGGCATGTCGCTATGCTTCTGAGAAGCAGTAGTGCTGCGCTCTGTCCTGAAATACAAATAAATGCAAATTTATTTTGCCATTCAACGACTTAGTTGTACCTTTGCAACAAATTAAAAGCATCGTAATGGAAGAAACAGACAAGTTGGTTCTACGCGCGGAAGGCCTTATCAAGCAGTACGGCAAGCGCACTGTGGTGAATGATGTGGCATTTGATGTCAAGCAGGGCGAGATTGTAGGACTACTCGGTCCGAACGGCGCAGGAAAGACGACATCGTTTTACATGACGACAGGTCTCATCGTGCCCAACGGAGGACATATATATATAGGCGACAAGGAGATAACAAAGCTGCCGGTATACAAGAGGGCACGTCTCGGCATAGGCTATCTGCCGCAGGAGGCAAGTGTCTTCCGCAAGATGACGGTAGAGGACAACATCCTCTCGGTACTGGAGATGACGGGCAAGCCGCGCGACTACCAGATGGAGAAGCTCGAGCAGCTGATAAACGAATTCTCGCTGCATAAAGTGCGCAGGAATCTCGGCGACAGGCTCTCTGGCGGCGAGCGGCGACGCACGGAGATAGCGCGCTGCCTCGCCATCGAACCGAAATTCATCATGCTCGACGAACCTTTCGCCGGTGTCGACCCTATCGCCGTGGAGGAGATACAGGAGGTGGTGTGGCACTTGAAATACAGGAACATAGGTATCCTCATAACCGACCACAATGTACAGGAGACGCTTGCCATAACAGACCGTGCCTACCTCCTCTTCGAGGGCAGGATACTGTTTCAGGGAACACCGGAGGAGCTTGCCGTAGACCCTGTTGTAAGGAAGAATTACCTCACGGACAATTTCCAGTTGCGCAAGTCGCAGTTCCAGAATGCGAAAGGGCAATAGAATATATTAACATACCAAGTCACATACATGAATGGCAAGGCTGGATAAGGAATGGGATAAATAAACATACAGAAGCAAACAGGCTGACATGGGAAATCCATATCAGCCTGTTTGCTTCTCACTTTTATTTTATCATCATTTCTTCACTGTACCTTTCAAGAACATCTTGCCAGCGGGCTTGTTCCTGTCTTTATCAAAATTCTCAGTATCATATTTACCTGCAGGCATATTTGACAACACACTGGCATTGCAAGCCCTGCCAGCCTCCACCTTGTCTGTCGCAGCCGTCGAGATGGCCGTTGCGACAAGGCTCACAAGGATATTGCCACCACCAACACTTGTATCAAGCTTGACATCACCCTTTCGCGTGTAAAGAGTCTCGCCTGTAGTTGTAGACCTAAGTATATACTCAACCTCCGCATTTATCGTGCCGCCGATATTGTTACGCTTCCACTTTGTTATCTTGGTAAACATTGCAGCGTCAGCCCCAAGTACATTCTTGAATGCGCTGAGGTCTCCGTCTATGAACATCTCCGCGTCATAAGCACTCTCCGTCTGGAACAGCTCCATGGTGAGATATGGGGAGAAGACATAGTAGCCTTTCTCACAAAGAGGGGAATAGAGGGTTGTGTAGAAATAATCCTTTGCCTCGACATGAGTGGTATTATTGATTGGAGGCATTATGACAATTGATGTCGGATGCTCGGAATACATAAGCGGATACTGCTTTTCCAATGATATTCCTGTGGAACAAGATGCAAGAACAAAAACACTTGCCACCGCTATAAATACGTTCTTCATTTCTTTAACTGCTCAATAATTCGTGAAACATATACTTTTGACTCCGGGTAGAGTTCCATTTCCTTGTTCAGCAATTCAAGGCCTTCTTCTTTCTTGCCAGCTTTAACAAGCATATATCCATATTCAGCATACAGGCCTGGCTGGACTGTCTTGCGTGTGCCTTTCTGTTTCTGCAGGACCTTGGCATACTGGTTCATCATCCTCTCCTGCCGTTTCTCGTCAGGGTTCTTTGTATATTTATAAGTTGCATCCTCATAGTCATACCATGAATAGAGGGTCTTTGACGAGCCACATGAGGACAGGGCAAGTAATGTCATTCCTGACAATAAGAATAAAATTGTCTTTTTCATAATCAAGGTAATTGTATTTCTTTAGTTTCTCCAGAGGACAAGAACAGCTTCTTGTCGTATATAACATTGCCGCCCTTTTTTACAACAAGATGGCGTGTACCTGTCTTTACAGTATACTGTGTTCCGCGGCGATTGGATTTCTTTGCTTTTACAGTGGAGGCAACAAACTGTGTGGTACCGTCAAGCTGGACATCCACATTATAGGAACCTCTGTTGCTTGCGCTGATGAATATCAGACTGGCTGAATCATCCTTACCTGTTTCCTGGCTTACAGGCATATGTGCCCTGCATGACACCATCAAGATTGCAATACAGGCAGACATTAGGATATTGATACTTCTTTTCATAGATTCTGTATGATATAATAGTCAGATAATTTCTCTCCATCAATCGGTGTATCACCGTTATATGTGACAATCGAGTATTCCGTTTCTGGAGTGTCGCCTGCCGTAGCGATGACGGTCACGGTGCCTAACTGTTTTCCCGGGAGTTCAATTGTCATGCCTGTCTGAGGATTCTTCACTTTCTTTCCTTTGCCCATCACATTGAACGTATCACCTACAGACAGGCCTTGGCTACTGCCACCACCAATGATTACAGCGTCATTGTCATAGGAAAGAAAATATGTCCTCCAAGGCTTGTCCGTACACTTGTTGATTATGTTCTCTACAAGTTGTCCTATCGCTTCAGAGATAGCCTTGTCTGCAAGAGAAGCATCATAATCGACCTGTCCTCCAACTCCCATTGTGGTTTTCGCCGTGATTTCTGCCTTTCCCTTGCCTTCGTCTGAATAGATTATCATTCCTGTAGATACATCAACAAGACGTATTGCCACAGCAGCATCCACAGTCTGTGTCTTTGTAGAAGAGAACACTCCGTTTTTTCCCACATTCTTACGTCCGAATTCTGTAATGGACCCGATAATCATATAATCGGCTCCTATTGGCGAGCTCTTTTCTTCATTCTTCTGGCATTCCTCCAGAAGAGCGGCAAGATCATTACGCTCCAGAAGGATGAACTTACCCGAAGCGGCAAGTTTGGCTGAAAGGATGTCCAAAGCCTGTTTTCCCATAGGATCGTTGTTCTTGTCATAAAAAATACCCTTTCCATATTGGGTCTCATTAGAAAAACGACCTATGGCAACCTTTCTCTTGATAACCTTACCGGTCTGCTCGGCAGATGTTGAGGGAGCCTCGACAACGGTTGTCTTCCGTTGTGCATAGGCTGATACAACAAATAGAGCAAGTACAGTAACGGACAGCAATCTAACTGTTCTCATAGATGTTGAATAGATTTAATTGTTCCGACACGACGCCCGATGAAGGATATGATTGTTATGCAAAGCGTGGGCATCCATTTCTACTCGTCCGATGATTGAGGTCGTAGGAAACCCATATAGTTGAACGAGTAGAATGTCTGCCCACGTCAGTATGTTGCATTTACCCCAATAGCGTGCTTGAAGGCACTTCCTGCCTCCAAGCACTTCGGGATACAATTGTAGCACACCCGTAGCAGCCATTTCCGACATTGTCCATTGAACTATATGATGAAATTTCCTACGTTTCAATCATCCAATTGACAAAGCATCAATGACGCTTTTCCTGTATGTTGTGAAACTACATTTATTATGTTTCAAATGCAAAATTAAATATTTTCAACAAAATAAAAGCAAAAATATTCAATAAAAAATCTAAAAACAAAGAACTATCTGATATATTCAGAAACTCAACTGAATTCCAAGATATATCGTACATTGAAAATATGAAAATGCAATAATCAACAAGAAGAATACGCACTGCCAAGGATTATCCATTGACAGTGCGTATTTTATATTAAAAATTCCATGCTGTATAGTTCTTACATCGCGAAACGATATATCTCCTCTGTAATCTCAGGAGTAAGACTGTAATAGAATCCGAATGGGTTACCCTTGTTCTCATGGAGCTTTCTGACAAGAGTGGCGATATCAGGGTTCTCTATGCCGAGCTCACGTAATGTGACAGGGAGACGGAGCACATCCTTGAAGAAGGACTTCAGTCTTGCTATGCCTTCCATAGCTGTCTGCTCATCGTCAAGGCCATCGGGACAGACTCCGAACACGCGTACAGCGAGCTGGCGCACCTTGGCTGGATGATGTTTTGCCATATATGTGAGGAACGCCGGGAACATCACGGCAAGTCCGGCGCCGTGGGTGACATCATAGAGGGCGGAGAGCTCATGCTCAATGGCATGACAGGACCAGTCTTCGTCCATACCGCAGGAGCAGGTATCGTTGTGCGCCACCATGCCGCTCCACATGATATTGGCACGGGCACCGTAATCGCAAGGGTCTTTCATCACACGAGGCGCAGCGTCCATTATAGCCAGGAGAGCACCTTCACAGAGGCGTTCACCTATAAAGATGTCAGCGTTGTTGGAAAGGTAGCGCTCAAGGATATGGGCCATCATGTCTGCTATGCCGCTGGCTGTCTGCCATGCTGGTAAGGTGAATGTAAGTTCGGGATTCATGACAGCGAACTTCGGGCGCAGGAGTTTCTTTGCCTTCACTCCGAGTTTCTGGAGTGTAGCCTCACGGGTGATGACGGCATTGCCCGAACCTTCCGAGCCTGCTGCTGGAATAGTAAGCACCACGGCTACTGGAAGTGCGGCTTTTATAGTAGCCTTTCCTATGAAGAAGTCCCAGAAGTCCCCATCATAAAGTGCTCCGGCGCAGATGCTCTTGGCTGTGTCTATCACCGAGCCGCCACCGACAGCAAGCACGAAATCGACAGCTTCCTGCTTCACAAGTGCTATGCCCTCGTAGACTTTCGCGTCTGTAGGATTAGGTTGGATGCCGCCGAGCTCAACGTATGTCAAGCCTTCTGCTGTAAGGCTTGTAAACACGCGGTCAAGCAGTCCGCTCTTCCTTGCGGACTGTCCGCCATAAACGACAAGAACCCGCTTTGCGCCATATTGGCGGCAAAGTGAGCCCACGTTATTGTCTGTTCCTTTTCCAAATACAAATTCGGTAGGAGAATAGAATGTAAAGTTATTCATTTTGGTTATTTGGTGGTTTAGGCGTTTGGTGGTTTAGTTGACGGCCGTAATATCCGTGATAGACATATCTAAACCACTAAACGACCAAACAACTAAACAACAATCCTCTATTTCATGAACCATACTCCGTCTTTCTCCACAAGCGGCACATTGACCACCTCTTTTGCGGAGTCGGCAAAGTGTATATACAGAAAAGCATCGGCTGTATGGCGTGCGGTGTCAGCCTTGCAACTGCTCAGCGTGACCTCCTTTATGCCTTTGTGCTCATCTTTCTGCTGTTGCACAAACATGGCGGCATTGGCTACCATCTGTTCTCTGTATACGGGAGGCAGAGAGTCTCCTCCGAGCATGCCGCTCACGAAGTCCTCATAGTTGCCGTTTATCAGCAGTTTGTAGTATTCCACCGCTGTATTGCCGGCACGCTGCTGTATTTCCTCTATGCTCTCTCCCTTGCTGCAACTGACAGCAAGAAAGCTAAAGACTGAGACGATGAGTATGAATGATAATCGCTTCATAGGCGGTTGGGGAGTTAGACGGTTGTGGGTCTTAGGTTGTCGGTTATTCAGTAGACAGGCATTCCATGCCGATAACCAATGACCTAAAACCCACAACCTATGACCACAGAATCATTTCTGGCGTATAAAGATATTTATCGGAGAACCTGTCATCTCCCAGTTGTCGCGTATCTTGTTCTCAAGGAATCGCTTGTACGGCTCCTTGACATACTGCGGAAGATTTGCATAGAACACGAAAGACGGTATCTGTGTGTCCGGGAGCTGTGCGCAGTATTTTATCTTGATATACTTGCCCTTTATCGATGGTGGCGGGAAAGCCTCGATAAGAGGGAGCATAACCTCATTAAGCTTTGTCGTGCCGACACGTGCCTTACGGTTAGCGTATACTCGCTGGGCTGTCTCAAGCACCTTGAATATGCGCTGCTTGGTCACTGCCGAGGCGAAGATTATCGGAAAGTCGGTAAAAGGAGCCATACGATTCCTTATGGCGTTTTCGAAAGTCTTTATCGCAATCGGAGACTTGTCTTCCACGAGGTCCCATTTATTGACGACTACCACGAGCGACTTGTTGTTGCGCTGTATGAGCTGGAAGATGTTCATATCCTGCGCCTCTATGCCGCGAGTGGCATCTATCATAAGGATGCAGACATCTGAATTCTCTATCGCACGGATGGAGCGCATCACAGAATAGAATTCCAAATCCTCCGTAACCTTGTTCTTGCGGCGTATACCAGCTGTATCAACAAGGTAGAAGTTGAAGCCGAACTTGTCATACTTCGTATATATGGAGTCACGTGTTGTGCCGGCAATCTCCGTCACTATATTGCGCTCCTCGCCGATGAAGGCATTGATGATGGACGACTTTCCTGCATTAGGACGTCCCACGACGGCAAAGCGCGGTATATTCTCCATGACCTCTTTCTCCATGTTCGGGAGTTTCTCCAGAATGACATCGAGGAGGTCGCCCGTACCGGAGCCCGTGGCGGCAGACACCGTCATAGGTTCGCCGAGACCGAGGGAATAGAATTCCGCAGCATAGTAGTTGTCTACATTATTGTCCGCCTTGTTGGCTACGAGCACGACAGGGAGCTTCGTGCGGCGAAGTATCATCGCCACATCCTCATCCCAGTCCGTCACACCGTTCTTTATATCCACGACAAAGAGCACGAGATCCGCCTCTTCTGTCGCCACGACCACCTGGCGTCGGATGGCATCCTCGAAGATATCGTCCGAGTTTACGACCCAACCGCCAGTGTCTACAAGGGAGAACTCCTTGCCGCACCACTCACACTTTCCGTACTGGCGGTCGCGTGTCGTGCCTGCGACATCGCTGACAATGGCCTGACGTGTGTTTGTCAGCCTGTTGAAAAGGGTGGACTTTCCTACATTAGGACGTCCTACTATTGCTACTAATGCCATATTATTCCGGATTATATCCAAAGCTGTCCAGTTCCTTCTTGGAGCTGCGCCAGTCTTTGTCTACTTTTACAAATGTCTCTAAATACACATGCTTGCCGAAGAATTTCTCCAGCTGCTTGCGTGCCTCTGTGCTGACTTTCTTTATCGCCACGCCCTGATGGCCTATGATAATGCCTTTCTGCGAGTCGCGCTCCACATAGATGACGACCTGGATATGGATATTCCTGTCGTCTTCCTTGAAAGCCTCGCAACGCACTTCTACGGCATATGGTATCTCCTTGTCGTAATAGAGAAGTATCTTCTCGCGTATTATCTCCGATACGAAGAAGCGTGCAGGCTTGTCAGTGAGCTGGTCTTTGTCGAAGAACGGCGGCGAGTCAGGCAGAAGCTGTTTTATACGGTTCAAGAGCATATCCACTCCGAACTTGTTTTTCGCCGATATAGGAAGAATCTCTGCGTTAGGGAGAATGGAGTGCCATTTCTCCACGATGTTGCCGAGATTCTGCTGGTCACTGACATCGATTTTGTTGATGAGCAGTATGACAGGTATCGTCAGCTTTGCCACCTTAGCTATGAAGTCGGCGTTCTTCTCCGGATTCTCCACAACGTCCGTGACATAGAGGAGGATGTCCGCATCAATAAGTGCCGACTCGGAGAAGGCAAGCATAGACTCCTGAAGCTTGTAGTTAGGCTTCAGCACTCCAGGGGTGTCGGAGAATACTATCTGCATGTCCGGCGTATTGACGATGCCCATTATCCTGTGGCGTGTCGTCTGCGCCTTGAAGGTAGCAATAGAAATACGCTCACCAACCAATTGGTTCATGAGCGTACTTTTCCCGACATTCGGATTGCCTACTATATTTACGAATCCTGCCTTATGCATTGTTTTCTGCAACTTTGTCACCATCGTAAGCCCATTTGAGATAGAGAGCGCCATGGACGAATCCTGCGCCGAAAGCGGTGAAGATAACATTGTCGCCCTTCTTCAGTTTCTTCTCGAAGTCCCAAAGTGCAAGAGCTATACTTGCTGCACTTGTATTGCCATAGTGTTCGATGTTGATCATCACCTTATCCATAGGCAGTTCAAGGCGCTTTGTCACGGCCTCCAGGATTCTCATATTAGCCTCGTGAGGTACAACCCAGTTGATATCATCTACAGTGAGGTTGTTGCGCTTCATTATCTCCTTGACGTCATCCGACATGCTTGTCACCGCATAGCGGTATACTGTACGTCCCTCCTGGTATACATAATGCATACGGTGGTCTACAGTATAGCGTGATGCCGGGCATACGGATCCGCCGGCCTTCATGTGAAGGTAAGGCAGACCTATGCCGTTGGTACGGAGATAAGAATCCTGCATACCCACGCCTTCCTCAGTGGTAGCCTCCATGAGTACACATGCTGCACCGTCACCGAAGAGTACACATGTCTGACGGTCTTTATAGTCGACCATCGATGACATTTTCTCTGCTGCGATGACCAGGACTTTCTTGTATCGTCCGCTCTGGATGAACGCAGAAGCCATGTCGACGATATAAAGGAATCCACAGCAGGCGCAAGAGACATCAAAACCATGTGCGTTCTCCAATCCGAGCTTGCCTATTACTATAGAGGCATTGGACGGGAAGCGGTAGTCAGGTGTCGTTGTGGCGCAGATGACACAGTCTATTGTCTGCGGGTCAACGCCGGTCTTGCGTACAAGTTGCTTGGCAGCCTTACGTGCCAGGTAACTCGAGCCGAGTCCTTCTTCTTTCAATATGCGGCGTTCCTTTATGCCGACACGTGTTGTAATCCATTCGTCGCTGGTGTCGACCATACGTGAAAGCTCCTCATTAGTAAGGATATATTCAGGTACATAGCCGCCGACACCTGTGATTACAGCATTGATTTTTTCCATTTACGTAACTGATGGTTATTACTCAGCAAGTTCCTTTACGATGGCAATCTTACCACGATACTGTCCACAAGTAGGGCATACTGTATGGTAAACGTAGTATGAGCCGCAGTTAGGACAAACTGCAAGTGTTGGAGCTACTGCCTTGTCGTGTGTACGACGCTTGAGTGTACGAGTCTTTGACTGTCTTCTTTTAGGATGTGCCATTTTATTCTATATTTTTTTAGTTTAATTGATTTTACTGTAGCATTTCCGCCTTTCCATACTGCATGACTACCACTAAGGCATGTCATGATGTACAATGCGACTTAATGAAAACGCTTTTTCAGCTCTTCCAATGCGTTCCATCGCGGGTCAGTCTCCTGCTGCTGTCCTGCCGCATCGTCACTTCGGGTGGCGCTGTACTCAGAGAGCAGTTGTATCATCGCACGGTTGCATTTTCCAGGTGCATGCACGTGCTTGACGGGCAGGCTGAGGATAATACCCTCGTAGACGAGCCATGACAGGTCAAGGACAGGGTTGTCATCGGTTACTGTTATGAGATCGTCCGTTTCGGAATATTCACAGCCGAACTTCACTGTAAGATGCTGCGTGACATCTACGGAATGTTCCATGGGGTCAAGACAGCGGTCACAGGGAATCTCGACTGTGCCTACGGCATGGAAGACAACATCAGAGAAGTGGTCGGTCTTGCGTATAGACACATCCACGTGCACGTCGCCCTGAGTTATCTCTGAGCCTCCAGCAGCTGCAAAAAAGTCACTGCCAAGGCTTGTCGCCACAGCAGAATCCCCTTCTGGGAGTGCTTTTATGTCCAGCTTGAGGTTATCCATACCACACATTTCGGATGCAAAATTACAAATTTCCTATCTAATAATAACAAGCGAGGCACCGCTGTTATGTTTTTTTAACAAACACCAGTACCTCGCTTATGCTGTTTCTTTATATCAAGAGAAGCGCAGTATCTGTCCAGCCTTCACACGTTTCGACTTGCCTATACGGTTCAGACGGCAGATATTCTCGACCGTTGTGCCACGCATCCTTGCGATAGACGACAGTGTCTCGCCACGCCTCACCTTATGATAACGAGGTCCCTCGCCTGAATTGGCTACAGCCTTATCATTGTCAGGCTCAGCCTTTCCCGTCACCTGCTCACGCGTATAGCTACCGTTGCCGATCTTTCCGCGAAGGGCAGAGGCTTCACGTCCCTCCTGCTGGTATGTGCTGCGACGGAACATGTAGTAGTCGCCTACAACGTCCTGATTGCGGAAATCGAAGAAGAGTGTCGGGTCGAGAGCCACGCCGCAGAGACGTGTCTCGAAGTGTAGGTGCGAACCTGTGCTTCGCCCTGTGTTGCCGCCAAGTCCCACGACATCACCGGCCTTTATCGGCTGGTTTTCCTCCACGAGCGACTTGCTCATGTGGGCGTATGTGGTCTCGAGGCCGTTGTTGTGGCGTATCACGACATAGTGTCCGTATCCGGAGGCCTCATATCTCACGATACGCACACGGCCATTGAAGGCTGCACGTATTGTGTCGCCGATATACACTTTTATATCAAGGCCTTTATGCTGACGTCCCCAACGCGCACCGAAATTGGAGGTTATGACGCGTGACGGTGTCGGCATGCAGAAATTACGGAGATTTATCTTGAACGAGTCTGGAAGTTCTGTCGCCTTATGAGCATACTTGTTACTCCAATCCTCATAAAGCTCTGACGCAGGCGAAGCGGCCTGCTCGCGGTCGATAAGACGTTTCAGTGTCAGGGTGTCAACTGCTTTCATCTTTCTGTCCACCGGTGCCTGACGTGCAAGCATGTCCTGTGCAGATGCTGATGATACGGCTACGAATAGGATTATAAATGCAAATAAAATCTTTTTTGTATTAATAAAACTCATTATTGGGTGGGGTTAGTTGTACATGGCGCAGGCAACAATAAAGGCATTGCCGTCAACGCAATTCTCTGCAAAAGTAGTAAATTTTTCTTTAAATGAAGAATATCCAGCAAGAAGGAAACGGTATTTTAAATTTTAATAACATTTTTATTCTTATATACCAGTTCACGCATCACAGCCTGCTGAGGCATATATCAGACTCCCCATCTACTTATATATATAATAATGTGCTGTACACTTGCCCCATCACATCCGTCATATCATCCGCTCTTTCCCAATCGTATAATCACCTGGCAACACGCTCCCATCCCCTCGATCTTCAGCCATCTTCACAAACAAGAAAAACAACGGCCACAAAACACGCAACTCACAACAAAACAGAGTCTTGCACTGACACCAACCTTGATATACGTCAAAGAAAATATCTATAATTTTCACTTTTACCCCCCATATTTTTTTTGGATTTTTTATAATACCTTTGCGGAGGATTAGTTTTTCTCAATAAAAACTTTCCATTTTACGATAGAGAAATATAAAACCACACACTATGAAAAGAGTATTTTTAATGACCGCGCTCATGCTGGCCTATATCATTGCCTGGGCGCAAGAAACAAATTCCTCCGGGCCGACACTTGTCATAGGCAGCTACATACAGGAGCAGAAGCCTAATTTCCAGAAATTCGCAGAGCCGGCCGTAATGGTTATGGACAACGGGGCGAACGTGACGAAGTGGTACTCCATCAACTACTTCATCGACGGTCATGAAAACGAGACGGATCTACGTGTCAACTCCCGTGGAGCAGAGTACACCAGCGACAATAAAGTCGTTAAAGGCATCAATGAAGACCTTACTCTCACCACCGTGGAGCGTCTCTACGGCGAAGTAATCATAGGCACAATCGGCAAGGTGACAATTAGAGTCATCGCCACCCCAAGAGAGAAAGATGGAAATCCATACACGGAAAAACTGGAAAACACTTATAGCATAACCATCGAGCCTGCCGCACCGACAGTCTCCTACTCTCCACGACTCCACTCCAACATCACACTCAACTCTATAGTCAGCATAGAGAATAATGGATACGGGCAATACAACTGCACCTTCAAGGCTACTTCCACCATACTCCCAAGACCAAAGATCACTTCTGAAAACACAAGCGGTCAGATACTGGACATCACGGAATATTATGACATTTCCGTCAAGATGACAAAAAAAGACGGGACTGCATTGGATAAAGGTTCCAATTTCGCCCTTACCGGCAACGGTTTCACCGGCACCAACGCCTACCGCCTCCTCTATGGCAGCGGAAGCAATCATCTTGGCGATGTGGTCCACTATAATGTCCAATCGGAAACAGCAGGAAAAGCACTGTTCCCTAAAGACACACTCAAGGTCACATACCTTTTCGAACCGAAAAAAGAATACAGTGGCATCTACCCCACTATCGACGAACAGTCGGCTACAGCATACCTCGCGCCCGTCTATGAAGGCGTGAAGGAGAGAGTACACTTAGAACTCAGCCGAGACATGATTACGGAGTCAAACGTGACAGAAACAGACGGTGTTTACACCATACATGTACATAAATACGGCGGACAAATCAAGGAATACCAATACTGGACTCCCAACCCTGCCGTCGTGACAAGCGGAGGTGCGAAACTACCTATCCTCATTGTAGGTAGCGACAAGAACACAGGCGGATATGGTGACATACAGCTACTGTATAAAGTAATTGAGCAGGAAGAAGGCGAGGAACTCGGCACATACTATGACGACTGCATGCATACACCCGGAAGCACTTCCGATGACGGCATAACATTGCCGGGAAAACCTACAGGCATCACTGTCACTGCCAACCATTTCCATGTAGGCCTGCCTGGCCTCATCAAGGTTGCGGTATATGCTGCGATACCAGCAAATGGATACCCAACTACCATCGACAGCAGATATGAGCGCAAGGGCATCGTCATAGGTGACAACAATGATGAGTATTACGTCTATTCCGACCCGATCTATTTCTATATCGACGTGATGAAGAATATCCCTCAGCTGCAAATTTCCCCAGACCCTTCAAAGATGACATTCACTGCCGGTGACAAGATTACAATGTACAACCGCTTTGAAATCTCAGGATACAAAGACACATCTTCCAATGGATGGGAAGGCTATCTGAAATGGGGCGGTGCCGGAAATGAGACTATAAACGGTATCTTCTACGATCATTTCGCATATACCTTCTTCATCAGTGACCGTCAAAGCGGCCGCATGGACGGTTACACAGCAAAGATAAAGCTCAACGACTGGTCTACAAATGCAGATCACTCGTGGGTAGACTGGCAGGAAGTAACCGAAGGCAACTGGCCTGAAGGAGAGCCTATCGGTATCGGCGACAAGATAAACACCGGCGAGAAAGACCCCAATACACGCCTTCCTATATATACGACAGTAGACGAGAGCTATCTTTCTACACATTCAGATGACAAGCTGAAGGCTGGAGACATGGAGGCAGGCATGTCTTATCTCTCCACAAAAGACTATGGCTCCAGCTATGAGAAGTGGAGTCTTGAATTCCTGGAAGCAGGCAACTACAGCATCTCGTACATCATACGCCCATGGAACCACACACGCTGGGATATAGGCGAAGGACAGGCTGTCACCTATACATATGAGGTAACGAAAGATCCTGTCGAGACCGAACTGCATCTCAGTCACGACTATGACGTGGCTTTCGTCTGCGAAGACTTCACCGAGCCTGTGGCAAAGGTCATCGTACCGAAATACTACGACCTTGATGTGACAGACCTTTTCGATATATGTTATGAAGCCATGGCACCCGAAGGAGATAACCCTCTAATCCAGGAAGGAGCATGGGTAGATGGAAAACAGATAGACATTTATAAGTACACTGTAACTGAGAGTGTAAAGGACGACGTGACATGGTCTATCCTTAGTGAATACAACAAATTTGGTGGTAAAGAACATGACATTTTCAGAGTCAACAAGACTACCGGCGAGGTAAGTTTCAATGATATCACGGACTTAAATGTAAGAGTTGATGTCAGTGCGACATTGAAACCTAAATACTCCGGTATATACAACGCCCCTGAAGCCAAGACATATACCATCAAGATAGTATCCTGCTACAATAAGGCTGGATGGGAAATCATTTCCGAGTGCAAGAGACCGCAAGACGAAAACGCATCACAGGAAGAGATAGACGCCTACCGGTGTAAGCCAAGTGGAGATACTCCTCTCAACAACGGCAAGTTCCACTTCCTTGAATACGGCAATCTCTACGGCGGCACCGTCATCCGCGGCGTGCCTGGCATAGAGATGACTATCGGCACGAAGGACACGGAGCATGAACTGCTTGAAAAATGGAGCGTACTGAGAAGTACAGAAACCATTTCCAAGAACGAATGTCACCACGAAGCGCAAAGAGGCTACCACGCTTATGTCGCACATGAGAACGCTCCGAGTCTCGACGAAGACGGACTGACACCGCTGAGAGGCACATTCTACGCCTTCCGTCCTGTCACCAACGGCTTCCTCACCGTGGACGCCAACTGGAACAGCAAAGCAAGACTCGTGAAACGGAATAATGTCACAGGCGAGACTACACTTGTGGAAGAGGTCGAGGCCTTGCAACTCATCGGAGAGTACACATTCAAGAAACCTCTCATGAACGGCAACACCTATTATGTATATATAGAAGGAGACAAACTCCATCTCCACGGCTTCAGCTACAAACCGGCATTCGTGAAAGACGAGAGTACAACGCAGGCGGATATTCCAGAGGAAGGGGTCGATGCCTCCATCTTCCTTTGCGGCATATCTCTCAACCTTCCGCATATCATGAAATACGAGAACACTGATGTATCGTTTTCTATCACAACAGATGACAATCCAGCAGACCCACACTACATACAAGTGTCAAATATAGGCGAGATTACAACAGACCACATCACCGAGAAGCAATTCAATACGCCACTTATAGTGAAAGCCACCGTCGAGTCTCCTGATAAAACTCTTGGTGACTGCGTGACAAAGTATTCTAAGTACAATCTGAAAGTCATTGACATACCATCTTACCGCATAGGAAAGACCAAACACGGTTACGAGCCTGCACCAAGAGACACCGTGCGCACGACAAATATCCCGACAGCCATCACGATGACTTTTGGAGGATGGAAGGACACTGACGGCGACGATGACAAATATGGCGACAAAAAAACCGACAGCTGGACATACAAGAGTGCCAGCGGCCCGGCAAGCCGTGTAGGCAGCGAACTCGAAGACAACAGCCCTGTATATAACAAGACATTCGACGGTTTCGACTACTTCAACGCCGCCAACAACAACCCTGTCGACGAGCGCAACAGAGGCATCCTGATTACAGGCACAGGTGGCAACAACCGTTACACCTATGCCAGCGGTACAGATGCTGAGAAAGCAACCGACTTCACATACAGCACAACCTACCGCATACCTTGCCGCGGCGCTTACCTCAAGTTTGAACCTAAAGAGAGCGGCAGAGTCCTGCTCTATGTCGTGCAGAACGGTTCGGTAGACTTCCACCATGGTCTCATCGATGTCGCCAAGTCTTATCAGATCAAGTGGCGTCCGCTCTATATCACCGACGAGACAGGAAAGCCTGCCGATATGGTAACCATAGAGGGCTTCGACAGCAACTTGAAATTCCTTCTTCCTACCGGCTCAGACCTTGCCAATATAGCATGGTTCACTCAGGGCATATCGCGCTGCAACAAGAAGGAAGAAAAGATACGCAACGCCATGCAGGGTGTAGAGGGTACAGTCATCGAGAGCAACTGCGACTTTGACTGGTCACAGTTCAAGGGAACAGATGACGACAGGAAGAAACTGCTTGCAGCATGGCCGGACAAGGGCGAGCGAGAGCAGGTTGTACGACTTGACAACGGAGGATTCATCCTTCCTCACAAGTCATACGTAAGATATGCCTTCAGAGTAAAAGCGGGCAAGACTTACTTTGTCTTCCAGACCGGTTCCAAGTTTGAGTTCGGTGGCTTTTCTTTCGTGCCAGAAGGATTTCCAAGCACTTGCAAGTACCAGATGGAGTGGGAATCAAAGACAGACGATACAGAGGACATGTGGACATGGGAAGCCAAGGAGAACCTCACCACCCAGGAGTCCTCACTGGATCTGGACTGGAGCGAAATCAATAGCATCCCAGCCAAGGAGAATGTCAACATCACTCTCTACGACGGCAAGGATGCCGAAGGTGCCGCCAAAAAGCGTACATTCTCCGCAGGCAAGTGGAACAGCATCTGTCTGCCGTTCTCTGTAAGCGAAAGCCAGCTCCAGAGCAAATTCGGTGAAGATTATGTCCTCGTCACCGTCGATGGCGTGAACGACAAAGGGCAGCTTCAGTTCATCCGCCATGCCAACCGGTATATAGAGGCTGGCAGACCGTATCTCTTCAAGCCGACAGCAGATTGCAAGGACGGTCTCACTTTCGAGAATGTGACCATTCAGGCCGGAGAGAAAGTCGGAGGCGATTATACTGCCACAAAAGATGACGACATCATAAGCCCTACACGTTTCAATGTGACTGTCGATGACTATATCTTCAAGGGCTTCTACAGCCAGCAGCCTATGCCAAAGGGCTCTGTATACGCAGCAAAAGGCGGTCTGTACATGATGAGCAAGGAAGAAGGAGGCACCATCGGAGGCTACCGCGCACTGTTCCAGTTGCAGGAGAACGGTCTTGCCAAGGCTATGGAGTTTGTCATAGACGACATGCTCGACTATAACGGCGAGGGAGAGACCACAGGTATCGTATATGTCTCTGATGACGGTATGCGGACCATGCCTGCAGATGTCGATGTCTATACCACCGGCGGTATGAAGGTCGGTAAAGGTGTCAAGGCTCTCAACTCCCTGAAAAAGGGTGTGTACATAGTAAACGGCGAGAAGATTGTCGTAAGATGATTCTTTCAAAAACAATTCGTAAACGAAAAAACAAGGACAATATTATGAAGGCGAGATATATAGCTCCTACTATAGAACTGATCGAGATGGAAGAGGTCATGGACAATCTGTTCCGAGCATCGAAAACGACCAGTCTGATAGACCACACCCAAGACCCTAAGTATGAAGATGAGGATGTTCCCGGTTTCATTGGATGGGGTGACGGCGATATTGAATAAAACAGCCTCGTCATAGAAGACAAAGGCTATAAGTAAGTCACTAAAATTAAACGATACTATCCATTATAAAGCAAGTCTTTACATCTTGTATGTATAAACTTGGTTCTTTTTGGCTGTTTCCGCCTTATTACTCAGTCACATAGCCCGCTATGCTCCTTCGTTCCAAGACGAAAACATCTCAAAAATAACCAAGTTTTATACTATACATTAATTTTTGTGACTTACTTATGACATTAAAGTTTATAGTGTGCAAGTCCAGTGGCAGACTTTCTTTCAAGAAGTCTTGCCACTGGACTTTTTTTATGCTCCCTCAATGATACAGCAATACCTCAAAAAGAGCAAGAATGCAACCTTAATACTATTTACTTACATTACGTGAGTTCGGGATAAATCTCCTCGAAAATCATCACAACAGCCGCTATTTTGAGGAGAATAATCACAGACTCGCATATACCTTAAAACTGTCTGCCTACGCTTTGCCGAAAGTGTCACTTCAGCAAGCGGGAATTATGTTAAAGCAAATAGCTAACTTATTATTTTAGTTAAATAACTAATAGTTTTAGTTTATTTCTCGGAATAAATTTGGAGATAACGGAAATTATGCGTTACTTTGCTGACGGAAACAATAACTCTAACGCAAAAAACAAAAACCAAATACCCATAACCATCAACCGACATGAAGACACTTACAGCAAAAGAAGAGGAGATAATGAACCATATCTGGAACCACGGCGAGATGTCCATCCGTGAGCTGCAGACTCTCTACGACGAGCCACAGCCGCATATCAACACGTTGTCTACCCTTGTGCGCATACTCGAGGAGAAAGGATTCCTTGCCCATCGTGCCGTCAGCACCCGCAGCTACAAATACTTTGCGAACGTCAGCCGCGACGACTACCGCAGCCGTTCCCTCACGGGAGTCATCGACAAGCTGTTCGGCAAGTCATACCTCGGAGCCGTCTCGACACTCGTCAGCGAGGAGAAAATCTCCATAGACGAGTTGAAAGAACTTATCCGCCAGATAGAAGGAGAGTGACGAAAACCTAAAACTGAAACCGTCGAAGTCCCGGTTAAGCGAGAGAAGAGCCAGGCTTGCCTGAGCTTTGCCAAACGGAAGAGATTTCAAGCGTAACCCAAACAACAAAACAACTAAACCGCTAAACCATCAACCATGGGAGAGTTTCTTGCATATTCCATCAAGGTATCAGCATGCCTCGTGATGTTCTATATCTTCTACAAGCTGCTGTTGAGCCGCACCACCCTGCATACCTTAAACCGCTTCACGCTCCTTACGCTCGTGGGGACATCACTCATGCTGCCGCTTCTCCATGTCACTTTAGACAGTAAGGCACAGGCGTTGGCGGCAGGCACAGTAGCCATAGACCAGCTCCTCGCCATCGCCATGCCGCCTGCCGAAGAGGCGTTCAAGGTCAATGCCATACATCTCGTCATCATCGCATACCTCATCGGTGTGGCAGCCTTCACCCTGAAGATGGCAGTCTCCTACATAGGGATATACCGTAAGATGAGGAATGCCGACGAGACCGTGACGGCCGGCGACGGCACGAATATATATATATTCAACGACGGCACACCGCCTTTCAGCTGGTTCAGAAATATCGTAATAAGCCGTGAGGACTGGCTCGCCAACCGTGAGGCAATAATCACCCACGAGACGGCACACGTCCGCAGACTCCATTCCATGGACATCCTCCTATGCAATATCCTCACGACGGTACAATGGTTCAACCCTGCCTCATGGCTTCTGAAGGCCGAGCTGCAGGATGTCCACGAATACGAGGCGGACGAGGCGGTTCTCGACAGCGGTGTCAACGCCACCGCCTACCAGATGCTCCTCGTGCGCAAGGCCGTCGGCGACCGTCTGTTCGCCATGGCCAACAATCTCAGCAAAGACTCACTCAAAAAGAGAATAACAATGATGAAGACAAAGAAGACCAACCGATGGGAATGCGTGAAAGTATCAGTAGCGCTCCCTCTTGCAGCCGTGGCTGTAGTAGCTTTCGCCAATCCTGAAGTGGAGAAGATGGAAGCAAGTATCGTAAACCATTCCGAGACACTTGTCCACGCCGCCAGCACACAAATGCTCGGCGAGAGCCAGGCAGAAACCCAGCTCGCCATAGCGCCTGAGGCGTCAGAAGCCGTGGCCATGGACGCCCAGCAGCAGGATGACGACAAGGCATACGATGTCGTCGAGCAGATGCCACAGTTTCCTGGAGGTATGAAAGCATTGATGGAGTATCTCAACAAGAGCATCATATATCCTGCGGAGGCAGAGAAGAAAAGCGAAGAGGGCCGTGTCGTCGTGGCTTTTGTCGTGGACAGAGACGGCAGCATCACCAATACGAGCATCCGCAAGTCCGTATCGCCATCACTTGACAAGGAGGCACTACGCGTGGTCAACGCCATGCCTAAATGGCAACCGGGAATGCTGAAAGGCAAACCTGTACGCGTAGAATTCTTCCTTCCTGTAGCCTTCCAGCTTGGCAAATCAGAGAAGAAGACGACCTTTAACATAACCCTCGACAAAGGATGTTCCAAGGGCAGCCCGCTGATTGTGATTGACGGCAAGCCGATATCCGAGACAAAATACAAGTCGCTTGAAGACATCAAGCCTGACAACATCAAGGAAATCACTATCCTGAAAAACGAGGATGCTACCGCAAAATACGGTGAAGAGGGTAAAAACGGCGTGATTGTCATCACGATTAAGGAGAAGTAGATTGGTGGGGTTGTGGTGTGGTAGATAGCCGGAATGGATGTAATAGCCGGAATAACTGAACAACCAATAGGGCTTTCCTATCCAACATTAGGGAAAATCCGCTTTGCCGTTACAGGAAAAATGCGTATCTTTGCAGCCGACAACAAAACATAAGAACAATATGAAGACAAGAAACCTTATGATGGCAGCACTCTTCGCAGCAATGCTGAGTGCCTGCAACACAGCAAAGACAGTAGTAAGAACCAGCGGAGGCCTCTTCGGCGAGTGGAAGATAGAGCAGGCAATGGGCAAGAGCACAGCAGGCGGAGACAGCCCTGCTGTGATAAACTTCAGCAGCGACGGACGCATCAACGGCAATGCCAGCGTCAACTCTTTCTTCGGAGGCTATACCAGTGACGGCAAAAGCATGTCCTTCACACATGTCGGCATGACACGGATGATGGGACAGAGCATGGACATCGAGGATGCCGTGACCGAGGCCATCAACTCTACAGCACGCATCAGCATCAACGGCGATGATGCCGTGGTATACGACAAGGACGGCAATGTCGTGATGAAACTGACAAGAACAGCGAGAAAGTAAGTTCTCAATAGATAAGTAAAAGGAGCGTCCCTCTCATGCCCTGCCCCACGGACAGCGACATGAAGGGTCGCTCCTTTTCATGTATCATGGCAAGAGACAAATCCGCGAAATAAGACGACTGGATTTATACATACAGAGATGTATATAAATATTATTGATTATCAATTATTTGTGGTTAATGCGATAGAAAAGTGATGGCGCGGATTCTATAAAGATTAGAAAAGATGGGAAATTAACGTATTTAACTTTTGTAAACCACAAATATTGAATGATTGTGCAAATAATCTTATTATTGTCAATAAAAATAAGGGGATGAGGTGAGT
>JAIDEM010000007.1 GCA_029054825.1 Prevotella sp. | reverse complement strand
AAACACTATGGCCATTGGTAATTTTGCAAAAATCAATTATGCTTACCAGCGAATTTACGTGTGGTATATTGGAGCTCTAAACTGTGTGTAGTGGCTTGGGATGGCTGTCTGTTGCTGTCTCTTGCGATGCTCTTCTGTGTTATCCTTATGTTGTTTCGAAGGTGTTTTGGTTTTATTTCGCCAAAAGAAAACTCACGGTGTTTTTGGTCTGTATAAATCGCATGAAAATGGAATGAAGAGAAAATGTCCTGAAAAACGCGAAATTTTACAACTTTTACAATTATTTGATAATCAGTTGTTTGTGGTGTTTTACTTCGCGTAGGTATACGGCTTGGTGTGTTAAATGTGACCCTTTGTAATATGAAAGGTTACACTTCATATTATAAAGGGTCATGGTTCGTATGGTGAAATGATAGCATTATTCTTTTTTTTGCGCAGTTTTTGACACAAAAACACTCGTTTCTGGTCGTATCTGTGCTGATGGAGTATGAAGTGAAGGGTCTCTTCCTCCTGTTATGATAAATAGCGCACAAGAAAACTTGTTATAGTAACGATGGCCGATATAGGCGATACGGCAGAACTGTGCCTATTGTCGGAATAGCCTTTATACGTGGATTCGGAATCTGCGTTTTACGCATGGCGGACGCACTATGGTACGTCCGAGAGATAGAGACACATCCATGCTTCACCTAAACAGCCGAACACCTCTGCTCGAATATTGTGTAAACTGTAGGGACATGGAACGTGGTGCGTCCTCATGCGGCGTGAAATGCCAAAAAAACACATTAGATATAGGTTATTACGCTTCCTTATAAAGACGTGACAGCAGTAATGGTCTTTATGGTCGAGGTGATAGTAATAGCAGGAATGGTCGTGAATATCAGTGACCGATTTGTGGTTAAAAAAGAATTCGCCGGATGATAAAAACTGTCATCCGGCGAACGTATTTACATGAAAATCTTTTTTATCTGCTTAGCTTATTTAGCAACAGAGACAGCGACACGGTTGAGTTCATTCTCAGGATAGATGTCGCTTGTTGGACCATTGCCTGTAGTAGTGATGCGTGATGCATCAATGCCGTACTTCTTGACGAGCATGTCAGCCACAGCCTTGGCACGTGCCTCGGAGAGCTTCTGGTTGAACTTGGCATTTCCTTCTGGAGATGCATAGCCGTTGATAGTAACCTTAACCTCCGGATTAGCCTTAAGATAGTCGGCGATAGACTTGACATTAGCAGACTGCTGCTTGGAGATGTTGCTCTTGGAGATGGAGAAGAATACGTTAGGGAGGATAGCTTCCTTCTCGACAACTGTCTTCACCTTCTCTACAACCTTCACCTCTGGCTTGCGGTTCTTGAGAGCCTCGTTCTCGGCACGGAGTGCATTGATCTGTGCGTTGAGAGCGTCAATCTCGCCACTGCGGTCCTTCACAGCCTTGCGGTCTGGGAGTACGATAGACACACCAAGGAGTATTGAAGAGTACCAGTCGTGTGAACCTGGCTCAAGACGTCCGTTGAACTGGTCGTTGGTGTTGTTTGCACGGTACTCGAGGTTGAGGGCAACATTCTTTGCAACACGCCAGTCTACCTGTGCTCCGAGGCGTACAGTAGGGGAGAACTTGCTGGAATTTGTTGTCTCCATGCCTGACCAGTTGCAACCTACACCACCGATGAGGTAGAAGTTTACAGGGTGATGATACTTCTTTGTGAAGATGTTTGTCACGTTGAGCATGGCGTCAAAAGAGCCAGTTGCATACTTGAAGTTCTCCTTCTCGCCAGTATAGGCGTTGAAGACCTTTGAGTTTACACCCTCAATGCCGATGCGTGCGCTGACAAGTGGAGTAATGTTTCTGCCAAAGTTGATTGCCCATGCCGGTGAAAGCAGGTCGCCCTTGTCACCAGGAGTGTAAGGCATCTGCACGCCGCCCTGGAACTGTACGAACCAGCTTGGGGTGAAACCACCGCAGCATGCACCTTTCTTCTCGTTGCACTGCGCGTTTACTGACATCACTGCGAGTACAGCTGTCAATGCGGTTATGAATATCTTCTTCATGATTTTACTTATTGTATTTTTTTATAGATACTTGCTCCGCCCACATCCTTTTGTGTGGCGCAGGCGGAGCCTGTATGGTTTAGAATGTCAGTTTTGCTGAGAGCTGCATACGCCAGCGGCTGTAGTAGTTGTCCCATGAACGCATATCGTAGTCAGCGTTATGTGCGAATGTGTAAGTACCTTTGTTGTAGCTGAGCGGAGAGTAGTAGTTGTAACCACCCTGTGAGAGTGTTGCACCCCACTTCTTGTTCAGCATGTTGGTGAAGTTGATGATGTCGAGACCAATCTGGAGGTAGCGTACATCCTTGCCCCACTTGAATCCGAGCTTGTGGTCGAAGTGAAGGTCAAGACGGTTCTCCCACTTCTCGTTTGCAGCGTTGCGCTCGAAGAACTCGCCACGGTGCTCGCTCATGTAGTCCTGATTGCCGAGCCATGCCTTGTAGTTGGCAGCGTGAGCTGCAGACATAAGTCCCTTGTTTACGAGAGCGTCAATCTCAGAGTCTGTGTGGATATACATGAGGTCGTTGTTTCCGCCGTCACCGTTGACGTCGCCGTAAACAAATACAGAGTAAGGTGAGCCAGAGTTGCCTGTATAGATAAGACCGATAGTTGTCTTGTTGTCTATTGTACGGCCAGGGTTGTTGTTCCAGTTGAGGTGGTAGTAAGCGGAAGCCATTACCTGATGAGGCACGTTGAATGCAGAGTTTGCAAGTTCAGGGGCGTTAGGGTTGCCGTGAGTGTAGTTGTATACCCAGTTAGAGTATGCTACGGAAGAGCTACCATTGTTGATAGTCTTTGACTTACCGTATGTATAGCTTGCCATGACGTCAAGACCGAAGTCGAAATTCTTCTCTGCCTTCACGGATATATTGTATGAATATCCCTTTGATACGTTGCGCAGATAGAGAATGGTGTTTGCAGCATCTGATATCGTAGTGAACATCGGACGGTTGTCACCTGTCACACCATACTGCTCAGCCCATGTCTTGCCTGTGCCTTCGATTTTGAGATTTTCGATCATCATATCGTTGAGAGTCTTTGAGTAGATACCCTCGACGGTCCAGTCGATACCAAGGAACTTAGCGTCGACAGCGAGGTTGGCGCGGAGCTGCTGTGAGAATTTGAAATCTTTGTCAAATACGTTGATAGTCTGATCCTTAAATGCTGGCGCAGAAGGAGTGATGCCGATATTCGCAAGGTTCTGGCTCTGGTCAGGACTGTATATGTTCTCTATTTTAGAGAGGTTTGCACGGTCATAGTTTGAGTTGTATGAGAACTGGCTTACACCGGCATTGGAGAAGCTGTTAGAAAGCCATACATAAGGGACACGGCCTGTGAAGATACCTACACCGCCACGAACCACGAGGCTACGGTTGTTGAGGACATCCCAACGGAAGCCGAGACGTGGAGACCACATAGGCTTGACAGCTATCTTCTGGTTAGTACGGAGATCATAGCCGTGGTTCTTAGCCCAATTGTTGAAGTCTACGTTCTCTTCTGGAGTATCAAGCATGATAGGAAGATCAGCACGGATACCGTATGTGAGCTGGAAGTTGTTTGTTACATCCCACTTGTCCTGGATGTAGAAGCCGAGCTGGGCACCACTGTATTCAGGAATCCATCTGCGCTCGTTCACACCCTGACTATAACGATACTGATTGATGATGCCGTTTTTGAAATCGTCTACGGAATTGTAATAGAAAGTGCCGTATGCATCCTGGCAGAAGAGGTTGCCGAACTTATAGAGCTCGTCATGTGTACCGAGAGTGATGGCGTGACGACCGAGAGACAATGTGAGGTTGTCTGTCAAGGTATAGATATCCTGATTGAGGCCGTTTACCATAGAAGAACGCTCGTTACCAATCTGGAGAGTTCCGTCGCCTACGTGTGCAATCTGAATCATAGGGAATGGGTCACCTGGGTTACGCTTGTCGCGCACGTTGATCATGCTTGCGTGGAACTCGTTGTTCCAGTTCTTGCCGATGCGGCTCTGGAGCTCGAATACGAGAGAGTTTGTCTTTGAGACGAAATCGTAAGCGTAATCGTTGGTACGGAGATTAGAAGCTGTTGTTGTGTTGTTGCTCTTCTTTGCGTCAACGAAGCTCCAGCGCAGTGAAGCATGGTTGCGGTTGTTGATGTTCCAATCGAGTTTTAAGCCTACCTTGTCAGAGTATGTGTACTCTTTCGGTGTGCCGAGCGTACCGTGATAGTTTACACCATACTGAGCGGCGCGGTTCTTGACGATACCGAGAATCTCGTTTGCAATGTTGAAGTCTACCTTAGACATGCCGTTGTCTACAGAGAATGCGTTGTCATACTCCTTGCTTGTGCGCTCGAAGTTAGCGAAGAAGAACAGCTTGTCCTTAACGATAGGACCACCGAGAGTAGCGCCGATAGTGTAGTCGGTCATCTTGCCGTAGTCCTCAGAGTCGCCAGACTTGTCGTGCTTCTGGTACTTGTCGCCCACGAGGTCACCGTTCTGGAAGTATGTGTAAACGCTTCCGTGGAAGTCGTTTGTACCAGACTTTGTGATGGCGTTGATGGCACCGCCGGAAAATCCTGACTGGCGAACGTCAAATGGAGCGATAGATACCTGAAGCTGCTCGATGGTCTCCATAGAGAAAGGCTGTGTGCCTGCCTGTCCGCCGTTAGAGCCGTTTGCTGTCAGGCCGAAGACGTCGTTAGACATAGCACCGTCAATCTGGATGGCGTTGTAGCGGTTGTTTGAGCCAGCGATAGACATTGCGCCACCTTCAGAAACCTTTACGAACGGGTTTATGCGTGCGATGTCTGCGACACTATGGTTGATGCTTGGCAACTCCTGAATCTGACGGCTGCTGATGGACTGTGCGGCACCGTTGCGGGTGTTGTTGATGCCAGCCTGTCCTGTCACAACGACCTCGCCAAGCTGCTGTGTGTCGTCCTCAAGCCATACCTGAAGGTTGTAAGACTCACCGAGCTGGAGGGTGATGTTCTCGAACTTCTTGGTCTGTGCGCCGATGTAAGATACGGTCATGGTGTAAGGACCGCCGGCACGCATACCCTGAATGGAGTACATACCTTTAACATTAGTAACAGCATTGTACTTTGTACCTGATGGCACATGTACGGCCTCCACTGTCGCACCGATGATATCCTCACCGTTGGCTTGCAGTGTGACCTTACCGTTAATGCCAGAAGTTGTTACCTGTGCCATAGCTGATGATACCATCATCATTACTGCGGCAACCAGAAAGAAAAATCTTTTCTGCATAACTTTGTTTGTAAGTGATAAAAATTGAATTATTATAAAAAATAAAGGGTTTAGTGTTGTAATAAAGTCATGATAGGTATATCCATGTTACCTATATATTATATATGCATTTCCTTTGCCTGTATAGTCTTTATTTTTTTTGTGTTATAATTTGAGTGCAAAATTAGTTAAAATATTTTATAAACCACATTGAAAATGTAGTAAATAAGCACTTGTAATGTTAAAACATTGATGTGTATCAAGAAGAATGAGTGTATTGTTGTAATAAAAGGATAAAAACGACATGTGTGTACCTGAAAATATGTTAATGATATCTTCTCAGTACACACATGTCATTTTTTTTATTGGAAATGTATGGAATGTGAGCCATTCACTTCGTTACATGCAATACCATTTGACCTTATTTATTGATGATAACCTTCTTTTTGTCAAACAGATAGATGCCAGGTTTCAACCGTGACTTGTCGGTTCCGAGGTTGCGCCCGTCGATGCTGTAGTAGCAGTGTCCGGCGGTGTTGTCTCCTGTCAGTATGGATGTAATCCCTGTCCCAGCCAGTGTAACTGTCTTTGCTGTGCTCCAGTTGGAGTCTTTGCCGTCTACAGTGGCTTTCACCATGAATCGGTATTGCGGTGCAGTGAGTCCAGTGAGGGTATAGTGGCAGTCTGTGATGCCTTCGATGATGATTGTGCCGTCGCTCTCTGTTGCAGATGCAAGTACAGGCATCGCCTTGGAAGAAGATGCTTCCATTATCTCCTCAAGTGTGAAGTCTCCGTCATAGACGGTAATCTTCTTTAGATAGATGCGCTTACTTGGTTCTATCATTATGCGGCATGGGTTGCCGTAGTCCATTGAGACGGCAGAAGATTTCATTTCCGTATCGGTAGTGAAGTCTTTTGCATAGAATGTGCCGTCTGTCCTGGTCAAGGTCTGCTTTGTGTCTGGGTCTGCAAGGTAGGCAATTATGTTTTTGCTGTCTTGGGAGTACTGCTTAGTCTCCGTGTAGATGGTGATATGTCCTGATGCTGGAGATACTGTAGGCGTCATGATATAGTGTGCGACGTTCTTGCTGTTCCCAATCTTGATGCCGTAGGGAGACTCATAGAGTTTTGCTCCGCTCCAGTCATCAGTCATCTTGCTGGAGATGTCGGTGTTGCCGTCTGATGTTACATCGTAGCTGAATGTAGTGCTAAGCAACGTTGCTCCTTCTATGGCAGGAGTGGTGTAAGGATAGGCTTTAAGTGTGTAGCTGTCAGCACCTTTTACCTCAGACCATGTTGCGGTGAAACTGTTGGAAGTGATGTTTTTGACATCGCTGATAGCAGGAACAGGTATGCCTCCCATGAAAGTGAACGATATAAGTCCATCGCTACTCTCCGTGATATCCGTGACAGGCTTGTGCATGTATCTGGAGCCGTCGACATTTGCATTGTACAGTGTTGCGGCGGGGTGTGTGTCGTCTGTGAATGCGGTGTTTCCGCTTGTACCAGGGAACGGGTCGCCAGCCAGTTGGGCGTATGTTGCCGAATATGCTTTCATGCCGCTTCCGAGACTTACCAGTGTGCCGTAGCTGTTGTCGGCGGCGAAGTAGGTCATGCGTTGCCTTGACGCGATATCGTTGGGTGCATTTTCCTGCCATGTTGCCTTGTCGTAGTCTACATGGAGTATCAGCATACCGTGTCCAGTGCCGTTTCCATTACCAGCAGTGTATTTGTCCCATCGTTTTGCCTGACGGTTTTCGAGGATATAGTATTCGTCTCTGTGGGCGTCGTTAGTAATCTTGTATGCGACAGGTTTGTCGTTCAATGCAGGCATGTCGGTAATGTATGTCGGCGATGTAAGTTCGGTAAAGTCAAGCCAGCCTGCCCACCAGCGTTCGAATGACGTAAAGGCGGCTGGTACTTCCCCAAGATTGTTAGGACCGTTGTATGAGCCAGAGTCCATCAGATCCCAGCTCATCATGCCCTGTCCGCCGGAATAATCGGTGTCATACAGGTCAGCGTATCCAAGGCAGTGTGAGAATTCATGACATGCAGTACCTATGCCGTCGATTGTCTGGGCGTCACCAAGTTCACAGGACATGGCGTAAGTGTCTATCTTCACACCATCCATAACCTGTGCACCGCTTCCATCGCCTCTGGCCTGTCCTTCAGACAAAACCCACTCATGTGGCCAGATATCGTCTGCTATGTCGCTGGATGCTTCACCAGTGCCGGCATATATTATGAACACCTGATCAACCTCTCCGTCACCATCCCAGTCGTAGTCTGCAAAGTTGACGGTGTTGTCCACAAGTTTCAGTGCCTCAATGACAAGTCCACACGGGTGCAGATCATCGCCATAATCATCGTTACTGCCGTAGTAGCTGTGTGGCTTGCTCACTGTAACAGGACCTATGACATCGAAAGAGAGGTCAAAGAGACCGTATGACTGGTCGTGAAAATAGTCGTGTACGGAACCGATGTATCCTGGGGCGTTGTATCCTTCCTTGTTGAAGCGTTCATTGAATACATCCTGGGTGTTCTTAGGTAAGAATGCTTTGTCAGAGAAGTTGACAAGTATCACCAGACCTCTCTTCTCGCCAATGAGAGTAGTGGGGACTCCAAATGTCTTTTTCTTGCCGTTAGATGCCTCTGCCTGACAGGATTTCCGCTGGCTTGTCCTTCGCGCATTATTCTTGTTTACGCGTTGGATGCGTGTCGATTTTCTTGCTTCGGCCTGTTCGGTTGTAAGGTAATACAGCTTGCCCTCTTTGTCTTTGGCAAGGGCTTTCCCGTCTTTATCTATATACCAATGGCCATTCTCGTCACCGACAAGCATGACTTCGATGGCGGTTCCATTGGCAAGTTGTGCTGTCCGCCATACACGTTTGGCAGGGATGGAAAAGGCAGCTACAGTCAGTAATGATATTATAGCTGTAGTTATAGTTCTTATATGATTGTATTTCATAGTGTCGTTGGTGATTGTGTTTTGGGTTGTTGGTTTTTGATTCTTATTGCATGGCACTCGACCACAGTAGCTAAAAAAACAAAAACCAACAGCTGTAAAAACATATCAGTTATGTACAAGTGTTCCTATTTCCTCACCATCGATGACTTTCTTAAGATTACCGAGAATGTCCATATTGAATACATAGATAGGGAGGTCGTTCTGCATGCACATGGCTGTTGCCGTGATGTCCATTACTTTCAGTCCCTTTGCTATGACGTCGGAATATGTGATGTCGTGGAACTTTGTTGCAGTAGGGTCTTTTTCCGGGTCAGCGGTATATATGCCGTCAACTCGTGTTCCTTTGAGCATGACATCTGCCTCAATCTCTATGCCTCTAAGGGATGAACCAGTGTCTGTTGTGAAATAAGGAGAGCCTGTGCCGCCTGACATAATGACGACTTCTCCGTTTTCCATAGCTTCAATGGCTTTCCATTTTGAGTAAAACTCACCGATTGGTTCCATGCGTATAGCTGTAAGGACTCTGTTTTTCTGGCCGATAGCACCAAGGGCACTGGATAGAGCCAGTGAATTGATAACCGTTGCACACATGCCCATCTGGTCGCCTTTGACACGGTCGAAGCCTTTTCCTGCACCGGAAAGTCCGCGGAAGATATTTCCTCCTCCGATGACGATGCCTATCTGTACACCTGTCTCTGCTATCTCCTTAATCTGGCGGGCGTAGTCGTTAAGACGTTCTACATTGATGCCTTGCTTCTGCTCTCCTGCAAGACTTTCGCCTGAGAGCTTAAGTAAAATACGTTTGAATCTTGCCATTGTTATTCTATTCTATTTTTGTTGTATATCCTTTGTTGTTTCATAATTTATAAAATGGAGCAATGCTATTCATCAAGAAACTCAACTTCCTTGCATGCGTATGTTCTGAGCATTCCATCATCGTCTCTGAGGTTTATGTGCCCAGTCGGGTCTATGGATATGAAACGTGCCATGAATACTCCATTGGAATCCCTGTACTGGTGGTAGCCGCGTCCTCTGTAAAGAGATTGTTCGTATTCTGCCAGTATGAAATCATATTGCTTGTGCTCGATTCTACTCAGATAGTCATGAAGATTGTGTATGATGTCGTGAAGCAGGACTTCACGATTGGTCTTGCGGTGTACGACATGTATAAGGGAAAGGGGATGTTTTTCCTGATTGGTGAATTTTTCCTGATTGACATTTATGCCGACTCCCATGATACAGTCTTTAACCATGCCGCCTGAGAGGGTGCACTCTATCAGTATTCCCCCCATCTTGTGACCGTGCCAGTAGATGTCGTTAGGCCATTTGATCTGTACATCTCCTATGATATGGTGCAGGGTATCCTTTACGGCAAGGGCTATGGCCATAGAGAGGATAAACTGTCTGTTGGCAGGAACGGTTGTGGGGTGGGTGAGTACACTGAAAAGCAGGTTCTTTCCTGCCTCGCTTTCCCATACATTCGTGCCTTGACCTTTTCCGGCAGTCTGGTATTCTGCCTTTACAACAGTCATTTCTTTTCCTTTCTCGTTTGAATACTTACGAAGGTAGTTGTTTGTGGAATCCGTCTCTTGGAGATGGATATATTTGACAGAAGATCTCAGCATAGTGTTATAGTTTTAAGGTGTTGTCGATATGTTGTGGCTGGTGACGCATGGCAACATTGCTCCTTTTTGTGGCATCAGAATGATATGGTGCGTGTGCCGTCGTCATTCTCCTCTATGGTGATACGCAGAGTGTCGTCAGGTAGAATGTCTTCGATGAGTTCTGGCCATTCCATGATACATAGATGTCCGCTGTAGAAATAGTCCTCATAGCCCATGTCGTAGACTTCTTCAAGTTTTTTTATACGATAGAAGTCAAAATGATATATAGGCTCACCGTTACCGGCAGTATACTCGTTGACTATGGCGAATGTTGGTGAGGTGATGACATCTTCCACGCCAAGAGCCTCGCAGACGGCTTTAGTGAATGTTGTCTTTCCTGCTCCCATCTTTCCATAAAATGCAAGGACCCGATGGTTGCCGATGTTGTTGATGAATTCACGTGCTGTATCGTGAATCGTATCAATGCTGTTTATTGTAAGTTTCATGACAGTTAGTTTTTTTAGAGGAAAGGACTCAATATGTGTGCAAACCATCCGCGGAATCGTTGCCAGGGGGTTCTCCATTTCTTATAAGTCCCTTCTGTGAGTTGGAATGAATCTTTCTTGTCGCGGTCGAACATGTCTGACAATTGCTTTGTTATTCTCTTATCGATGATGGCGACATTCTCCTCATAATCACATTTCAGGCTTCTTGCATCAAGGTTTGTCGAGCCTACTGTGCAGAATTTTCCGTCAACCATTATTACTTTTGTGTGATGGAATCCTGGCTGGTATACCCAAATCTGGCATCCTTTCTTCTGCAATTTGTTGATGTTGTAGAATACGCAGTCGGGTGTAAGGGGGATGTCGCTTGGTTCTGCAACCATGATTTGCACAACGACACCTCTTTTCACGGCGCGTACAATGGCTTTCTTGATTTTAGGGATGAGGGTGAGGTAGGGGTTTATAAGTCGTATCGTGTCCTGTGCCGCATCCAGTGCGTGCTGATAGAACTGCCTTACGGCTTTTGGCGATAGATGTGGCTCGCGGTTAACAATGCCACACATCATGTTGCCTTTTAGGGAAATGCCTCCGTATGAGCGGTCTCTTTTTGCGGCATTGAAGTATTTTCTGTCGACGATAATCTCGCCAGTTACCTTGTGCCATGCACGGAGGAATATCTTCTGAAGGGTATTGACTTCGGAGCCTACAATGCGACAGTGCATATCTCTCCAAGCACCTACTGCAGGAGTTCCCTTGATGTAATAGTCGGCGACATTCATGCCGCCAGTATAGGCTATCTCGCCATCGATGACGACAATCTTGCGGTGGTCACGGCCGAATATATGGTTCAGCCACGGGAACTTTATAGGGTCAAATTCGTAAATCTGTATTCCACGCTCACGGAGGGCCTTGATATGTTTGGCTTTCAGTGGCTGGTTGTTTGACGAATTGCCGAATGCGTCATACAGCGCTCTTATCTCTACGCCTTCTTTTGCTTTTTCTGCCAATATGTCAAAAAGGAGCATGGCGATGGAATCGTTCCTGAAATTGAAATACTCCAGATGTACGGACTGACGGGCATTGCGTATGGCTTCAAACATATCGTCAAATTTCTCCTGGCCTGTCATGAGCAGTTTGACATCATTATCGTGGGAGAATGTGACACCTTCCTTGCGTAACTCATTTACGACAATGCTGTCCGATGTGATGGAAAGGTCATCGGCATGCATTGCCAGCGAGAAAGTATATGCGAGTATTATGGATACAATATATTTCATTCTACAGGAATAATGTGTATGTCGCGTTGTGGGAACGGTATCTCGATATTGTTCTTGTTGAGTGTGTTGTATACGCATTCCAGGATTGTGCAATTGTCTGCTGCCGCAGTCTGTGCATTTACCCAGCTGACAATCTTGAGTGTCACGCAGCTGTCTGAAAGTTCTTTGAGCAATACGCTGACTGTATGTCCGTTGGTCTTGTCTACGCATGGCAGTGCAGAGACCGCATCTACTATAAGTTTGCGGGCAAGGTCAACACTTGTTCCGTATGCAATGCCTGCCTCTACTACAGACACTTCGAATCCATGGTTGTGGGTGAGGTTCTTGTAGTTTTTGGTGAAAAGCTGAGAGTTCGTAAATGCTATGACAGAGCCGTCGACGGCTTCAATCATTGTTGATGTATATGATATGCTTTTCACCTTGCCACGTGTGCCGTCACAGACGATGAGGTCGCCGATTCGTATACGGCCGGCCATGAGTGATATGCCGTAATATATGTTCTCGATGATGTCCTTGGATGCAAAGCCGATGCCTGTGGAGAAACCTCCGGAGATGACCACGAGCCATCCGTTGGAGACATGGAAAATGGCAAGTGATATAAGAAACCATGCTCCCAGTATAACTACCTGAATGACATTTACAAACATCACGGAGCGGTTCTCTGCATTCTGACGGTCAATCTTATCATAGTGGTAGCGTACCAGAGACTTCATCATAAAGTTGAGGTAGCTGAAGACAAACCACAGTATGATGACAATGGATATGCTGTTGAGAGATACCACGAAATTCTCGGAATTGATGAACTTTTCAAGGAATATCTTCCGTGTCATGTCTGTCAGGTTGAACACTTCCGCTGCCCAGTATATACTCAGCAGGAATGATGCTACTGCAGCTGTCGGTGTAATGACTTTCGTGAAGAAGTAGTAGAACCATGTCTTCGTGATAGGCATGGTGTCAATGTGCTTGCGCTTTGCAAATCCCGAGTACCAGTCTTTCAGGCAGGTGATGGAGAGAATACATGTGAGTTGCATTATCCACCAAATGAGTATCTGTACGGATAGAAGTGTATATCCGATCCATGAACAGATTACCGACATGATGAAAACCATCTGCGAAATCAGTGCGAAATAGCTATCGCTTTTCTGTACAAGCTTGCGGTATTTACGCAGTGTGTATCCTTGCCAGACCATGCAGACGAGGAGCAATGGCGGAAGGAAAAGGTTGACGAGATCATTGGGTATCAGCACTATTCTGAAGGCAATGACTATGAACCCCATAAACAGTAACGGCAGGTATATGAAGAATGTCTTCATTGTACGCTCGCTCTCTACCCTTATAAGTATGGAGATTAGTATTACGCTCATGAGCCATGCGAACTGTGTGAGCAGGTTGCTTGCCATGAGGATAAAGTTCTGTTCCATGACAGCACTGACAATATTCAGTATGACAGCAAAAGTGACGACGGTTGTTGTCATTATGATGCAGGCGCGCTTGGCGAAGAATTTCGTCTTTATATTATCATTGAACATGCCTCTGTGCATCAGGCGTGTCACAATGAGACGCATGACAATCTGATTGAGTATGACCGCTATGATGCCATAGATGATTATTGCGCCGAAAAGAAAGCCGATGACTCCTGCATCCCACTGTGACCTTACTTTCTTGTCTGTTGTATACTTATCCTCAACAGTAAGCTTGGTGCTGGTAATATGGCTGCCGAGATTGCTGATTATGGTCAGGTAATTTTCATCGCCGTTTCGGAAGATGTTGTTCTGTATGTCGCTATATCTTTTCAGGGCATAATCGTTGAGATTCTTCAGATGGGTTTCGGACATCTGATAATATCTCATATACTCTTGTAGTGTCTGGGAATTCTCAAGTACCATACGTCGTATATTGACGGCCAGGGTCAAGCATACATTACGGTCTATCTTGGCTCTATCGTCAAGCATCATGACTGGCATCGTCGAGAGACTCTGTATCAGGGAATCATAACGTGCCACTTCGACATTGGACTGGTTTACCCATTGGCGGAATGGCAATACATCTTTATGGAACTTGTTGTATTGGTCGGTAGCCTCATGGCAGGCATATGTAAGGTCAAATACGAAATCAGGCTTTTGTGAGTATAGCATCAGCGCATTTTGATTGGCACGGCTCATGGTTTCCATGATCTGTTTGCGCATCTTGTCGCTGATTTCAGTCAAACGCTTTTGTTCTTCTCCAAGGTCGTTATGCGCTTTTTCCAGCTCGTGGCGTAGTATGGACAAAGTTTGAGTGAGGTCTTTCTCCTTCAATACCGCACCGGATGGTAATGCTGTTGCCAACATCATGAACAGTATGAGAAATCGTATTTTCATATATTGCATTTGCATTTTATGTTTCGTGTTTTCGTGTATTGTCTCAAATGTCGTATAACTTAATATTTTGCAAAGTTACAAAAAAATATTTGTAATCTATTGTGACTTATGTGTATTTTTGTTATTTTTGCAGAAATAATAATGGTAAAATAAATATAAAAGGATGATATTATTGGCTGATGGCGGTAGCACAAAAGTAGACTGGGTGTTACGTGACGATGATGTATGTATTGCAAAATATACTACAATGGGGTTGAATCCGATCCATGTATCAGAGCCGGAGATAGAAAATGTGCTTCGGGAATTGGCTTCAGAGTATTTTGATGTACATTGTATTTCAGTAGTGGAATTCTATGGGAGCGGTTGTCTGCCTCACTCTTCCCCGAAGATGGAGCGTTGTCTGAAGAGGGTCTTTAGGGGGGCCGCGAACATTATTGTCGGCAGTGATATTATAGGGGCTGCCAAGGCGGTATGTGGTAATAGCGAGGGTATTGCATGTATCCTTGGCACAGGTGCCAACTCCTGTCTTTGGAATGGTAGGGAAATTGTCTCTCAGACTCCTGCGCTTGGTTATGTGCTTGGAGATGAAGGCTCAGGGGCGGTTCTTGGAAAAAGGTTTATAAATGCATTATACAAGAATCCTTTGTTGAGAGAAATCAGATCAGAGTTTGAGAGGGAATTTGAGATTGATATGATGGGTGTCATTGAGAATGTATACAGCAAGCCACTTCCGAACAGATGGCTTGCCTCGTTGTCTCCTTTTGTATATAGGCATCTGGATAACAGCAATGTAGCAGATATTGTTACAGAAAACATTTCAGCTTTCTTTGAGAAAAATATTCTTCCTTATGACCGTCTTGATTTGCCAGTTTCATTTGTTGGCAGTATTGCATTTTACTATGAGAAGCAGCTTCGCCATGTTGCGGAAATATATGGTGTTAAGATAGGACGCATTCAGAAAAGTCCTCTGTAATATTATAGTGGTGTATAATAGTACAGAATATAAAAGAAGTCCACAATGCTTATTGGAATTGCATTGTGGACTTCTTTAGTGTGTATCTTCTTCTTATATCATCCTTACATGAATGTAAAAACATTCGGACATTTGGAGATACGAAAAGAAGGCTGATTGTTATTTATCAAATACGAGCTTGAATTTTCCAGATATCTTCTCTACACGACGCTGATGGCGACCTGCTTCAAAATTTGTCTTGAAGAATGTGTCAAGAATCTTTTCAGCTTCGTTATTGTTGAGGAAGCGTCCTGGGAGTACAATGACATTGGCATCATTGTGCTGACGGCATAGCCCTGCAACTTCTGGACACCAAGCGAGACCTGCGCGTACAGCCTGATGCTTGTTGAGAGCTATTGCCATACCTTCTCCAGAGCCGCAGATACCGATACCGACGTTGCAGATACCGTCCTCTATGCCCTCGGCGAGAGCGTGAGCATAGTCTGGGTAATCAACACTTGTATCACTCCAGCAGCCGTAGTCCTGTACAGGATAGCCTTTGTCTTCAAGATACTGCTCAACGAATTTCTTCAATGGGTAGCCAGCATGGTCGCTTGCGAGTCCTACTTTCTTAATTTCCATAATTGTAAGTATTTAGGGTTTTAGGGATGTGCTCTGAGGAGATTGACC
>JAIDEM010000069.1 GCA_029054825.1 Prevotella sp. | reverse complement strand
TCACGACATACACAAGACATCGCACGGATTTTTTCAGGAAAATACACGAAAACATAACAGTTGTTGATTTAAATCAGTAATGCAAAGCGGGCACACATTATTATATATTATAAAGGACGGATGAAAATGCAAAGATGGACGGGGTGAAAGGAAGAGGGACGGAAGGGGACGGAAAGAAGCGAAAGACTCAACGGGAAAAGGGTCACGATTCAACTGGTGAAAGGTCACGGTTCAACTGGTGAAAGGTCACGGTTGACAAGGTGAAAGGTCACCTTTTGGACGCAAAAGGGTCACCTATAGGAAAGCATATCCTCATCGCACACAGAGCGGGAAGGCACGCTGATGTAGGAAAAGGGATACAAAAAACGTCTCCTCCTGTGTTTCGCACAACGGAAAACACAGGAGGAGACGGAGAAAAAGCATGTCCTTGCTAAAGGAATAAAGCACGAAAATACGAGACATCCATACAATACTCGGCACAAATCGGCTTAAACAGGCAAAGATTCCGATGGAATTATGTACGACTGTGCGTGTCAGAGAGCCTCAAGCATTCGCTTGATGACCACCGAACATGATATCTCACGGTTGGCGGCTTCGGGAATCACCAGTGAATTTTCCGACTCGATGACATCGTCAGTGACTATCAGTCCCCTACGTACAGGGAGACAATGAAGGAACTTGCCGTTGTCGGTCCATGACATATGTTCAGCATCCACTGTCCAGGACATGTCCTTGGAGAGAATCTTGCCATAGTCGGCAGGAGCGGTCACACCTGGGCATGACCAGTTCTTGGCATATATGAAATCCGCGCCCTCAAAAGCCTTGCGCTGGTCATACTCCACGACCGCACGTCGCACTTCGCCTGTGGCAGGATTGGTATATTCCAGGAATTTCGGGTCAAGCTCATATCCATGAGGATGAGTCACCACAAGTTCGACATCAGGAGCGGCCAGCATCCACTGCGCGTAAGAGTTAGGCACAGCCTGCGGCAGGGCACGGCAGTGAGGAGCCCAGGTGAGCACAGCCTTCATCTTCTTGTGGTTAAAGTCAAAACTGTCAAGGCCATATCCGTTGTCCTTTGCCCACGACTCCTCCATCGTGATAAGGTCTGCGAATGCCTGCAAAGGGTGTACCGTAGCGGTTTCCATGGCAAACACGGGCTTTCCGCTATACTTGATGAACTGGTTCAGGACAGTCTCCGCATAGTCATATTCACGGTCTGAGAGCCCTGCAAAAGAGCGCACGCCTATCATGTCGCAGTAGCAAGCCATCACGGGGATAGCCTCAAGAAGGTGTTCGGCCTTGTCACCGTCCATAATCACTCCGCGCTCCGTCTCGAGTTTCCATGCTCCGGCATTGACATCGAGCACGATGACATTCATGCCGAGGTTCATTGCTGCCTTCTGTGTAGAAAGGCGTGTACGCAAAGAGTTATTGAAGAATATCATCATCAGGGTCTTGTTCTTGCCGAGATGCTGGTACTTGAAACGATTGTTCTTGATTTCGAATGCCTCCTGCATGGCCTTCTGAAGGTCGCCGAGGTCTTGTGGATTTACAAAACTTCTCATATCAGAATAAGTATGTGAGTGAAATTTATCAGTATGCTGACAGCAAAGGTGTCACAGCCAGTGTCCTTCGGTCATGATCTTGTCTGACCGTTGCCGTCTATGAGCCACTTGTATGTCGTCATTTCAGCCAACGCCATCGGTCCGCGCGGTCCGAGTTTCTGCGTTGATATGCCTATTTCCGCACCGAGCCCGAACTGTGCTCCGTCAGTAAACGATGTCGGAGCATTGACATAGACACAGGCGGCATCGACCTGTTGGCGGAACATCTCGGCAGTATCCTTATTCTCTGTCACGATGGCCTCCGAGTGTCCCGAACTGTACTTGCGTATATGTGTCAGGGCTTCTTCCATGGAGTCTACAGTCTTGATACTCAGTTTATAGTCCATCCACTCCTTGCCATAAACGGAAGAGTCATCGTCTGCACAGAGTATCGCAGAGTTGAGATAAGCGGCGGCACGGCTGTCTGCATAATAATGTACGCGCCCCATCATGGGCGAAAGCAGCTCTTTGAGGTCTTCGAGACGGCTGCTGTGCACAAGAAGGCAGTCAAGGGCGTTGCATACGGAGACGCGCCGTGTCTTGCCGTTATCCACTATCGCCTTACCTTTCTCCAGGTCACCGTCCTTGTCAAAGTATGTATGGACCACTCCAGCGCCAGTCTCGATGACCGGCACACGGGCATTGTCGCGGACAAACTCTATGAGGCTCTTGCCTCCTCGTGGTATGCAGAGGTCGATATACCCCACGGCATTGAGCATCTCCGCCGTAGCCTCGTGGGTCACGGGGAGCATATTTATTATGTCAGGATTAACGCCTTCAGCCTCCAGCACCTGTTTGATGAGGGCGACTATGGCACGGTTGGAGCATTCTGCATCCTTTCCTCCCTTCAGGACACAGGCATTTCCCGACTTGAGACACAGGGAGAAGACATCGAAGGAGACATTAGGGCGTGCCTCATAGATTACACCGATAACACCGAAAGGTACGGAAACACGGCGAATGTAGAGTCCGTTGTCCAGCGTGCGTCCGTTAGTCACCTTCCCCAAAGGAGACTCCAGCTGTGCCACGTTGCGCATATCCGCCGCGATATTCTCGAGGCGGCTCTGTGTAAGTTGCAGTCTGTCATAGAGAGGATTATCCAGTTCCATGCGCTCAAGATCCTTGCCGTTGGCCTCAAGAAGCGTCGCGGCGTTTGCCACAACAGCATCAGCAATACGGGTAAGAATCGTGTTGCGCCGCTCGTCACTTATGCCGGCAATAGTGTAGCTGGCATCTTTTGTTATCTGAAAAATTGAGTTCATAAGTCTGACAAATGCCGATTTTCTTTGATGTAAGTTTCGTCTAAGGGTATGTAGGTGTTTTATTCTCTGAGCATCCCCTATTTTCTCGGGACAAATTCCGTATGGATAATATCCTCAGGACAAGTCAGCACACCTGGCAGGATATTGTCACGGTTGCCGTTGGCTATTATCACACGTATACCTTCTGCCGCGGCAGACTGTGCTGTATGATATTTTGACTCCATTCCACCACGGCCTGCCGAACTCCTGGATGTCTGTATATACTCGTCGATGCAGTCGTCCGGGCGTACAAGGCGTATCACTTCTGACGACGGTTCCGAAGGGTCTCCGGCATATATTCCGTCAATATTCGACAGCAAGACACGCGTCTTCGCGCCCATCATCTTAGCTATCAGTCCCGCAAGCTCGTCATTGTCCGGGAACATGAGTCCTGTAACGCTCACGGTATCATTCTCGTTGACAATCGGGATTACCCCGTTATCGAGCATCACTTCCATACATGCTCGCTGGTTGTCGTATTGCTCGCCCTCTTCAAAATTTTCCTTCATCGTCAGCACCTGACCGATATGTATGCCATATTCACGAAAAAGGTCGTAATAATGGTTTATGAGTTTCACCTGTCCTATGGCAGAATACAGCTGGCGTTGCTCCACGGAGTCAAGGGCATACTCCACCTTCAGTTCGCTGCGGCCACACGCCACGGCGCCGGAAGAGACGAGTATCACCTCGTAGCGGTGCTCCTTCAGCCACGCTATCTGGTCAACGAGAGCCGACAGGCGCGTGACATTGAGCTTGCCTTTATCGGTTGTGAGCACATTAGAGCCCACTTTTACCACAATTCTTTCCACTTGCTATATATAAATAATGTATATGGGTGAATGTCTATAACATGCAGTATGTCCGCCTTATTTCATTCCTGCCTTGAGACATCGTATCACGGCAGACGTGAAACCTGCATGGTCAAGTTCGTTGAGTCCCCTGATGGTAAGTCCGCCAGGAGTAGTCACCTTGTCTATTGCCGCCTCAGGATGCAAGCCCGATTCGCGCAACACTGTCACGGCTCCCATCATTGTCTGCTGTGCAATCTGCTGTGCATCGGCAGGGTACAGTCCGAGTTCCACTCCACCCTGCATCATGGCATGGAGGAAGCGCATTACGTATGCGATACCGCATCCTGCAAGCATATTTCCCGCAGACAGGGTCTTCACTTCGCATATCTGTGCCATACCGACAAGAGAGAACAGTCTCTGCACCATATCTATCTTATCTTCCGTGACATCGTCTGCCGGAGAGATGAATGTCATGCTCTGCCTGTACTCTGCCGCGATGTTAGGCATGACATAGAAGATATGCGCCTTGCATCCCGGCATCATCGCCTTCAAATCTGCCGGAAGTACATTAGCGGCAACGGAGACGAATATCTTGCCGTCAAGACTTTCTCCCGAAGCGATATCATCCATGACAGCCTTTACCATCCACGGCTTTACTGCAAGCACCACGACATCGGCCTCTGCCACAGCCTTCTTGTTGTCAAGAGTGCAGCACAGCTCAGGAAAGCCTGCGCTGATTCTGTCAAGTGACCTCTGCGTATGTGCCGTCACCGTGATGTCAAGCTGTTCGCCGTCGCGCGATGCCTTCACCCAACCTTTGGCAAGGGCTCCGCCCATATTACCTGCACCTATTACCGAGATTCTCATAATACTGCTTTCAGACGTTCGATAAAGTCGTCAGCGTCCTGCTGCGTGATGCACAGAGGAGGCAGAAGACGTATTACATTGGTTCCAGAGCAACCTGTGAAGCAGTGTTGCTCCTTCACGAGACGTGTACGCGGCTCCTTGTAAGGAATATCCAGTTCGATACCTATCATCAGTCCACGCCCACGGACATCCACGATATGTGGACACTCTTCCTGCATGCCTTTCAGGCGTGTCATGAGGTATTCCCCTACTCTCCCCGCATTTTCCACAAGATTCTCTTCCTCCAAGACGTCAAGGACGGCAATGGCACCGGCGCAGGCAAGATGGTTTCCGCCGAATGTCGTGCCAAGCTGACCGTAGACAGGCTTGAACTTCGGGGCTATGAGCACGCCACCCATAGGGAAGCCGTTGCATATTCCCTTTGCTATGGTAACGATATCCGGAGCATCCGCCTTGCTGTCCATAAGCCACTGATGTGCAAAGAACTTGCCGGAACGGCCGTATCCGCACTGTATCTCATCGCAGATGAGGACGGTATCGTATTTCGTGCACAATGCACGAAGCCCTGCATAAAACTCCTTGGTAATCATGCGGATACCTCCTACTCCCTGTATACACTCTATGATGACTGCGCAGACATCACCCTTTGAGAGTTCCTTCTCCCACGCCTCAAGGTCGTTTACAGGAAGGTATGTCACATGACCATTGGCATTTATCGGAGCGATGATTTTTGGATTGTCAGTTGCCTCTACGGCAAGTGAGGTACGGCCGTGGAACGCCTTTTCCACAGAGAGGACACGTGTTCGTCCATTATGGAAAGACGCGAGTTTGAGGGCATTCTCGTTTGCCTCTGCCCCGGAGTTTATGAGAAAAAGCTGGTAGTCATCATATCCGCACGCCTTACCCAAGCGTCGTGCGAATTCCTTCTGTAACGGATTCTGCACGGAATTGGAGTAGAAGCCGAGCTTTGCTACCTGCTGGCTGATGGCCTCTACATAATGCGGATGAGCATGTCCTATGGAGATGACGGCATGACCTCCGTAAAGGTCGAGATACATATCGCCCTTATCGTCCCATACACGGCAACCTCTGCCCTTCTCTATCGCTATGTCGAAAAGCGGATAAACGTCAAATAGTTCCATAATATGATATTTTACAGATTACGAGCCCTTCATTCCGGGCACACATTTCATTAAAAACCGTTACAACGAAGATGTTCTCCTGAAACGTCATCATTGCAAAAAAGGCAGGATAGGAGTCCCATCCTGCCATATACCGTTATCAGAAAGCGGAGGCTTTCAGACAGAGTCCAGTCCGCTCGTCATGACCGAACATTATATTCATATTCTGCACAGCTTGCCCGACAGCTCCCTTCAAGAGATTGTCTATCACTGATGTCACGACGATTTTCCTTCCGAAGACATCGGCATGGACTATGGCCTTGTTGGTATTCACGACCTGCTTCAGGTCTGGAGCCTTGTCTGAATAGTGCGTAAAAGCGGAGTCCTTGAAAAATTCCTTGTAGAGTGTCGTAATTTCTCCTTCCTCGACAGCCTTGTCAAGGGTAACGACATCCGTACAGAATATGCCGCGTGAGAAATCGCCGCGATAAGGGATGAAGTCTATCGTTATACCTTCTGCCTCAAACCCTTCCTCCAGTGTATCGACGACTTTCGGCGCGGAATCAGGGCGAAGGTCATTGAGCGTTTGGCAAATCTCGTGCAAATGCTGATGAGTGAAAAGCTTATAGACAGAGAAATTGTTGTTACGCCACGAGAAATGTGTCGTAGATCCCGGCTTCTGGCCCGCTCCTGTGGAACCCGTTATGGCTTTCACGCTTATGTCATGCGTCAGGAGGCCTGCCTTTGCCAATGGCAGAAGT
>JAIDEM010000068.1 GCA_029054825.1 Prevotella sp. | reverse complement strand
CATATACAGAAAACATCAAAACAAACAAATAAAAATAAAAACCTTAAGGAATTATGAAAAAGTTCAACGACCCGGATTTCCTTCTCGAAACCGAAACAGCGAAAGACCTCTACCACAATCATGCGGCGAAGATGCCTATTATTGACTATCACTGCCACCTTATCCCGCAGATGGTAGCCGAGAACAAGAAGTTTGACTCTATTGCGCAGATTTGGCTCATGGGCGACCACTACAAGTGGCGCGCAATGCGTTCAAACGGCATCGACGAGCGCTTCTGTACAGGCAAGGACACTACAGACTGGGAGAAGTTCGAGAAGTGGGCAGAGACTGTGCCTTATACATTCCGCAATCCTCTCTACCACTGGACACACCTTGAGCTGAAGACAGCTTTTGGCATAGAGGAGACTCTCAATCCAGAGAACGCCAAGGAAATCTACGACAAGTGTAACGACATGATCAAGAATGATCCGAAATTCTGCCCACGCGGAATGATGGAACACTACAATGTTGAGATTGTCTGCACTACAGACGATCCGGCAGACTCTCTCGAGTGGCACAAGGCTGTGAAGGCAGACCCTACGGCGAAGACACGTATGCTCCCTACATGGCGTCCTGACGCTGGCATGAATATCGAGGCCGCGACATGGAAGGCTTATATCGAGAAACTCGCTGAGGTGGCTGATGTGGACATCAAGGACTTCGCGTCGCTCAACGAGGCTCTCCAGAAGCGTCACGATTTCTTCGACTCTATGGGCTGCAGACTCTCTGACCACGGTATAGAGGAGTTCTATGACGAGCCATACACTGACGCGGAGATTGATGCAATCATGGCGAAGGCTCTAGCCGGCACTACACCTACAGTAGAGGAGCAGCGCAAGTACAAGCATGCTTACCTGAAGGCTCAGGGCAAGATGGACTATGCTTCAGGCTGGACACAGCAGTATCACTATGGCGCTATCCGCAACAACAACTCCAAGATGTTTGCGCAGCTCGGTCCTGATACAGGCTTCGACTCTATCGGCGAGTTCACGACAGCGAAGGCTATGTCACACTTCCTTGACGAGCTGAACACTGAGGGTACACTCGCAAAGACTATCCTCTATAACCTCAACCCTTGTGCCAACGAGGTGATTGCAACCATGCTCGGCAACTTCCAGGACGGCTCTGTTGCAGGCAAGATACAGTTCGGTTCAGGCTGGTGGTTCCTCGATCAGAAGGACGGCATGGAGAAGCAGATGAACGCTCTCTCTGTACTTGGTCTCCTCTCACGTTTCGTGGGCATGCTGACAGACTCCCGCTCGTTCCTCTCTTATCCACGTCACGAGTATTTCCGTCGCACTCTCTGCAACCTCCTCGGCAACGACATCGAGGCTGGCATCATACCTTTCACAGGCTATGAGGAGAAGCGCGTACGCCAGATGGTAGAGGATATCTGCTACAATAACGCAAAGAACTACTTCCAGTTCTAATTGACCGCATACAGCTTTAAGGACTCTCTCGTCAAGGGAGAGTCCTTTTTCGTTTTAACACATATATAATATCATGGCACAGCACAATGACGAGATGAACCTTGCCTGGCAATATATTGCTGGCACGCAGACGAGCGTGTTCCTTACAGGTAAGGCCGGTACTGGCAAGACGACATTCCTCAAGCGTCTGCGTGAGCTGTCGCCGAAACGTATGGTAGTGCTTGCGCCTACAGGTGTTGCCGCGCTGAACGCCGACGGCCAGACGGTGCACTCGTTCTTCCAGCTTGACTTCAAGCCTTTCATACCAGGTGTCACGAACAATCCCGATGCAAAGAGACGCGGGCGTCCGCCGAAGGACAAGAAATATTTCAGCATGTCCAAGCAGAAGAAGAATCTTATCCGCACCATGGACCTGCTTGTGATAGACGAGGTGTCCATGGTACGCTGTGACCTCCTTGACGCAGTGGATGATGTCCTGCGCAAGTACCGTGACCCGCTATCGCCTTTCGGCGGCGTACAGCTTTTCCTTATCGGCGACCTTCAGCAGTTGCCTCCTGTCGTGAAGGACGAGGAGTGGAGCCTGCTGTCGCAATATTATGAGACGCCGTACTTCTTCAGTGCGCAGGCTTTGCAGCATCTCCAGTATGTCACCATAGAGCTGCAGCGCATTTACCGTCAGCAGAACGAGCATTTCGTCTCCATCCTTTCTGCCATTCGTGAAAACCGTGTGACGGCTGATATCCTGTCGGCCTTGAACTCACGCTATGTTCCCGGTTTCCGTGAGAGCGAGGACTGGATAAGGCTGACGACGCATAACATCATGGCGCAGCGGTATAATGACAGTCGCCTTGCAGAACTGCCGTCTCCTGCCGTTACGTTCAAGGCGAAGATAACGGGTGATTTTCCAGAACTGTCCTTTCCCACAGACGAGCGTCTGATACTGAAGGCAGGGGCGCAGGTGATGTTCCTGAAGAATGACAACTCGCAGGAGAAACGTTATTATAACGGCAAGATAGGGCGTGTGGAGGAAATCTCTCCACGCGGACTTGTCGTCTCCTGTGCAGGAGACAATGGCCGGCGATACAGGATAGAAGTGCAGCAGGAGGAGTGGGAAAACAAGAAATACATCATAGATGAAGAGACGAAGGAAATACGCGAGGAGGTGGACGGCACATTCCGACAGTATCCTCTGCGCCTTGCATGGGCTATTACTGTGCATAAGTCTCAGGGACTTACCTTTGACCATGCAGTGATAGACGCGAACAGCGCCTTCACCCATGGACAGGTGTATGTCGCCCTGTCACGTTGCCGTACACTCGAGGGGCTCGTGCTCTCCGCTCCGCTTGATGCCGGAAGTGTCATTACTGACCAGAAGGTCAATGACTATGTATCGACATCATTGGCATCATCGGCCGACAGTGTAGACCGTCTGCCGCGTCTGCGGTATGAATATTACTATCATCTGTTGCAGGAGCAGTTCTCGTTCGGTAAACTTGCTTATGATTTCGAGTATCTCATGCGTGTGGTATGCACCAATCTGCATAACTCGCACCCTGCTTTTGTGGACATTGTCCGTGATGCCCAGCCACGTATCCTCACAGAGCTGGTGGCTGTCGCAGACAGATTCAAGGTGCAGTATGACACGATACTCTCCCGTTCGGGTGTCAATTATATTAAGGATGAGCAACTTTGCCGACGCATTCATTCTGCTTCTGAATATTTTCTTGCTAAGGTTCAAGACATACTCTCCCCTGTAATTGAAGCATCAGCCATTACCATAAACAATAAAGCCGTAAAGAAGCAATATGGAAATGCACTCGACTCCCTACGCCTATCATACAGCATCAAGACAGGAACGCTGACGGCAACTATGGAATATGGCTTTGATGTGAAACGCTATGTGGAGAGCAAGGCCAAGTCATCCATAGATGATGAGGCTGGACGGAAAAAGAAAAAATAGGTCAGGATTGAATTCTGGTAGACAAAATATATAAACAAATGCAGTCTGATATGTGAAAACGGCAACAGGGTAAAGAATAGACTTCAGCCCTGTTGCCGTTTTTTATGTAACATGTGTCTTTGTTGTCTCTTATTCTCCGAATTTTATAGTCTTTGCAGGTTGGATACGTGATACAAGGAAGCTCGGCATAGTGAGCACCAGCGTGCAAATGATGAAAGTCCCGACATTGATAAGCAGGATAGCTGGAATGTTCAGTTCTACAGGCACTTCTGATACATAATATGTAGCCGGGTCAAGTTTCACTATACCTGTGTATCTCTGCAACAGGCATATACATATACCGAGTATGTTGCCAATGACCAGTCCCTTTGCTATGATGAACATCCCGAACCAAAGGAATGTATGGCGTATCATGCTGTTTCGTGAACCGAGGGCTTTCAGTATTCCTATCATCGGCACGCGTTCAAGTATGATGATAAGCAGTCCGCTGATCATCGTTATGGAAGCCACGCATATCATCAGTGCGAGTATTATCCACACGTTGAGGTCAAGGAGATCGAGCCATGAGAATATCTGCGGATTGATTTCCTTTATGGTGGAAGAGACATACGTGTTGCCGTAGCGGTCTTTTGTGCGGTTGACTTTATGTATCAGCCATTCTGCCGTTTCGCCGATGTTGCCGAAATCCTTGACAGTCATCTCCACTCCGCTGACCTCATCGTCGTCCCATCCATTCAGTTTCTGTACGGTATTGAGATTGCAGAATACTATAGACTCGTCATATTTTGTGAGGTTTGTCTGGTAGATGCCCGAGATTACAAATCTCCTCATGCGCACATTGTCTTTTCCAAGGAAATATGCCAGCACTCTGTCTTTTACTTTCAGCCCCAGCTTGTCAGCCATTATCTTGGAGATAAGTATCTGCGGCTGTGTCGGTTGTCTGTCCTTCTCGTAAATAGATGCAGGTATAGCGCCGTCAATGATGCTTCGGGCTATGAAGGTAGAGTCCCATTCCTGCCCGACACCTTTCAGCATAATCCCGAGAAAGTCGGTGTCGGTCTTCAGCAATCCCTGCTTCATGGCATACCTCTGTGTATGGTTGACACCGGGAGCTTTTTTCAGCACGGAGAGCATCGAGTCCGATACACCTACCTGGACCATATTGTCATTCTGCACGTTTGAGAAATTCTGCACTACGATATGGCTTCCGAATCCGATGACCTTGTCACGTATGGTATGCTTGAATCCGAAGACAACGGCTACGGAAACTATCATCACGGCAATTCCTGTCGCCATACCGAGTGTGGCGATACGGACGGCTGGCAGCGATACTCTCTTTGTATCGCCGGAGTCGTTGTATATCTTTTTTGCAAGGAATCTGCTGAGCATCAGTCCTCCATGATATGTCCCGGATATGCCTCAAGAGCCTTTCTCAAGACGATGAGGGCATGCTCAAGGTCGTTTTTCTTTAGCACGTATGCAATACGTACCTGATTTATTCCTGCCCCGGGAGTAGTATAGAATCCGGCGGCAGGTGCCATCATGACGGTAGCTCCCTCATATTCAAACGACTCAAGACACCAGCGGCAGAACTTCTCGGCGTCGTCGACAGGGAGTTTTGCCACAGTGTAGAATGCTCCCATAGGGATTGGGGAGTAGACACCGGGTATTCTGTTGAGACCGTCTACAAGGCATTTGCGGCGTTCGACATATTCGTCATATACATCTCTATGGTATTCCTCTGGAGCGTCAAGTGATGCTTCCGCGACAATCTGTCCGATAAGCGGCGGGGAGAGACGTGCTTGGCAGAATTTCATGACGGCGGCGCGCACCTCGGCATTCTTCGTGATTAATGCGCCGATGCGGATGCCACACTCGGAGTATCGTTTTGACACGGAGTCGATGAGCACGACATTGTCCTCTATTCCTTCCAAGTGGCAGGCAGAGATATATGGCGAACCTGTGTAGATATATTCGCGGTAAACTTCGTCAGAGAAGAGATACAGGTCATATTTCTTCACCAAGTCGCGTATCTGGTTCATCTCGCGGCGTGTATAAAGATACCCGGTAGGGTTGTTCGGGTTGCATATCATTATGGCGCGTGTACGCTCGTTGATAAGTTCCTCAAACTTCTCGACCTTAGGCAATGAGAAGCCCTCCTCTATGGTTGTGGCGATAGTGCGTATTTTTGCCCCGGCGGAAATCGCGAATGCCATGTAATTGGCATAAGCCGGTTCTGGGACGATAATCTCGTCACCGGGATTCAGACATGCAAGGAATGAGAACAATACAGCCTCTGAGCCACCTGCGGTGATGATGATGTCATCGGCAGAGACATTGATGTTGAACTTCTTATAGTAACCTACAAGTTTCTCTCTATATGAAAGATAGCCTTGTGACGGTGAGTACTCGAGAATCGTACGGTCTATGTTTTTCAGGGCGTGCAGGCCTTCCTTTGGAGTAGGGAGGTCGGGCTGGCCGATGTTCAGATGATAGACCTTTGTGCCGCGCTTTTTTGCTGCGGCTGCCAGAGGTGCCAGCTTTCTGATTGGCGATTCTGGCATCTCATGGCCTCGGATAGAAAGCTTTGGCATATTGGGAATTGTTGATTTGTGAATGAAAAAGGTAAGCCCTTCTGTGGGCATATATTA
>JAIDEM010000067.1 GCA_029054825.1 Prevotella sp. | reverse complement strand
AAACAAAAAGCCTTACGTTTGTTGCTATTCTATATCTGACCAAAAATAAATTATCCCATATATAATTAATGTGACAGTAAAGTCATCACACATACTATCAACACATACGAAATATAATCCCGACACAGCATTCATAAAGCATATCCATTATATTAATAATAAAATCATCAAACGAATAAATATCTTCTTAGCAGTCCTCTAAGCTGAAAAAATAAAGGGTGCTGTGAAAAATAAAGCAAAATCCTGGCTCAAATAACATTTTTTTATTAAATTTGCACCAATTCCAATACATCGAGATGTCAGGAGTCGTCTACTTGCAGAGAGACTTGTGCTCAAACCTGGGGCAAGAACATACTGTCCATCGAAACCGAATGATAATAATATTGATAATATGCTTAACGAGAGAGACCAATGTAAAAACATGGGAAAGACGGAGAATTACAAGAATGAAATCCGTAAAGAGACGACAAAAGTACTTGCAAGAGTTGTAATTTTTCTGTGCTATTACATTGCACTGATACTTGTCGGCATAGTATTATTTGCCGGCGCTGCAATCTTGACATACCTGATTTGGGATTTCATGTTCTTTCAGAAAAGTTTAAGTATCCGAATGGTCTTAGCCTGCATGGTCATACTTGTTGCCATGTGGGTATTCTGCTATCAGATAGGCAGTTATCTTATAAAGCCGCTGTCTACTCTTTCTTCAAATGAAGACGAGAGTCGTCGTGTGGAAATAACGGGAAAAGACTGTCCGTTCTTATTCATGATGATCAAGGATGTGGCAGACGCCACAGGAAACAGGATGCCTAAGCATGTATATCTTTCACCAGATGTAAACGCTTATGTCTTTTATGATTCTGTAAGCATCCGGTCTGTATTTTTCCCTACGCAAAAGAACCTGAATATAGGAATCGGGCTGTTGCATGGGATGAATTGTTCCGAACTGAAAGCCATATTATCACATGAATTCGGTCATTTCTCACAGGAATCCATGCGTGTCGGTGTCGTCACATATCGTCTTCTGCTTATCATCCGCACTATGGTGGAACATGCGGAAAAGCATAATCAGGAATATCTTGTTGCAAAAACGCAAGATGATTATTTATGGTATCTCCACTTGGCGGCTCCTGCCATATCGTTTATAGCAAGAAGAACCATAGCCATTTACAAATGGATAGAACTCGAGAACCGTAGATTATCCCGCTACATGGAGTTTGAGGCCGACACCGTTGCCTGCAACATCGCAGGTGCTAAAGCCGTCATTTCTTCATTATGCAAAGCCGAGCATATAGATTCAAGCCATAGTCTTTATAGCAATATCATTCGCAAGCTATTCTATGAGAAATACCGTATTACCGATTTCTGGAGTTGCTACAAATACGTGTATGAATATTTTATGGCCGACGAAGATCTTCATATAGACAGCAGAAGGATACTTGACGCTCCTGTCGGAGATGGGGCAAAATGCAAGTCTCGCATAATGATAATCAATGGATGGGATACTCACCCAAGCCTGCAGGAGCGTATAAGCAATGCATCACAATATCTGAAAGAAACAGAAAGTATGAATCTTGATGATGGCGAGACATTGGTAGACAAGGATGTCCTCAATGAGGTCGGTACCGCATACATGCACGAGATTGCTGCCAATGAAGAGCAACCGATAGCCTGGATTGAGCTTATTCCTATGGAAACAGATGTGTTTACCAAGTGGTTTGATGCCATGATCCCGAAACTCCGACAGCCTTCATTCATTTTCCCCTTCACACAAAAGCGTATTGCCAATCTGGATATACACCCCTTGGCCATCCATGATATAGAAGGAGTCGATACTCCATTTACCGAAAAGAACCGTAACTTCATACTTGAGTACAACCAGGCATATAAGGACAAGCTGACACTGCAACAGATACAGTCCGATGAACTGGATATAACAGGATTCACATATGACGGGAAAACGTATACAAGCGTTACAAGCTTGATAGTCATCCATGAAGAATATATGCAGAAGATGAATCAGCAAAGCTGTGCACTGGATATGCATATCTACCAATATCTATACGCAAACACAGAAAACAAGGCTCACTTTGCCACAATATATGAAGGAATGATATATCTGGCAAAACAATCAGACAGTCTAAATGAACTTTACAATCAGGCATAC
>JAIDEM010000066.1 GCA_029054825.1 Prevotella sp. | reverse complement strand
GTCCTGTATCAAGAGAAGGGCGGTTTGCATGCCATTTTCAGCACACTGCCAGTGGATAATATCGTTTCCATAAGACCTAACCAGACGCAACGGGAATTTTTCAAATCCTACCAGCACAAGTTTTTACTGGCTATAGGCAGAAAAAACTCCTTTCATCATTTGCCATGCAGAAAAAAATCACTACCTTTGTGCCCATTATATACTGACTGCAGATAATACAAACGAACAGAAGCCATCACCTGGATATTGTAGGTAAAATATGTTAAAGCCTATACAGTTTCAACAAAAAGTCAATCACAAGCAATTTAACCAACTGAAATCATGCGAAATCCAGAGCAAACCGTAGGCAATATGGCCGACAAACTGAAAACAGCCTTCATCGGTTCAGTGGACTCCGAGGGCTACCCTTGTGTAAAAGCCATGCTGCAACCGAGAAAGAGGGAAGGCATCAAGGTCTTCTATTTCACTACAAACACATCGTCCATGCGTGTAAGGCAGTTCCTACAGAACGACAAGGCTTGCATATATTTCTGTGACAACCGCTTCTTCCGCGGCGTCATGCTACGCGGTACGATGGAGATTCTGACAGACACTGCCAGCAAGGAGATGATTTGGCGTGACGGCGATACGGAATATTATTCGCAGGGAGTCACCGACCCAGACTACTGCGTGCTTAAGTTCACAGCCATATCAGGACGTTTCTACAGCAATTTCCGTTCGGAAGATTTTGCGGTGGACTGACATCAGGAATTATAACACAAAGGGATACATGGAAAGTAAATTTAATTTCAACACAATAGGACTGTTCACTACCGACAACAAGAACATGGTCGCCTTCTATCGCGATGTCATGGGTTTACAACAGACTGGAACGGCAAAGACCCGGATGTAAGGATGCAGCTTGGCAATATGTGGCTCATACTGTTTCCTCGCACATCCTTTGAGCAAATGACAGGGCGGGAATATTCTTATCCGAAAGGACTGAACGGTACGGTCGAGCTGGCATTCCACGTACCGACATTCAGCGATGTCGATGAAGAGTATTCAAGGGTGACCGCCCTTGGCGCAAAATCTGTATTCCCACCACAAACTATGCCATGGGGACAGCGCACTTCATACATAGCCGACCCGGAAGGCAACTTGATAGAGATACACTCATTTACAAAAGACTAAAATCATAATATCATGTTTATCGCAATTCTGACATATAAGAAACCACTTGAAGAAGTCGACCGTTTCCTTCAAGCGCATCGTGACTATCTTGCCGTGCACTATGCGGCTGGCGATTTTATCGCATCCGGTCCGCAGACTCCTCGCGTTGGCGGTGTGATAATGATAAAGGCCAAAAGCCGTGAAGTAGTGGATTCCATCATTGCGCAAGACCCGTTCAACATCAACGGTATTGCTGATTATCAGATTGTGGAGTTTACGCCGACAATGTTTGCAGA
>JAIDEM010000065.1 GCA_029054825.1 Prevotella sp. | reverse complement strand
ATCCATAGGACTCGATACGCCGGGACTTTGAGACGTTGCCGTCCGTGACCGTCAGGTCGGAATGGAGCAGTTTTCCGCTTCGCTCGTCATAGGTGTTGACAATGTCTGTACCTGTCTTTCTCGCATTTGGAGTCCCGAAGCCCTTTATCACAGTCTGCACGGTACGTCTCACGGCGTTCAGGAAAGTGTATTCCGTACGGGTCGAGGTATAGGTGCGGTCTGAGGAGATGCTCCGCGAGGCTATCACATTGCCGCGGATGTCATAGAAGTATGCGGTCAGTGTGTAGTTCTGTTCTGAGTCCACGACAAACTGTCCCGTCAGCTGTCCCTTGCCGCTGCGCTCTACAGCAAAAGGCAACAGGTATTCCGGTTTCAGGCTGTCTATCGGGAGGTCTTGCAGAGTTCCGCAATATTCCACAAAGTCGTAATCATCGTAGTATCTTGCAATCTCTGCCTTGGGTTTATTGAAATTATATGGATGCATGACGGTGTATCCTCCTAAATTACAGGTCTGGTCCTGTGGTGTGGAGATATCCATTACAGCCAGATTGTCGCCTGGATGGGCAAGCCCTGTACAGCCGCCCTGTATTGCCAGCCTTCCGAACTTGTCGTAAACATAAAACGTGTGATGGTTTTCTTTGCCTGCACGCATCCTGCCGTCCTGCATGGCAATTATCCTGTCGCTACTGTCATACCAGTACTGCATGTACTCACACCCGGGAATGATTTTCTTCACCACGTTGCCATTGGAATCATACCTGTACTCATAGGCGTAAAGGTCCTTGATCTTGTCTTTCTGGTACTGCGGGGCGAGGACATAGCGGAGCTGTCCGAGGACATTGTAGACAAAATACGTGTCATTGTTCCCATTGCGGCGCTCAAGGACTTTACGGCCTTCAAAATCTGAGAAAACCTCAAGCGTATGCCCATCCTCATCTGTAGTTTTCACAGAGGTCAAGGTATTAGCCTTATAGTACCCATCCTTGACCAATGAGTTCTTACCGCACGGCGCATCGTATTTCATTACGGAATTGGCAGTGTTCGTCAAGTACTCGTAAGTCACTCCTTTTTCTCCCGAGTGCCATGCAGAGCCGGGAGTGGTCTCCTTCAAGGGTCTGTCCAGTATGTCATAGGACTTATGCGAATAGGCACAGGCATCGGAATATGTCGTGCCCGCAAGCGGACCGACAGAAGAATAAGGAACATAGTCAGGGGACGTGCCGCTGATTACCGGCAGCCATATCTCGCTTTCCCGTCCACGGCTGTCGTATACCGTATAAGATGCGGCATACGTTCCTGCCTGATTAAGTCCGTTGGCGACTGTCTCTACCGGTCTGTTCAGACCGTCATAATACGTTATGCTTGTCGTGCGGTTGTTGCCGTTCGCGTCAAGCATTGTCTCTGTTTTGACATAATTGCCGTCTCCGCTTTCATTGTAGCTGTGACGCTCTGTAGTGAAACCCGTTTTCATGCCCACAATGGAGAAAGCCTTGCGTGCCAGTCTTCCCATAGTGTCGTATCCGTAAAGGAACCGTAGGCCGGTCGGTGCAGTCTCTGATGTCATGCCCACCTGTGGGGCGTATGTGAAATCTCTTACGTGAGCCTTGCCGATTATCGCCTGCGAGACATCGGAATGATATACGTTGTCGGTTATTTCCCTTGTAGGATACTCGTTCTTGTATCCCCATATATAACTGCGCTTCAGACCGTCTTTTGTCCCCATCTTCGTTATCCTTCCATGTTCATAAGCGTCAATCATGAAGTCGGCGACGCCATAGTAAGCGGCACGTGTACCGCTGTAAGGAGTAAAGACGGTGCCAGTGTCTGCGGGTTTGTATGTATATCCCGACTTGAGACGGCATGAACTCCCGGACGCGGCATATTCCATGAGGGTGGAACGCTCCACGTTCCCGTTACGGCGGACAGTACGCTCCACAGGATAGTCAAGCATATAGTCTTCTTTCATCTTCGTATACGGCATGGCATCTATGTCTGAAGGATAAAGCGTGGTGACGGATACTGTCTCGCCGCTGCTGTCCTTTACTGTTTCCGTTCCCAGAAGATTGTCGGGAGTATATGTGTATCCATAGTGCACAGTATTGGACGTATGTCTCCCGTTATCATGAAAATGGGTCGTCACGTCCTTGCCTGTCAACAGCGATGTCCCTGTCGTCATCCAATATACCGTATAATAGAAAAACAGTTCTCGGTATCCGGCAATAGGCTCATGTGTTACGAACCAGTCAAGTCCGGCTTCCCGTTTTAAGTCCATGCCCGCTACTTGATGAATGTCTTTGGTAGTGTATGAATACGACTCCTCCTTCAGGAGGTTTCCATTCTTATCGTAGTATTTTTTGCTCTCCAGCTGGCCACGCTTGAAGAAGGCTCCATTATAGCCGGAATAGTCTGAGAAGTTGTCTGTATTCTGTACTGCTGAGTTCTCGTTTGTATTATAATACGGGCCGTCGTTGGTAACCTTATAAACGTAATCACCACCAAAGTTTGTCCCTATGAAATGAGCGAAACCACTATACATATCATATTCACTGCCATTGAAAAAATCAGGGTCTGTAGTATCTTCGAGCATGGTATGTGTGTATTCCACGTACCCGTCGTCATATACTTCCCGAACCGACGGATACATCACATTATTGCTTTTCGATATATATGATGTATTGACAGCATTTGGACATAACTGCAGATATGTCTCGACAATATTCAGACGGGACAGGACATCATTTGTCTGGGCACGCTCCTCGTAAAACTTGCGTTTCAGGAAATGTGGATGTCTTGGCACATTGCCTTCGGAATACTCGAATGTCCGTGTTGCTGTAGACTCGCCGGCACAGGATATTATCTGCTTTATGCGTATTCCGCCACCGAAACAACTTACAGTGTCCGGCAACTCTTTCTGACTTCTGAACCTGTCAACAACTGAATAATGGTTTGGCTCGTATATGAACTTCTCATATCCTCCTGAGGGATAAGTGATCTGCTTTAATGAGTATGCATGGACAAAAGCCTCATTCGTGTTGACATCGCGACCTGCAGTGTAGCTTAATGTCAGGTTCTCATTGTCATGAACCGCCTGCCCGTATCGTCTGTAAAGGCAAAACTCCACATCCTTGAAATTGGGGTACGACATCATGGGGTCCGTCGCTTCCCGCTGCGTCGGCATGCCGTTGCAGTATCCCCAGGCATCTTTGCCTGAATAAGCGTTACGGTGCGGCATGACCGGCTCGCCCTCGCTGTCTCCATAATAACTGAACGAATACTCTCGTGGTTCGGTATCTGTAGCGCCGTACTCTCTCAATCCTATAAGTTTCAGGCGTTTGTTGTGAGCTGGACAATATGATGACGTGGTGCCGGCTATGAAATAATCGTAAAGGAACTCCCAACACTTTATGCGGCTGCCATAGGCATCGTAAATGATTATCCGGGATAGTCTTCTGGCGTTCTGCGGTTGCTTGATATCCTCCCGTGACGCATCATGGACAAATTCTATTGTTGTCCCGTTGCTTGCCTGTATCCTGTTCAGTTTCCGGGTTGTGTAACAGTATTGGTTAGAACGGAGAAAATCGTCAGCAGTTATCAATCTGTTTGTTCTTCCATGCATTTTATTTGTCCATGCTACAGGCCTGATTTGTTCCCAGTATTTATTTCCCGAAGCGCCATACGTCAACGGAGACATTACTCTGACCTCGTCATATTCAGAAGAGAATGTATAGCTGAACTTTATGGAATCTACAGCATCGTGACTGACATATTCCGACAGGTTGTAAGCATTAGAGAGTGGAGACATCCCTGTATGTACGCTTGTTATTTCCTTGTCATTAAACGCATATTTATGACCTTTATTATCCGTTGCGGAGAAAGAACCGTCAGCGGAGTTCCTGTGAAATCTGACGCTCTTGTCTCCTGCAAGATTATACCATTTCTGGTTGTTGCCGTCATGCAGCATCTGTCCGCTATGCCCCAGGAAATTATAGGTGAATATATCCGGCTGATAATCCTTGCAGATAGTATTGTAAGCCCTAAGCAGTTCCGTCCCTGACAGTCCAGTAAACCGTTCGTTGATGACATCGCTGCATGAAGGCAGTGTCTCAGCCCTGTTTATGAAACTGTCGGAATGTCCTACAATAGTGGCGCTTATCACTCCGCCAGCATTCAGGCTCCATCCCAGACCGACCCACGAGGCGATATCGTCAACCTTTATGCCTCCTGCATGGTATGACAATGTTATGGGCAGTTCCAGCGAGCCGCATTTGACAGTATATAGCGGTATGGTTATCTCCGGGATTCCTGTGCTGTAGCCTACTGGCGTCTCGCCATATCGGCACAGCCACTGCACAGTCGGTGAAGGAGGGACGATTTTCGGGATTTGGTCTTCGGTATCATTCCCTGTTGTCACCTTTTGTATCGCCAATGTCGCAAGACTGTCTTGCCTGACACTGTTCCAGATGCTGTCTTCAGCCGATATTTCCACGAAAGGAAACATGACAAAGAACGAAATCAAGATCTTTATGTTCTTCATTGTATTGTCAGTTTAAGGTTATCTTGCTTGATGATTGCTGGCCATTGAGCTCCATGTACATCACCACAATGTTACCCTCGGGAACATTCGTGAAAGTGACGGTTTCAGCAAAATAGCCAGCATCATGAGTGTATGATGCAGAACCGACAGGGCGGCCGGACATGTCACAGACTACTAATTTCAATGTTCCTGCGACCGTCTGTCTATAAGTCAGGCGAAGGTTCATGCCGTCACTTCCAATGGTAGTACTCATCATAACGGGGAAATCGCCATCGGATGATGTCCATCCATCGCCATGCTTTCCGCCTGTTGTCTTATTCTCATCATGCGACATCTTTGCCGACAGTCTCTCATTAGCCAGATCCGTATTCAGGTCGGAACGCTGTTCTTCAGGAAGATAAAGGAAGGTTGTGGCGGTCTCATTACTCAAGGAATCGTTGTACAGATGAGACGTGAAGACTGTCTCCATGACAGGATACCTGTTACCTGGCCTGTACCAGACATATCTGTCTTCACGGACATTGTCATACGGCAGGGAATCGATGGACTGCTGCAGGTAAGTGTCGGTGAACATCGTGTCGGGCAGGTTCTTTATGTCGGATATGCGCCTGAACTCCCTGCGGTGATGGAGCCGCAGTACACTGTCCAATGTGTCCTTGCCGTTGATTATGGTGCCTTCTGCATCCGCCACAATATAGCTTCTGCCCCACAATCCGATGTTCAGCCTGTCACAGTATTTCCCCTTCGCCATGAAATCAGAATGTATGCTGTCACCGTAAGCCACCCCGTTCATGAGGCTTATGGAGGGCTTGATGTAATCCATTCTCGTGGTACGGTTGCGGAAACCGGTAAGGACTACGCTGTCGTTACATATCCTGTAGCTGTAGTCCGTGTTATGTTCACGGCAGACTATGCTGTCATCCCTGACAGAGAAATCCTGTGTATATTCCTTTGTGTCCTCAGGCTCCTGTATTATCCAGACTGCCCCACTGCCACGCTCTCCGTGGCCGATGACATCAACCTGCGTCTTACGGAGGCGTTCGCCATCACGCGGAGCATTCAGCTCAAATGTGATTCTGTATTGCGCTATACATCGGAAAGCAGGAAGAACACCAAAAACAAGCAATACAAGCAACTTTCCATAACATGCTTTTCCCATAGATTCATGTGATTTATCAAGGTTAAAGTTGACGATTGGCAAAAGCTGTTTTTAGATTTAAGGTGTTAAAACTTCATGCAACGACAACAATCGCCATCTCATCAAGGGCAAAATTAATAAAAATTTCCGTATTGCAACAATAATTTTGAAAATATTTTTAAAAAGCAAGGCATATTTTTTACAATGGGGCGAACGGCTATAGGGTTAGGGGTAGTACGGTTGTACGGAGATTGCTCTTTCTGCCATCTGCGAGCAACAATCAATAACCTCAAAACCGTATAACCGTAGAAAGTTCTGATTAAGCGAGAACAGACAAAATCCTGCTTTCCGACTGTCAAGCGAAAGAAAAGTCAAGATTACTTAAACGGAAGGAATTTCGAGCGAAACTCAAACAACTAAGAAAAACAAAAATAAGAAAACTCACGAGTCTTTTGAGCTCCAAAAACCGCGGATTTGCAGACTTGTAACGACCGAAGGCGAAATATAGCATATTTTTGTATATTTCGCTATGTCTCTGTCCGTCAGAAGGATACCACATCGTCGCTTTAAAAGCACTGACACAATGACCTGCAATCCTTTACCTTCCGCCTCTAAAAAGGCAGCAAAACACAAGAAATCCCTGGCATTTCGTCCTGTAAAAGATAACCTTTCACAATGTCATCCGTAACCTTTCACAATGCAATCCCTTACCCTTTGTCTTGTCAACAGTCACGGACGGCTACGGAAAGTGATGTTTCCTGTCTTGCAAACGGTATTTTTCGCCATTATGATAAACAGGGAATTAGAAAACTCATGTACATCCGAGGAGGGCAGAAACGGTTTATAAGGTACTACGGTTGTGCGGTCGCTTCGCTTTGGGGTTGATACGGTTTTTGGTTGTGGGTTCCTGGCATACGCATAACCGCAAATTCACAAAACCATACACCGTATAACTGTCCAACCTAAAAGCGAAGCGACCGTATAACCGCACGCAACCGCAAAACCGCATGATTTGTTATAATTTTAAAATTATCGCGTGCGCGTGACCATATATCTGAATAAATTCATTAACTTTGCAGATTATAATGCATATTGTTTTTTGAATGAAGGAATTTGTAATATCAGAGACAAGATCGGAGACAGCAGTGCTTGTCGGCCTCATCACCCCACGGCAGAACGAGGCGAAGACGACAGAGTATCTTGACGAGCTGGAGTTTCTCGCCGACACCGCCGGAGCACGTGTGGTGAGGCGTTTCACACAGCGCGTGACAGGACCGTCGTCAGTGACATACGTGGGAAAGGGCAAGCTCGAAGAGATAGCGGAATATATCAAGCAATGCGAGGACGCGTACTATGACTGGCAGGATGAGTTCCACGCTCCAGAAGAGGGCGAGGGGCCACAGCCTGTAGGCATGGTAATCTTCGATGATGAACTTTCGGCAAAGCAGATGCGCAATATCGAGGCGGAGCTGAAGGTGAAGATTCTCGACCGCACCTCACTAATCCTCGACATCTTTGCCATGAGGGCGCAGACGGCAAACGCCAAGACCCAAGTGGAGCTGGCACAGTACAGATACATGTTGCCGCGTCTGCAACGCCTCTGGACTCACCTCGAACGCCAGGGAGGCGGTTCCGGCGGAGCAGGAGGCAAAGGCGGTTCGGTAGGTCTGCGCGGACCTGGCGAGACGCAGCTGGAGATGGACCGCCGAATAATCCTCAACCGTATGTCGCTCCTGAAGGAACGTCTCGCGGAGATAGACAAGCAGAAGACCACGCAGCGCAAGAACCGCGGAAGGCTTATACGCGTGGCTCTCGTGGGATATACCAACGTCGGCAAGTCTACCATCATGAACCTTCTTGCCAAGAGCGAGGTATTCGCGGAGAACAAGCTCTTCGCCACGCTCGACACGACGGTAAGGAAGGTGGTTATCGAGAACCTGCCCTTCCTGCTCGCAGACACCGTGGGGTTCATACGCAAGTTGCCTACCGACCTTGTGGACTCCTTCAAGTCGACCCTCGACGAGACGCGCGAGGCAGACTTGCTGCTGCATGTCGTGGACATCTCTCATCCGGATTTTGAGGAGCAGATAACGGTCGTGGAGAAGACACTCGCCGACCTCGGGTGTGCCGACAAGCCGTCGATGATTGTCTTCAACAAGATAGACGCCTACTCGTGGACGGAGCATGAGGAGGACGACCTCACGCCCGTAAAGAAGAGTGAGATACCTCTGGAAGACTTGAAGAAGACCTGGATGGCAAAGCTCAACGACAACTGCCTCTTCATCTCGGCAAGAGAGAAGGAGAATATCGATGAGTTCAGGGATACCATCTACAAGAAAGTGCGCGAGATGCACGTGCAGAAATATCCTTACAACGACTTCCTGTATAACGATTACAGTGAGTAGGAGGTTGGTCGTTTGGTGGTTTCGTTGTTTAGTCGTTTAGTTATATGTCTATCCAACAAAAGCCAGCCACCAAATCACTATACAACCAAACATATTAAAACGCAGTTCAAACCACCAAACCACCAAACCACTAAACAACCAGCCACATGTACCGCGAACTGACAGAACAAGAGATAGAACAGCTCGAAAGCCAAGGATGCCGATGCCATGAATGGACAAGCATCGAAGTAGCGGAGGACTTCACGCCTCTGCACATACGCAACACGTATTTTGAAGGCCGCATACGCATCGGCGCAGACTGCAGGATTGCCAATGTCGGCATCATACGGTCCACACCTGAAGCGACATTCGGCGAAGGCGTGACTATCAGTGTCCTCAACGAAGCTGGAGACGGGAACATCATCCTCTATTCCGACCTCACGGCGCAGATGGCAGCCCTCATGGTAAGGAATGCCACTGACACGGCAGTATGGGAACAGCTGAGAAGGATGGTGATGCAGGAGATTGACATCACAAGACAGCCATGCACGACCATCGGCAACGGTGTCTCGATTACCGACACAAGGGAGGTGACCAACGTCATCATAGGCGACGAATGTGAGATAACGGGCGCGGCACGGCTCTCGGAGTGTACGCTGAAGAGCACTCCCGAGGCGAGCATACTCGTCTCCGATGGTGTCATCTGCGACAACTGCATCATACAGGCAGGAGCTTCCGTGACAGATTTCGCGAAACTCTACGACACATTCGTCGGCGAGGCTTGCCACATCGGCAGGGGCTTCACATCTGAGAACTCTGTCTTCTTCGCCAATTCACACATGGACAACGGAGAGTCGTGCGCAGCACTCTGCGGACCTTTCTCCGTATCACACCATAAGTCGACACTGCTTATCGGAGGGGAATATTCTTTCTATAATGCCGGTTCCGGCACGAATTTCTCCAACCATGCATACAAGATGGGGCCTATACACTGGGGCACACTGATGCGCGGCTCCAAGACTGCCAGCGGTGCACACACACTATGGCCTGCACAGGTGGGGACATTCTCCATGCTCATGGGAAAAATCCAGTGCCATCCCGACACGAGAAGCATGCCTTTCTCATATCTTTTGGCTCACGGCGACTGCACATATCTTGTGCCGGGACGCAATCTCACGACCGTGGGCACATACCGTGACATAGAGAAATGGCCCAAGCGTGACCGCCGCCCGAAGAACGGAAGGAAGTCTCTGGTGCAATACGACTGGCTCAATCCGCTCGTCATGCAACAATGCATTGAAGGCAAGCAGATACTCGAGAGACTGCGCAGGGAGCAGGGGGAGAACGTCGCGGCATATCAATACAACAACACGGTCATAAAGAACCAGGCTTTGCTGAAAGGCATACGCTATTATGACCTTGCCATAAGGATGGCGATATATAATGCCCTTGAAGAGCACAGCGCCACGCTTCCCCACTCTACCATGGGTGCAGGAGAGTGGACAGACATGCTCGGTATGCTCGCGCCGAAGGCCGAGATGGAGAGCGTCATTGACGACATCCGCCGCGGCGAACTGACGGATATCAGCGATGTGGCGGCGATACTGGAGCATATACATAATGACTATGCAGAGCACAAATGGGCTTTCGTCTACCGTATCATCCTGGAATACAAGGGGCTTGACACTCTTACGGAGGATGACCGCGAAGCTCTCGCACGAGAGCTTGCCGGCGCACGGCAGGAATGGCTTAACGCTATCCGCTATGATGCCGAACGGGAATTTGAGCTCGGCGACGTGGATGCCGATATGCTCAATGACTTTATCGGGAAGATTAGATGAGAGTTCATTGCGGTTAGACGGTCAGGCTGTCAGAAGATTTTGCGGAGATTACTTTTCCTGCACCCATAACCAGCAATCGCATCACTGCCTAACCGTAAAACCGTATATAACCGTAAAACCGTAAAACAAATATGAAAAGACTTTTCCTATCATTTGCAGTCTTGATGACTGTCATGACAGCAGGTGCGAAAGAGCACAAGTATGTCAATGTGCCTGGCGACCCTATGCAGGCAAGACTGTACACCCTTGACAACGGACTGAAGGTTTACCTCTCCGTAAACAAGGAAAAACCGCGCGTGACTGCACACATCGCCGTAAACACAGGACACCGCAACGACCCTGCAGACTGCACGGGTCTCGCACACTACCTTGAACATCTGATGTTCAAGGGCTCAAAGAAATTCGGCACAACAGACTATGCCGCCGAGAAACCTTACATAGACAAGATAACGTCCCTTTATGAGGAATACCGCAAACTCACAGATCCTGCGGAGCGTAAGGCAAAGTATCACGAGATAGACTCCGTATCGCAGATTGCGGCACAGTACAATATCCCTAACGAGTATGACAAGCTCATGGCTGCCATCGGCGGCGACGGCTCAAACGCATACACATCATTCGACATCACATGCTATACGGAAGATATCCCGTCCAACGAGATACAGCGCTGGGCAGAGATACAGGCAGACAGGTTCCAGAACCTCGTCATGCGCGGTTTCCATACCGAACTGGAAGCGGTGTACGAGGAGAAGAACATCTCGCTGAGCAGCGACAATGAGAAACTCTTCGACGCTGTCTTCGCCAAACTCTTCCCTTCCCACTCGTACGGCACACAGACGACTATCGGCACACAAGACCATCTGAAGAATCCTTCGCTTGTGGAGATACAGAAATACTACGACCGTTACTACAAGCCTGACAACATCGCGATATGCATGGCCGGAGACTTCGACTGCGATAAGGTCATGGATATCCTCGAGGAGCAGTTCGGCTCGTGGAAGCCTGGCAAAGACACCACACCACGGCAGTTTGAGAGACAACCTCTGTTCACACAGCCTCAGGACACTACCGTTGTCGGTCAGGAGAGGGAGCAGGTGATGATGGCATGGCGATTCGAGGGAGCCGCATCACTACAGTGTGACACTCTCAGCCTCATCTCCGACATCCTGTTCAACAGACGATGCGGTCTCATCGACCTTGACATCAACCAGAAGATGCAGCTGCATGACGCCGATGCAGGAGCATTCTCACTGAAAGACTACAGCGTACTCCTCCTTGCCGGCACTCCGAAAGACGGCCAGTCGCTTGACGACACGCGCAATATCCTCCTCAACGAAATCAAGAAGCTCAAGGCAGGCGACTTCGATGACGACCTGCTCATATCCATCATCAACAATAACAAGCGACAGTATCTCCAGCAGATGGAGAACAACCGCTCGCGTGTAAGAATAATGGTGGACGCTTTCATCAACGGACAGCCATGGGAAGAGCAGGTGCACCAGATAGAGCGCATGGCAAAAATCACGAAAGACGATATCATCGCCTTTGCAAACAAATACCTCACGGACGGCTATGTATGTGCATACAAGCTGAAAGGCGAGGACAAGAACATCAAGAAAATAGAGAAACCTGCCATCACACCTATACCTGCCAACCGCGACAAGGTGTCCGCATTCCTCACAGACATCACCTCACGTAAGGTGGAGCCTATACAGCCGCAGTTCGTGGACTTCAATACCGATATGGCAAAAGCCACGACCAAGTCAGGACTTCCTGTACTTTACGTGCAGAATAAGGAGAACGGACTGTTCCAACTCGCTTTCCGCTACGAATTCGGAGACCGTGCCGATGTGCGCTACTCTGCCATAAACGATTTTATTCCGTTGCTCGGCACATCGAAGATGTCAAACGAACAGATAAAGAAGCAGTTCTACAAACTTGCCTGCGACTATAATGTATCGGTAGGAAACACCAACATCACCGTATATCTTACCGGCCTTGACGAGAACATGGAAGCGGCTCTCGCACTGCTCGAGACTGTCCTCAACGACTCAAAGGCCGACCAAAAGGTATACGACCTCTATGTGGAGAACGAACTGAAGGAGCGTGTCGAAAGCAAGAAAAACCAAAGGACATGCTTCAGCTACCTATGGGAATACGCCCTTCACGGGAAGAACAATGACTTCACCAATATGCTCTCGGAGAATGAACTGAAAGCTACTAAGCCGGAAGTCTTCACGGAACTGCTGAAAGGTCTTGCACAAATCAAGCACACCATACTTTATTATGGTCCGCGCTCTGTCAAGGACCTCGCCAAAATCGTTGAGAAGAAGCACAAGGTTGCCAAGCATCTTGCCGACGGTCCGACAAACAAGGAATGGGAATGGACCATGACACAGACACCGCAGGTCATCATCGCTCCATACGAGGCAAATAATATCTACCTACGTATGCTCAACAACGAGCACCAGTCACTTGACGTGGCAAGCATCCCTACAGCACGGCTCTTCAACGAATATTTCGGAGGAGGCATGAACGCCATCGTCTTCCAGGAGCTCCGCGAGACACGAGGCCTTGCCTATAATGCAGGGGCAGTCTACTCGATACCTGCACGCAAGGAGAATCCGCACTACTGGATGGAGCACATCATATCACAGAACGACAAGATGACCGATTGCATCAACACATTCAAGGACATCACCGACAATATGCCGCAGACAGAAGCGAACTTCAATATCGCTAAGCAGAGCATCCTGAAGAATATCGCTTCTGAGCGCACTACAAAGATGAGCATCATCTACAAGTACCTTACTGCAAAGCAGATAGGTATAGACTATGACATCAACAAAACCATCTACGAGACCGTTCCGGGCATGACTCTCCAGAATCTCGTAGACTTCGAGCAGAAGAATATCAAGGGAAAGCCGCTGCATTACATCATCCTCGGCAACGAGAAGGAACTCGACATGAAGTTCCTTGAGCAGACAGCTCCAGTGAAACGCGTCACCCTCGAAGACATCTTCGGATATTAATCGTACTTTTGTATGGTCGTGCGGTTTGTCGGTTGTACGGAGATTACTTTCCTGTACCCCAAAAACCAACAACCATAAAAGCCACATAACTGAAAGCAACCGCTCAACCGTATAACCGCATAACCGAAAGCAACCGCAAAACAACTAAAAACAAAATAACAATGGCAAATCCAGAATTCAAGTATGCGCCAATGTTCCAGCTTGGCGAAGACAAGACAGAATACCGCCTTATCTCTAAGGAAGGCGTAAGTGTAAGCGAGTTTGAGGGCACACCGATCCTCAAAGTATCAAAGGAGGCTCTCGAGCTTCTCACGACACAGGCATTCCATGATGTCAACTTCATGCTGCGCCGTGAGCACAACGAGAAGGTCGCTTCGATACTCAACTCTCCCGAAGCGTCAGATAATGACAAGTATGTCGCACTGACTATGCTCCGCAACGCCGAGGTTGCCTGCAAGGGACAGCTCCCTTTCTGCCAAGACACCGGCACAGCCATCATACACGGCGAGAAGGGACAGCAGGTATGGACAGGCTTCGAGGATGAAGAACCGCTTGCAAAGGGTGTCTACAATACATATACCGAGGACAACCTCCGCTACTCCCAGAATGCACCACTCGACATGTATAATGAGGTGAACACACGATGCAACCTCCCTGCACAGATTGACATCGAGGCGACACACGGCATGGAGTACAAGTTCCTATGTGTAGTGAAAGGCGGCGGTTCCGCAAACAAGACATACCTCTATCAGGAGACAAAGGCACGCATCCAGAATCCGGGCACACTTGTACCGTTCCTCGTGGAGAAGATGAGAAGCCTCGGAACAGCCGCCTGTCCTCCTTACCATATCGCCTTTGTAATAGGCGGAACGAGCGCGGAGAAGAATCTCCTCACCGTGAAGCTCGCCTCAACAAAATACTATGATTCCCTGCCTACTACAGGAGACGCCACAGGACGCGCCTTCCGCGACATCGAACTGGAGAAGCAGCTCCTCGAGGAAGCCAAGAAGATAGGCTTCGGAGCACAGTTCGGCGGCACGGCATTCGCCCACGACGTGCGTGTAGTGCGCCTCCCTCGCCATGGCGCATCATGCCCTATCGGTCTCGGCGTGTCATGCTCTGCCGACCGAAACATCAAGGCAAAGATAAACAAGGACGGCATCTGGATAGAGAAGATGGACGACAAACCATACGAACTGATACCTGAAACACTGCGCAAGGCAGGCGAAGGCGATGCCATATCCATCGATCTCGACCAGCCGATAGCAGATGTCTGCAAGGAACTCTCCAAATATCCAGTCTCCACACGTGTCAGCCTCAACGGCACAATCATAGTGGCACGCGACATAGCCCATGCCAAAATCAAGGCACGCCTTGACGCCGGAGAGGGCATGCCGCAGTATTTCAAGGACCATCCTGTGCTCTATGCAGGTCCTGCTAAGACACCGGAAGGCATGCCATGCGGCTCCATGGGCCCGACCACAGCCAACCGCATGGATCCGTACACTGACGAGTTCCAGGACAACGGCGGTTCACTCATCATGATAGCCAAGGGCAACCGCACCCAGGTAGTCACAGACGCTTGCAAGAAGCACGGCGGATTCTACCTCGGCAGCATAGGCGGCCCGGCGGCGTTCCTGTCGTCAAGCAACATCAAGTCCATCGAGTGTGTCGAGTATCCTGAACTTGGCATGGAGGCAATCTGGAAGATACGCGTAGAGAATTTCCCTGCCTTCATCCTCGTAGACGACAAAGGCAATGACTTCTTCAAGCAGTTCTAAATGACAAAAGAGCAACAGATACTGACAGACATGACAGAGCAGGGCTACGCCCCGATATACGAAGCCCTCAAGGAATTCTCACGCAAGCATGTCGTGCCCTTCGATGTTCCCGGGCATAAACGTGGCAGGGGAAATCCCGAACTCGTAAGACTTCTCGGCAAGCAGTGTGTCGAACTGGACGTCAACTCCATGAAGCCCCTCGACAATCTCTGCCATCCCATCTCCGTCATAAAGGAGGCGGAAACGCTTTGCGCCAAGGCTTTCGGCGCAAAGCACGCCTTCCTTATGGTAGGAGGCACCACGAGTGCGGTGCAGACGATGGTGCTCACAGCGTCCAAGAAGGGTGAGAAAATCATCCTTCCGCGCAATGTCCACCGCTCCGTCATCAACGCCCTTGTCGTCAACGGCGCAACACCAATCTACGTCAATCCCGACACCGACAAGCGCCTCGGCATAGCACTCGGCATGAAAATCTCCCAGATAGAGAAAGCCATCGAGGAGAATCCCGATGCCGTCGCCATACTTGTCAACAACCCGACATACTACGGCATCTGCTCCAACCTCAAGAAAATCGTGGAGCTGGCTCACGCCAACAACATGATGGTCCTTGTAGACGAGGCACACGGCACACACTTCTATTTTGGAGAAAACATGCCAATCTCCGCCATGGCGGCAGGAGCCGACATGTCATGCGTGTCCATGCACAAGAGCGGAGGCTCGCTTACGCAAAGTTCCGTATTACTTACCGGCGAGAATGTGTCCCCAGGATATGTGCGGCAGGTCATAAACCTCACGCAGACGACATCAGCATCCTACCTGCTTCTCGCCTCGCTCGACATCTCCAGGCGTAACCTTGCCCTACGCGGCAAGGAAGCCTTCGCCAAGGTCGTAGAGATGGCAGAGTACGGCAGGCATGAGATAAACAAGATAGGAGGCTACTACGCCTACGGTTCAGAGATAGTCAACGGCGACTCCGTCTACGACTTCGACAAGACCAAGCTCTCCATCTTCACCCTTGACATCGGCCTCGCCGGCATCGAGGTCTATGACCTTCTGCGCGACGAGTATGACATACAGATGGAGCTCGGAGACATCGGCAACACCCTCGCCTATATCTCCATAGGCGACCGTATGCGCGAGATGGAACGCCTCGTCTCCGCCCTCTACGACATACGCCGCCGCTACCAAAAGGACCGCACGGGTATGTTTGACCACGAGTACATCAACCCTTCCGTCGTCATGACACCGCAGGAAGCCTTCTATGCCCCTAAGGAAGAGATGCTGCCCATACGCGACTGCAACGGCAGGATATGCACAGAGTTCGTCATGTCATACCCTCCCGGCATCCCTATCCTCGCCCCTGGGGAGCGCATCACACAGGAAATCATAGACTATATCCTCTATGCAAAGGAGAAAGGATGCTCAATGACAGGTCCAGAGGACGAGAAGATAGAGAGGCTCAATGTCATAAAAGAGAATACTACATATTAATAAGGTTATACGGGCGTGCGGCTGTACGGTCAGGCGGCTGTACGGTGATTGCCTTTACGACAAGGCCGCCAAACCGTATCCCCCATACCGCACAACCGTATACCCCCATAACCGTACAACCAAAACAACCGAACATGGATTTCTGGTTTACTGAACGACATACAGAAGATGTACAGCTGAGCATACGGCTGGACAAGCACATCTTCTCCGAAGAGAACGACAACAACAGGATAGATATCTTCGAATCGCCCGAATACGGGAAAATCCTCACCGCCGACGGATACATCGTGATGACCGAGAAGGACGAATTCATCTACCACGAGATGATGACCCATATCCCTATGGCCGTACATCCCAATCCGCGCAGGATACTTGTCTTCGGCGCAGGAGACGGCGGAGTGGTACGCGAACTGCTGAAATATCCCGAGGTAGAGCGTATAGACATGGTGGAGGTCAACACCGGTGTCGTGGAGGCGGCAAAGAAGTTCCTGCCATTTTCTGCCAGCGGACTTGACGACCCAAGGGTCACCATACACCAGCAGAACGCCCTCCGCTACGTCCGCCATATTGTCGGCGAGTACGATGTTATAATCATCGACTCCGCAGGCTACTACGGTCCAGGAGAAAGCCTCCTCTCAAGAGAGTTCTACGGCTCATGCTACAAGGCTCTGAAAGACGACGGCATCATGGTCAACCAGCACCAGTCGCCTTTCTACGAGGAGGACCGGGTGGAGACACAGAACGCCCACAGACGCATCGTCAACTCCTTCCCTATCAGCCGCGTATATCAGGCACACATCCCGTCCTATCCCTCCGGATACTGGCTCTTCGGATTTGCGTCGAAGAAGTATCACCCTACCGAAGACCTTGACACTGAACGGTGGAACAGACGTGGTATACTCACAAACTACTATACCACCAATCTCCACCGTGGCTCGTTCGCCCTTCCTGCTTATGTAGAACGGCTTCTGAAGATGGTCGAATAGCCTTACACGCTGCGGCGTGACGAAGGATAGACAAAAGACCGAGACATAATCCCCAAAAAACGCTCACATCGCTGTATGAAGACAGCTGTGTGAGCGTTTTTTCATATCGGCATGTCATCAAAAATGGCATATCAGTTCGTTCAGAGAATGATGCCTGCCCAATATATGCCTGACAGACGACAAAACGAAGGGTGACACTTTACGATACAAAAGGTTACCTTTCGCATGGTAAAGTGTCACCTTTCACACTGCAAAAGGTAACCTTTTATTTACCTCTTCATAACACCGTAGAAATCAAACCGTTATCATTGAGGCATTTCCCCTCATGCAAACGATGTCTTACCTCTCTATCACTCGTCCGCCAGTGGCGTGGAGACGGAAATGCACATCCCACTCCTCAGGCCAGCAAGGAAGCATCATCGGCGTGCCGTCAGGCATCTCCTGGAGGAGCATCTCCTGGAGTCCTATCATGGCAGAGCCACCGCGGTTGAGGTCTGGCGCCCAGTCATAGCCGGGCTCCCAGAATGCAGGGAAGCGGTAAGGGCCGTCGGCAAACTTCTCTTTCAGCAGGCGCACGGCATCGTCACGCTGCCCGAGACATGCAGCCCAGATATTGTCCTGCTTCCATCCCTTGGCGGAGCGCATCTTCAGGGCATGAGAGTCATGGAGATATGTGTTCACGGCAATGTCGAGATCTGGCCTTCCGAGCCCGTATACGCGCCATGGGAAGACAGGATAGAGCTGTGGCGTCTCGACATTGTTTATGCGCATCCATGCCGTGGCAGGGGAGATGCAACGACGGCCGTCTATATAGTGCAGAGGAATTTCCGGTATGCGGCTGACGATGGCAGTATCCAGTCCGAAGGCTTCAAGGCCGCCATGGCGCTTGTCGATGGTCTCCACGACAGTCTTCAGCGCCGCCACGACACTGCTGGGGTTATATGCCATCTTGTATGTCTCGCAACCCGAGGATGGGTATATCACCAGCTTGCCATCATCGGTAAGCTCCGTCGTGCCACGCTTTTTGGCAAGATAACGGTAATGCTCGTCGAAGAAACGGACGGTCTCCGCTATCAGCGGACGGTATTTCCCGATGTCCATGCCGGCATATTCATTGGCGAGGAGTATCATCTGGCAGAACTCCAGAGCGGTGTCATACTCATACTCCAGCCACTTGTTCTTCATCCATCCCGGGTCATGTCCTTCGCGGTGCTTGCCGTATTCGGCAGGGTTTGGCAGGCCGAAATTCTCTATCTGTTCTTCAAAACATGCACCGCCGTGGTTCCAGTAGTGACGTGTGCGCACTGTAGCGGCATCGAGCATACGCAGATAGGTGTCAAACTGTGACCGCATCATGTCCGTATCGCCCGATTTCAGCATAGGCCAGTAGACGAGACGCTGGTTCTGCGCCGTCATCGTACCTCCTCCCCAGCGACGGTAGTCGGGAGTGAAAGGGAGGGCTTCATCCACATATACGGGGTCAAAGGTGAAGAGTCCGCCGTTGAACTTTGAGGGCCACTCGCCGTAGGCGTTGCATCCGAGCATATAGCGGAACAGCTCGTAGTTGCGGAGCAGGGCCTTTGCCTCGGGATGGGTGCTCGTTATGTACGACCTCTGCCAGTATGCGTGCCACCAGGCGCCACTCCTCTTGCGGCTTTCCCTTGCCGCCGCCGAGGGATGCTGATGCTTTCCGAGAATCCGTGCAGGATATGTCAGGGCGCCCTTGTTGGACAGGAGTTCCACGGAGACTGTAGTATGCCTGAGTGGTTTTGACACGAAGTTCCACGCACGGTAATCGGTAGAGGCGTATACTCCGTCTGATGTTCCAGTGAATGTAAAGTCGGGACATGACAGGCGGCCGCCGAAAGAGAGATCGCCTATCGGGTCTGGTATCATGCTCTTCACAGCATCGAGACTCTCGTATGAGACAGTGAAATCGAAGACCGTCTCCTTACGGTTGCGATGCTCAAAGGTCAGGGCGTTGCGCTGCGGACGTATCGTGTCGGCAAAGGTGGCATATTCGCCCTTTGTCAGCCACTTGTAGGAGAACTGCTGGCACGCGGCCTTGGACACAGCGCGGTCCTTGTGTCTCCACGACTCGTAGCTCAACGTGGCCGTTACTGGCTTTGCCGATGTGATATCGGCGAAGATGACAGGCGACTTGACATCTGCCCACAGCCTTATCGTCACGCCTCCTCCTCTTATATATACGGCACCGTCGGCGAGGGAGAGGGTCTGCGAGAAGCCGTCTGCAAGGAACTTCTCGGCATTGTCAAGGTGCAGACGCAGGCGACCGGCCTTGAGAAGCGTGTTGTTCTCGTCGAAGAAGCCGCTGCGCGACATGTATACGAGCACATCGCCGTGCTCTACCCATACGTTCATGCCTATGTCTCCTCCTCCGCAGGGCATCGACTCTGAGGAGTTCAGGCTCTGTGTCGTCCATGTATACGGCTCCGGTATGTAGTCCGCGAGGCATGGCATGGCGCACATTACAAGAATTGCAAAATGTAAGATTCTTTTCATTTAGGACAGTTTTTTTACTTTAGTTGTTTTCATGTATCAATAGTCAAGGCATAATGTGTCATGAAGAAGACACACAACCCTACAGATTCAATTCAATTCTGAATGTCGTGCCTACACCGATCTCCGAATGTTTCACGAAGATATGGCCGTGATGGTACTCCTCTACGATGCGCTTCGCAAGCGACAGGCCGAGTCCCCAGCCGCGCTTCTTGGTAGTGAAGCCGGGACGGAAAACATTGCTGAGGTCCTTCTTCCTTATCCCCTTGCCCGTATCGGATACCTCTATGACAGCTTTCTGGGCCGTCTGCTCCATGTGGATAGTAATCGTGCCGTTGCCTTCCATGGCGTCAACGGCATTCTTGCAGAGATTCTCTATCACCCATTCGAAGAGCGACTGGTTGAGCTTCACTACGATGTCATCGGCAGGAAAGTCACGCACCATGACGACTTTCCTCGATGTCCTGCGCTCCATGTATGATATGACATGCTCCATGACCTCCGTGAGCGATGAGTCGACAGGCTCGGGAAGCGAGCCTATCTTCGAGAATCTGTCGGCTATAAGCTGCAGACGCTTCACATCCTTGTCCATCTCCGGTATAAGGCTGTCGTCAGGATATGTCTCCTTGAGTATCTCCGTCCATGCCATGAGGGAGGAGATAGGTGTGCCGAGCTGGTGTGCCGTCTCCTTAGAGAGCCCCACCCATACCTTGTTCTGCTCTGCCTTCTTGGATGTGAGAAGGGCGAAGATGGCTATCACGACAAACAGGAGCACGACGCCGAGCTGCACATAAGGATATGTCGAGAGGCGCTTTATCATCAGCGACTCGTCATAGCAGACATCGAGCCAAGCCCTGTTCTCAAGGTCAAGCCTTATCACCTGTCCCGCCTTTCTCCACTGACGGGCAAGAGCCTGGAGTTGCGCGAGGTCATCACAGTCTATGTTTCGCGAGGTCTGTATCTCGCCGGCATCGTCCGTGACGATTACTGGGATGGTATTGTTCCCGTCTATCACCTGCAGGACAAGATTCAGGTCGGTAGACTCGTCGGCATTGTTCAGCGAGCGCATGGCCTCCGCCCACACCTCCATCTTGTTATGCTCCTCTCTGGCAAGGTCACGGACAAGAAAATGTGAGACGACAAGCGATGCCGTGGCTATTATCACAGCCGTGACGACAAGGGCTATCTTTACCTGGCGTATCTGATTGAACAATATCATGCGACTAAATGCGGTTATGCGGTTTGACGGTTATGCGGTTTTGACGGTTGTTGGTTATTGGTTGTTGGTTGTTGGCAAGCGATTTCCATATAACCGCACAACCGTATAACCGTATAATACAACCGCACATGATACTGCAAAATTACTATTTAGTTTTGAATAATGCAAGAAAACAGGCTCCCAAATGACTAAATTGCCTAAAACTTACAATGTACCTGCAATACTTGTAAACTTGTCACATACGGCCCAGTCTATGTATAACCAATGTTAATTCACCACGTGGCGGGTTAAATATTCATAATTCCCCCCCCCCGAAAAATATCTGATAACAATTATTTATACCTTTGCATCCCGATTCACAATAAAAGACGAGAACCTTGCATTAAAACTTTGCTGATTGACAACAATCATTACGCCAAAGTATTGACGATACCTATGCTGTTTTTCAACAAACAAGGCAATCACCTTCAACACAAAAAAACACTATAAACACAAAAATGAGAAAGATTCTACTTGCAATGACAGCAATGCTTATAGCTGTCATTGGACATGCCGCGCCAGCAGCTGGGACTTCTGAAGCATTGCTCATGTACAATTCAAAGACCGCTACAATCAGCGTAAACGGTGATCCGGGGTTACAACATCTCACAATCAAGAACGAATGGGGCTCTTCGGCAGACTTTAGTTGGGGAGTTTGGGTATCAATAAAGATTGAAGGTACAGGCATCAATCAGACAGGCTTGACAGAAATAAGCAAGAACATGACAAACTCTGACCAATCCTCTACCGATTGTACACTTGACCTCCGGGAAAGTGATTTCACTGAAGCCGTATCTTCTATTCCAAACAAATTCAGTAAACTTCTACTTGCTCCTGGCAAGACCATGCCTTCTATATATGCGCTTGAAACAAGCACCAAACTGAAATATGCCTATTCTGGAGAGAAAGACGGCGACAAGACCATACACCTGTATGCATCAGATCAGATTACATCTGTCAATAGTATATCAGAGTTGGCTGACATAGAGAGCTTTGGAGCGGGATGGACAGTATATCTTAGCGGCAGGAATGAAGCCATCGAGACAGCACTTAGGGAAAAAGGCGCAACAGTAGAGTATGCGAAAGAGGCGTTTAATGGTACACTGGTAATCAGTGGTGAAGAAGATATCGAAGAACTAATCAAATCAGCATTACCCGAAGGAGAAAGTCTCTCAGCCATAAAGACATTGATAATCAAGGGACACACTATCTCACAAACAGAATTGGACTACCTTGCTGCCCAACTCGCAGATGTACATACTATGAACCTCGCAGATGCAACTATGCCTGACGATGTGAGACTCAACGACAATAGCGAGACTGCCCACTGGATAACTCTTATTCTGCCAAAAGGAACGAAAATCAGACCTAACTTCAAGAAATACGACAAACTCCGTTATGCCGTAGGAGGTGCATTGGAGAAAATATGGATTATCAACCGTGACGGTGCCGGCTCGCTCAGATTAAGCGACATTGCAAGTATTCTGCCTGACGGTATCAATACTCCCAAGGATGGCCTACGTCTTGGAGTGGCTTTCGTGGGGCCTACAAACCTGGATGACATAAGATATCTTGTCGGAGAAAGCAATGCGCCGTTAAACAGTGCCAGAATATGGCATTTCTATAACGCGGAAGGACTTACAGAGGATGATTTCGACGGGTTGGAAGAACTTACTTCCGGGACATATGACAACATGACAAGCATTGTACTCCCTCCAGGATTTGACATTGACCATATACTCAAAATATTACATGATTCATACAGGATTGGTAATATCTATAACCTCTCCGACGGCGATAACGGACGCACGCTGACTGTAAATGTCAAAAATACAGAGACATTCGATATAGCACGTTTCGCGACTGTCGACACCCGAATTGTAGTACTGAAGGGCGGCACAACTGTAGACAATAATATCATCGATGCCCTTAACAGCACAAAGCGTGCTGTCTGTGTTGACTTGTCAGAAATGTCATTCACGAAAAACAGTGACGAAATTCTCAATAATGTGAGAAACGGAAGCGTAATGTATGTGAAACTACCATCAAACATTACCTTCAACATCAAGCACTATGACGGTACTACATTCGGAGCCATTGCACGCATAAAGAATGATGAGAATACAGCTGTGTGCTATCAGCGCGTACCTGGCACACTGAACAAAATGACAGGCTATCGCTCCCCGGAAATGCTTGAGCATGAACATATACGCTACCGCGGACTATTTGACATGCACGATATAGAACATCTTCTCGCAAATAACAAAAACGTATATTGCGACATGAGTGATGTAAGTATCGTAAAGTATAAAAACGGTGAAACAGACGAAAACAAGAAACCGAACGAATTCTCCGCAGAGATGATTACCGACGATTCCGACAAGGATATGTCGAAACTCAGCAATGCCTATATCAAATATCTTGCATTGCCCGTTGGCGCTGCCTTGCCTGGCGACATGGAGGCATTCAAGGCAAACAACCCGGAGCTGCTCGGCGTAGGAACATTTGACAAGAGTTCACAAGAGCTTGCATTCCATTCATACGCAGAGAATGGCGGCGCGGCAAAAAGCGTTGTAACGATGCTGACCGATGATGGTGACAAGATTACAGAAGATACGCCTGTCAAGAGACTGACAATGAGCGGACATCTCAACTTCGACGATATCTCCGGTAGCCAGAACTACAACGATGATGATGGACATTACTCAAAAGATAGTGAATCTCATGAAGGAGGAGCCTTGAACGAGCCTACAACAAAAATCAAGATACAGCTTGAGGAATGTGATTTCGAGAATGCCATATTCCCTGTACAGACAGACATGACATTCTCCGGTGCAGGCGTTTACCAAAATGTCATTGACATAAAATTGCCGACATCACCTGAAATGACTCTTATTCCTGAAAATTGCATGAATAATTTCCGGAGAATAACAGAACTGTGCATACCTGCTGATTATGAAGTGATAGGAAGCTATGCATTCAAAGAAATGCTTGGCCTCAAAAAGATTACTACTACCGTCAATGAAGACGGTTATATAACAGATCGTGGTGAATACTCCATTGTATTACCTTACAACCTCAAGGAAATAGGATATGGTGCTTTCCATGGCATACATAACATGTATGACGTCTATCTTCTTTCAGAGAAAGCTCCTAAATGTGCATCCGGCACTTTCGATGCCGATATGATTTATGGCAATGTTGGCTTCCAAGGGAACAATGATCACCCGATACAGAGAAGTACCTACACAACCAATGGAAGAATCATCGGTATGCTACATTATCCATACACTATCGTTGGTAGCGAGGAAGAAAAGAAATATACAGATGTCACACGCAAATATACATTGCTGGACGAGACTGGAGCTTTGAATGGAAAAGGCATTCTTAGAATATGGCCTAAGCATATGGAGTTCAAACGGTCATACGGCAATGCAACGTGCTATGTCACAGTCAACGGTGTAGAGCGTGGATGCAACTGGAACGCATGGAAAGAGTTTGACGAGAACGGAGCGCTCATAATAGAACCAGAAGGTGCTATATTACCCGAACTTACAGAAGAGAACACTTACGACCTTGACTACGCCGGATGGCACGAATTTGTACTTGCCGACAACTACCACCCCAAGGCACCCAATGGGGAAGTGACACCAGACTTTTCAAAATTCACGGAGCAAGACTGGTACACAGTCTGTTTCACTTACAACATGACACGAAGCCAACTGCTGAAATATTTCGGAGTACCTGCCGGCAAGGTATACACAAACGAAGACGGCACGACAACGACGGCAAAAGAGAATATCTATCCTGACGTCCGCACACTTGTGGAAGTGAGAAGACACCGGAACTATTCTGCCGACGGAGGACTGATAACTTTCGTATTCACAGACAACCTCATAACAGCGCTCAACGGCGAGCCTGCCGATGTGAAGATTTCACTTGACAAAGTGAACCATACTGATGGGAAATACTATCTGGAGAAAGGGCAGAAGCCTTGGGAGTACATCGCCGCCGATTTACCTGTCGATGAAGGATA
>JAIDEM010000064.1 GCA_029054825.1 Prevotella sp. | reverse complement strand
TTCTTCCACTCTTCAGAGTATCCGTTGCCGTCGAAGTGTATTGGTTTGCACGTGATGATGTCTTCCCTAAGCACTTTCACTACGGCCTCAAACTTATCTTCTCCTGCCTCTACACGTGCGTCAACTCTCTGGCGGAAATCGGCAAGGGCTTCTGCTACTGCCGTGTTGAGCACTATCATGGCACTTGCACAGTTCGCCTCCGAACCTACGGCGCGGAACTCGAATCTGTTTCCTGTAAAGGCAAAAGGCGATGTCCTGTTCCTGTCTGTATTGTCCATGAGGAGCTCTGGAATTACAGGGATGTCCAGTTTTACAGCCTTCTTTCCTGCAAGGTTGAAGGCATCCTTGCTGTCTGACTTCTCGAGAGCTCCGAGGAGCTCTGACAACTGTCTTCCGAGGAAAGAGGAGACAATGGCCGGAGGAGCCTCGTTAGCACCGAGTCTGTGTGCGTTTGAAGCCGACATTATCGATGCTTTGAGCAGTCCGTTGTGCTTGTAGACGCCCATGAGCGTCTCCACGATGAAGACTGTGAATCTGAGGTTGTCCATCGGAGTCTTTCCCGGTGCGTGGAGGAGTATGCCCGTGTCTGTTGTCAGTGACCAGTTGTTGTGCTTTCCAGAGCCGTTGATTCCCGCAAAAGGCTTTTCGTGTAGCAGACATCTGAAGCCATGCTTCCTTGCTATTCTCTTCATGATGGACATGAGGAGCATGTTGTGGTCTATGGCAAGGTTCATTTCCTCGAATATCGGTGCCACTTCAAACTGGTTTGGCGCCACTTCGTTATGCCTTGTCTTGCACGGTATGCCGAGTTCCAGGGCCTTTATTTCCAGCTCTTTCATGAATTGTGCGACTCTCTCTGGGATGGTTCCGAAATAATGGTCGTCCATCTGCTGGTTCTTTGCCGAGTCATGTCCCATGAGGGTTCTTCCTGTCATCACCAGGTCTGGTCTTGCAGCATAGAGGTCTTCGTCTACAAGAAAGTATTCCTGTTCCCATCCGAGGTTTGCTGAGACTTTCTTTACATCGGAGTAGAACAGTTGACAGACGTCCGTCGCCGCTCTGTTTACGGCCGCCAGTGCCCTGAGAAGCGGTGCTTTGTAGTCGAGAGCCTCGCCAGTATAAGATATGAAAATCGTTGGTATACATAGCGTATCGTCGATGATGAACACCGGTGAGGTAGGGTCCCACGCAGAGTAGCCTCGTGCCTCGAATGTCGCTCTGATACCTCCTGACGGGAATGACGAAGCGTCTGGCTCCTGTTGTATGAGGAGCTTCCCCTCAAACTCCTCAATCATTCCGCCCTTATAGTCAGGCTCGACGAAAGAGTCGTGCTTCTCTGCCGTTCCCTCTGTGAGCGGCTGGAACCAGTGTGTGTAGTGTGTCACTCCGTTTTCCACAGCCCACTGCTTCATGCCTCTTGCCACAGCATCGGCTATGGAACGGTCGAAAGGTGCACCGTTGTCCATGACGTCCACCATCTGTTTGTAGATTTTGGCAGGGAGGTATCTGTACATCTTCGAACGTGTGAAGACATACTTGCCGAAATAATCTGAAGGGCGCTCTTTAGGCTCTTCAACTATTATGGGTTTCTTCTTTGATGCAGTAATGACTGCGTGGAATCGTAGATTTGTCATTTGCTATGTATGAGTTTACTTATATCCGAAAACGTTGCAAAGTTATATAATATTATTTAAATTAAGGTGTATACAGTGCCCCTTTTATATTTTTTTTGCGATAATGGAAGTTTTTAAGAAAAAAGTGGAGAAAAGTTTTGTCAGTTCAGAAAAAAGTAGTACCTTTGCACTCGCTAAGAAACAAGGATGGTTTTCTGGTGCGTTAGTTCAGTTGGTTAGAATGCCAGCCTGTCACGCTGGAGGTCACGGGTTCGAGTCCCGTACGCACCGCTTCCTTGATTCGATAAACAGCACATTGGTGCGTTAGTTCAGTTGGTTAGAATGCCAGCCTGTCACGCTGGAGGTCACGGGTTCGAGTCCCGTACGCACCGCCGACAAAAAAGTCAACCGCTTATTTAAGTGGTTGACTTTTTTTGTCCTTTGCTTTCTTATCAAATCTTAGATATGTATAGACGCTAAATAGAGGTTTGCCTAATGATGTAGGCCTAAACCTAAGAAGGTTCTACGGTTTGTGCAGACAATAACGAATACACAATCGCTGATATATGTGCTGCTACTTCTGAGGCTTGAGATTCGTTGCCCTTGAAGTCTTTGACAAATATTGCCAATGTGTAGTGCGTACCGTTTGGTAAAGTGATATAGGCGACATCGTTATGGGCGGCAAGAATTCCGTTGGTGGTGTAGCCGGAACCAGTCTTGTGGGCAATGGAAACTTTTTCCTTTCCAAGAAGTGGGGCGGCTATACGGTCTTTTCCAGTGGCGCATTCTCTTAATGATTTCATGATGAATTCTTGTTTTTCCTGGCTTACGAGGGTGTCGGTAAACAACCTGTTCATGAGAATTGCCGCGCCAAGTGGTGATGTGTAATTGGAATAGGCTTTGGCATGGTCTGCGGACATCTCCGACTCTTTATAGGCTATCTGGAAACTCTTACGGGGAATTAGCGTGGTAATAAAACTGTCTGTTTCTGCAATATCGGTCAATCGTTCAAACATGATATTGCTTGCATTGTTGTCGCTTTTAATGAGCGTATAACGCAATAAATCTTTTACTGGCAGAGTTATCTGTGACTCTGGATGTTCTTTCATCATTGGACTCCATGTCATAGGGTCGAGTTCTTTCCTTTTGATAGTCAATAATGTGTCAAGGGAGAGGCTGTCTTTGTCGAATCTGTTGCAGATAGCAAGTGCCTGATGAACCTTAAATACACTCATCATTGGATATATGCTCTTATCATTGACCGTGACGGTATCTGTGTCGTTTATGATAATGGCAACCCCGATTTCACCAGGGCTGGCTGTTGCTATTCTTGAAATGCTGTCAGTCAGAATACTGGCCAGCGCAGTGTTGTCATTATTGTTTCTCGTCAGTTGATGAGACATTGTCGAAGCCAATACTGTGATGCTGATTAAAGCCATGAAGAAAACAGCGTATGTTTTTCTTGTTTTTGCCATATCTATTGACGTGAGTTTAACGAATTTCATTGCAGACTTGAATTTATTCTTTTGCACACATTCATCCTAAGCGAGTTATTTCTTGCAAAGTTAAGGAAAATTTATGTATTAAATATGCTCTCTGTCAGTTTTTTTTGATTATCAGATGGAAAATATATGTTTCCGGTGAAGAAGAAATGCAGATTCCATGATTGTTCCTATTTGTCAAAAACGGAAACCATGGTGATAATGACTCTCTTCCATTCTTCCTGTTGCCTTACAGTGTATGGATGAGCGTGTAGGGCGTTTCATTGTCTTGTTGACAGTCGATAGTTCATAGAGTCTTATAATATATGATTTCGTATGAATATATGGAAGTGGAAGTTTCTTGTAATTCATGATGAAAAATAGGATGGGGCAGATTTATACGTCTGCCCCATCCTGACACTATCATGCTTTTTGCTTTTTATGTTTATGCTTTGACTTGTTCAAGAGACGCTTTAGCCAGAGGTAATATCCTGTGATAGGAAGTGTGGCTCCGAGAAGTACAGCAAGGAATGTTATGATTCGGGTAAGTAGTCCGCCCCAACTGCCTACGTGGACGGTGTAAACGGCACTGCGCACGTGTGTGGACTTGTCTTGTTCGGCATATGGCGTGCTGCCTGTTATCTTTCCGCTTTCTGTGTCGAAGTCAAAGCGGTCGCCTGCACGGAGGCTGTTACGTCCGGCTGGGACAACGCTGGCAGAACCTTCGGAAAGTGTTATCTGACGATAATCGGGATATGACTTTGCAAGCGTTTCATAGACTTCTTGCCAGTGGGCGAACGGAGAAGCTTGTGATTGCTCAACTGTCGCAACGGTGTCGGGCGACACAGATGAGGTGTAGGCTTGTCGAGCCTGGGCATGTACAGGTCTGTTTCTGCGTGATACTTCTTTTCTTGCGTCATTCCACTGTCTGCCTCTGTCGTTTCGTTTGCGTGTTGAGACTGTCTTTCCTGCATCAGAAGGTTGTGTAGAATCTTTGTGACGGTTCTCGGCTATGCTTGTCTCCTGCGCTGCTATATGTGGGCGAAGAGAATCCGTGCGATGGTGACGGGTATATCCGCCTACGCTGTCCCCATCATGATGATACCGGCCTCTTCTGCCATTGCCGTGACGTGCACGACGTTCTGTGCCTTCTTCGTTGTCGTGAGGATGTTCGGGACTTTTCTCTATAACCTGTCCGTTATGTTTTTGTTCAGTCTGTGTGCTACTTTCAGTCTGTGTGTTAGGCAGAGCTCCCACCGCTTCATGTTTTGCTGGATGTGAATTACGTCCATCATAACCATCGTGATGATGTCTGTCTCTGTGGTTTTTCGCATTTTCGGTATTGGTATTGCTGTTCATAGCCAGCACCCTGTCATGGTTACCTCTGCGATGTTCTGGACGGCCATGACGACCATTTCTGCCATGAGCAGTCCCAGTTCCGCCATTTGCTGAGCGACTGCTGCCACCGTGGTCTCCATGATCTCCATGTCCTCCGGCACTTGCTTCCACACCAAATATACCATAGAAGCCCGTGCGATACCATGTGAACGACCATGTGAGTCCCGTAAGGGAGATGGCAAGCAGGAATATGGTTGCGTAAATGCCACCTGCTACGTGCAAGTCGTGCCAGAAGCGTGGCCAACCTTTTGTAAAGGAGATTGTCAGACTTTTCCGAAGTGGCTTCTTTCGGTTGGTAAGCCACATCAGGATGCCTGTGATGAGGATGATGATAAGCATAAGCGTACTGACGCCTACGAGCAACTTGCCGAAGCCTTGCGATGACCCCAGCATCCAGCGGTGCAGGTGAAACATCGTGTCGTAGAATGGCAGTCGCTCGTTGCGTCCTGCCACTTCGCCTGTATATGGATTGACATACAGGGAGGCACGGCGTGGTTTCGAGAGGCTCACTTGCCAGGTGTGTTCTGCATCAGGCGAAACTGTAATGCCTGTCGCGGTCACACTGTCGGGCAATGTGGCAGAGACTCGCAACATCAGACTGTCTATCGACAGTGGCTTTTCCTTGACCTCTTTCACGAAATAGAGGTCGTGGCGGCACAGTTCTGTGATTTCTTTCTCGAACACCAGCATCGCGCCAGAAAAGCATATCAGCGTGATGAAGATACCAAATGGTACTGAGAGCCAAAGGTGTATCTTGCGAAATATCTTCTTCATACTTTCATTGTATATTATTTAATTGTTATACTTTTGCATAAAGTTTCAACATTCTTTTTTTCTTATTGAGCAATCAGTTTGCCGATTGCTCCTGGTTCATCCACGCCTACGGACAGTCCTGGTGTGGCTGTTGCCGTTGATGGTTCAATTCTGTAAATTTTTGGTTTTGCACCATCTGTAGTTACAACCGAAATGTAGCAGACACCGTTCTCACAATAGATATTCTTCACTGGGAAAGAGGATATGACGCTCTCGTCAGGCAGACCTATAACATACTTAAACTTACGCTCCTCACCCTTGAACACAGCCATCTTGGTTGCGCCTGTGCCCTGTGCATTGATACCGTTGGCATACATCTGCAGTAAGAAATAATCGCCTGTGATGTGCCAGCAGCGGTACACGGCCTTACTGTTGTCCGTGACATTGTCTCCTTCGCTGCCGCCGCTGGGTCTTGCCTTGGCGACGGTATGGCTTACACTGGCTGCGGCAGCCTCAATATCGAACGGCTCATACGTGCTGTCGAACTCCGTTGCACCCTTTTTTATGCGCATCACGCTTGAAGGATGTTTGGTACGTTGGCGTGGGTCGCTCTGCAATTTTGCATACGATGGTGAAAACACATAGATGTCGCCGTTGTCTGCCGCCCATACGGTTTGATAATAGGCCGAGCGCATGCGTCCTGCTGCCCAGCTCATCTTATCGGTCTTGACAATCGTCGGGTTTGTGAATGTGTCATCGTTGAAGATGGCTACATAGCACTCATCGGGGTACTGTGTGCCATCGAGTGTGCCTGCAGTGTACATGCCACCGCCCGTACCGCCCGACTCGTTCTTTATAAGATTCTCGTTGCCCGGTTTCACTGCACCTGCCGCCACGCCGTATGA
>JAIDEM010000063.1 GCA_029054825.1 Prevotella sp. | reverse complement strand
TCTTGCTGAAAATATATAAAATTTGTAATTTTGCAATCATACAAGACAAAATAATATGAATAAGTCATTTACATACTTCTTTTACTATTACTTTGCAAGACCATGTAAAGCGGGAAGTTGCGTGTAAATTTCAACTTATGAAAGCAGATATATAAAAATCATATATGCAGAATCCCGCACAGATATAAATCTGGCGGGTTTTTTGTTATATTATAAAAAACGAGTCAATAGATGAAGCGAATAGCAATACAGGGATTTGAAGGTAGTTTTCATGACATCACGGCACACCATTACTTCCAGGGTGAGCAACTGCAGATGATATGCTGTGCCACATTTGAGGAGGTATTTGAGCAGATGAAGAATGATCCTACTGTCATAGGACTAACTGCGATAGAGAATACCATTGCCGGCTCTCTCCTTCATAATTACGAATTGTTGCTTCAGAGCGGCATGACTGTTGTGGGTGAGGACAAGACACATATCAGCCATTGCCTCTGCTGCCTTCCGTCGCAGACTATAGAGGATATCAAGGAAGTACATTCCCATCCTGTAGCACTGATGCAGTGTCGCCAATATTTATCACAGCATCCTAATATGAGGATAATTGAGGCGGAAGATACGGCAGGCGCAGCACAGTGGATTGCCGAAAACAATGCAGAAGGCATTGCTGCCATATGCCATGCCGATGCGGCAAGACTTTACGGCTTGACCGTCTTGGAGAACAATATTGAAGACAATAAGCACAACTATACCCGCTTCCTTGTCCTTTCAGACCCACGCAAGGCAGATATGCTCCGTCCTATCAATGACACCAACAAGTCCAGTCTCGTGTTCTCGTTGCCTCACGAGGAAGGTTCCCTGTCACAGGTGCTGTCGATACTGAGCTTCTATACTATGCAGCTGACAAAAATACAGTCACTGCCGATAATCGGCAGAGAGTGGGAGTATCTCTTCTATGTAGATATAACATATACTAATCTTGTAAGATACCGTCAGGCTGTGGATGCCATTAT
>JAIDEM010000062.1 GCA_029054825.1 Prevotella sp. | reverse complement strand
GGCGAGCGCAAGCTCATCTGGGACGAGGAGAACCGTCTGCTTGCAGTGGACGACAACGGCTTCGTGTCCAACTACTGGTATGATGCCGACGGCGAGCGCACGGTCAAGACTTCAGGCGAGAGCGATCAGGTGTATGTCAACGGAGTGTTCTCCGGCGGCTCCACCAACACGGCGAAGTTCTCGCTCTATGTCAGCCCGTACCTCGTGGCTAACCAGGGCGGCCGCTACACAAAGCATATCTACGCAGGTGCGCAGAGAATTGTGTCTAAGGTGGGCGATTCCGCCTCCTATGGCTCAGATCCGCACCACATAGAGGGCGATGTCGATGGAATAGGCAAAATAGTGGAATGGTTGTTGCATTCTGGTAAAGTAATCAATTGTTTTACCAGAATGCAAATGCTTTTTGTATAACAGGAAACTTGCATCAAAATTGGATGCTGAAACGTCAGTCCGAAATGAACGCTACTCTGTTCGGTGACAACAAAAGAAATCGTGAATAAATGCCACAACACCCCAGAACAGTAGTAGAACGGGTGCCACAAGAACGAGGCAGTACGTAATGGCTGTAATGGCCTGTAGAACGAAAACAAAAATATTTTCAAACATAGAATTTAAAATTTATATGCGCCACAGAGGTATGCAAAATAATTTACATGGTTGTATATTATTCTATTCCTACATCAAACCATACCTATAATGTCTAACATTCTGTCATTCAGACCTTTCCTAATGTTAATGTACATAAGAAATTGGGTGTAGGTGTCAAACTCCATACAAATATATTAAAATATTTCCAATTAAATAGCCTCTTTTTCTCCTATTTCCCCCTTTTTTTACACTTTTAGGTTTACCCCAGAAGTTGTATATATCACTATATTGTTTGTCAGTTACGCTCAACATACTTACACGTCTGGATTCCGGTAATACAGGCTTTATTCTTTTTACGTGTATATCAAGACTTTCTCTGGATGCGCAGTGACGGATATAACAGGAAAACTGCATCATAGCAAAACCATCCTTTTACAGATTCTTTCGGAAAAGTTGCGCCGCTTTCATTTATTATTTCTCGAAATGCTGGTAGTCTTTGAGAGACCTCCATGAACCGCCCCAGCGGAAACCATGTTTGATGAATAGGCGATAGCACAGATCATTCTTGTCTATACGTGGTTCCTTGGGTGTGCTTTTTCGTGTTCTTTTTGCATTTGCAGGTTCGATGAGACCGGCATTCTTATCAGAGATGTGTATGCAAGGATTCCATAGCGGATTTATATCTATGGCCATTCCACGTGCATGTTTAGAAACACCGCCGTTTCTTGTGTTTCGTGGATTGTAGCATGATGTGTTGTTTGCTGCCATAGACCGTTCGTCATCGTTTCCGTATTCTGATACAGGCCGTATGGAATGGATAGGGTAGCGTGCTTTGTATAGTGCTTTGAAGATATCTATGAGGTCTTGGGCTATCCGCTTGTTGCAAATAATGATGCCCTTACAGGTCTTTCCGTTTTCATCAACATGTAAAACGGAAAGGCTTGCAAGGGTATTGTCAGACTTTATTTCCGATATGGTAAAGTCATTCTGTGCATGCCCTGTTGTACATATAAGAATCAGCAACAGGGTGTAAAGAATCTTGTAACTAATCCTCACGGTGCAGCAAATAGTTGAAGATGCTTATGATATCACTGTCTCCTGTCACTTTCCCTTTGTCTTCAGACATCTTGCATGTCTTGTTCCAATGGCGTTTCTCTGTCATTTTGATGCCAAGGAGCTTGATTACGATGTTTGAAGGTTTGATGTCCCATAGTGAACCGTCAGCAGACAGGGCTGTACCAATGC
>JAIDEM010000061.1 GCA_029054825.1 Prevotella sp. | reverse complement strand
CTGTAAAGGCTTCTGTCGTGGATGCAGCGACAGGAAAGACTGTAGCAAGTGCACAATATCCTGACCAGGAGGCACCAATCATCTCACGACAGGCAGGCTGGGCAGAGCAGGAACCGGAGATGTGGTGGGAGGAACTGTGTGCCGCCACACAGCGTGTATGCGACAAGATAAAGGAGACTGGTGATGTTGCGGAGGGCGAATCTCCGTTGTCTGCCGTCTCTGCCATAGGCATATCCTATCAGATGCATGGACTGGTATGTGTAGATAAGGAGGGAAAGCCTCTGCGCCCGTCTATAATATGGTGTGACGGCCGTGCCGTGCCTTACGGAAACGCTGCCTTTGAGGCTATCGGAGGGGAAAAATGTCTTGAGCGTCTGCTCAACTCGCCTGGCAATTTCACTGCCGCAAAACTTGCATGGGTTAAGGAAAACGAACCTGAGATATACAGCAAGATAGACAAGATAATGCTCCCAGGCGACTATATCGCTATGAGATTATCGGGAGGAGACAAGAAGACGACAGTCTCGGGACTCTCGGAAGGCATGTTTTGGGATTTCAAGAATAATGAGGTATCGCGCGATGTCATGGGGCATTTTGGTTTCTCCGATGACATCATCGCCGAGATTGTGCCGACATTCTCGGTACAGTCGCGTGTCTGCAAGGCCATTGCCGACGAACTCGGGATACCTGAAGGCACACCGATATCTTACCGTGGAGGCGACCAGCCTAACAATGCCTTGTCGCTGAATGTCATGAAACCGGGCGAGATAGCAGCCACAGGCGGCACTTCGGGTGTGGTGTATGGCGTGCTCGGTGATGTGAATTACGACCCTAAGTCGCGTGTGAACACCTTCGCACACGTCAATCATAATCAGCCAGACACGCGTCTTGGCGTGCTGCTCTGTATCAACGGCACAGGCATACTTAACGCATGGATGAAGCGCACGGTAGCCCCTGAAGGTATCTCCTACGGAGAGATGAATGACCTTGCAGAGACAGTTCCCGTTGGAGCGGAGGGACTTAGCGTCATACCTTTCGGCAACGGAGCGGAGCGTGTCCTGCAGAATGAGAATCCCGGAGCCTCCGTTCATGGCATAAACTTCAACATACACACCAAGGCCCACATGCTCCGCGCGGCACAGGAGGGCATAGCCTTCTCCTTCGCATACGGCATGGAGATAATGGCACAGATGGGTATGGACATCAAGACCATCAAGGCCGGGCATGCAAATCTCTTCCTTTCGCCTCTCTTCCGCCGTACTCTTGCCGCTGTGACAGGGGCAACGATAGAGCTTTATGAGACGGACGGTAGTGTCGGTGCCGCTTATGGTGCTGGTATAGGGGCAGGAATCTACAGAGACAGTGACGATGCTTTCAAGACGTTGAAGCATATTGCGACGGAGAATCCTGTGGCTGATGCTTCTGAATACAAGGCGGCATACGAACGCTGGAAAGCCGCTTTGGCAGGAAAATAAGCGTGACACGTTTTGATAACCTAAGTGAGATACCTTATTATAAATATCCTTTCCGTACTGTTGCTGTCACTTAATGCTGTGACGGCAACAGCACAGCCACGTTGTGCTGTACGCGTCTTCGGTACTGGAGACGGACTGCCGGCAGGCATCATCTCGGGACTAGTCCATTCTACGGACAATCTTGCATGGATGATTTCCTGGAACGGCCTGTCGTGCTATGACGGGTATCAGTTCACGACATTCCGCAATGTCCCTGGCAAGACTGTCTTGCCTACAAATCATCTCACCCATATCTCGCATGGACAGAATGGCAATCTATGGACTGTGGCATACACGGGACGGGTGTATCTCTTTGACAGTCATATCTGTGAGTATATTGATGCCTCGGCGATAATAGCAGAGGATGACGAGCGTAAAGGGGCTAAGGGCATAAGAAAACCGTTTGAGCTCCGCAAGGTGTACCCGCTTTCCAACGGTCATACATGGTTCGTAGGCAAGGGAAATGAGCATTATAAGATTACAGATTCCCTGCTCAGCGAGCGTAAAGGCATAGAGCGGCTCTCCTTCCCAGGCAATCTTCATAAGGTCTGTCTTGACGAAAAGGGTCGTGAATGGTGCTTCACTGACAAGGGAACATACTGCAACGGAAAACTTTTCTCACGGGAATGCTACGACTGGGTGCTTGTCATGAACGGCAAGACATGGCTCGAACCGCGTGCCGGAAGACGGGTAAACGCCTGCCTCCCGTTAGGAAAGAGCCATATAGCCTTGGCCACTGACAATGGTGTTGTGGTCGTCGATACGCGGACCGGCAAGGAGAAGCATGTCTCCATACAGACTTCCGGCAACCGCCCGGCAGAAGTCCGTGAGATGTTTGCCGACTCCAAGCAACGCCTGTGGTGTTTCACCGATGCGCCGGGCGTTACACTGGTTGACATCGGTGGTGCTGCCCCACGTGTACAATGGCTGCATGCAGACCTGCATGGGACAATGGGAGAGACTATGTCCGAGAAGCCTTTGGTTCACGAAGACAGCAACGGTACGGTGTGGGTGGTACCTACAGACGGCACATTCTCCTACTTTGACGAACACACAAGGTCGCTCACGCCTTATCCCCTCATACCGACCAACGGGTTCAGGCATGCCATTCCGCGCATAAGACGTTACTATGGAGACCATCAGGGCAATCTCTGGATACTTTGTCCGCACAATCTTGCGCTGGTGAATTTCATGTATACAAACGTGAATCTCAACCGACGTAAGGACAATCGTGACACACGTGCTGTATTGCAGGACAGGTCCGGCGCTGTGCTTACGGGAACGATAGACGGCGAGCTCTACGGTGCAGACTTCCAGTTCCGTGCCAAGAATGGCATTTATGCGCTTTACCGCGACAGGAAAAACCGCTTGTGGATAGGCACAAAGGGAGACGGACTGTATGTGCGTATGCCAGACGGGACTATGCGCCACTACCTTCATGATGCTGCCGACCGTTATTCCATGAACAGCAACAACGTCTATGACATATGTGAAGATACACGCGGACGTGTGCTAATCGCGACCTTTGACGGTGGGCTTAATGTCATAGATGAAAGCAAGACTGGACAGAAGGGTGGACAGACTATAAGGTTTATCCATGCTGGGAACGACCTGAAAGGCTATGACTTGTCGCAGTATAAGAAAGTGCGGCGCATAGAAGTCACTCCTGAGGGTGTCGTCCTGCTGTCTACAACGGCAGGTCTGATGACATATTCCGACAGATACCGCTCTTGCCGTGACATCCGCTTCTTCGCTTCCGGTCATGACAGTAATGACAGAACATCGCTTTTGAGCAGCGATGTGATGCAGACATGCAGGATGAAAGATGGCAGAATCTATGTCGCAACGCTTGGCGGCGGATGCCAGTTGCTTGTCTCCCGTAATCTCCTTGCCGACGGGTTACAGTTCAAGGAGGTGGAAAACCAGAGTGGGCAGACCGTGCAGGGACTTGTGCGTGACAACGAGGACAACCTTTGGCTTGTCGGAGAATCGCGCATAGCACGGCTTGACAGGAAAGGAAACATCACTGAATGCGGGGCCGATGAGCTTGGCGACGCGAACATAACGGAGGCTCGGCCTTCGCATGACTCCAGGACAGACAGGATAGTCCTTGCCACGGAAGGCGGCACACTGTCGTTCTTGCCGCGTCAGATGAATAGGAGCAGCTATTGTCCTTCCATAGTATTTACGGCGATAGACTATCACGACAATAACGACATGAGGCCGCTTCTCAATATCGGTCGCCTTGATGTTGAAGTAGACAAGCGCTCGTTTACAGTATATTTCTCCGCCCTTGACTATAAGGAAAACAGCGGGATACGCTATGCATACCGCCTTGACGACGGCAACTGGACCTACATCCGACGTGGCAGCAACAGTGCTTCGTTTACCAATTTCCCTGCTGGAAATCACAGGCTTTATGTCAGGAGCACCAACAGTGACGGGCTCTGGATGGACAATGTCAAGTCGATAGACATCTATGCCGAACCGACATTCTTCGAGAGCTGGTGGGGCAGGACGCTTTGCGGTCTGTGTATTCTGTTTTGCATGCTTTACGCTATGGTGTACTATATGCGCTGGAAGAAGCTCGAACTCAAGGAGGAGGCTGTTGAACAGGCTGATGCAGGCAAAGTGCGTTTCCTGCTGAAAACGCCCGAGTTCATCGATGAAAACAAGGCCTTCATGGACAAGTTGCTTGCTTATATAGAGGAAAATATCTCGGATTCCGGCTTGCGTGTCGATGATATGGCATCGGAACTGAAGATGTCGAGGACAGTATTCTATGAGCGTATAAAGGAGATTGCCGACATGTCTCCTGCCGATTTCCTGCGCCATGTGCGTATGCAGAGGGCAGAAGACCTCATAAAAGGCACGCGCGAACCGTTCTCGCAGATAGCGTATAAGGTCGGTTTCTCAGACCCGAAGTATTTCGGAAAATGCTTCAAGAAGCATACAGGCATGTCTCCTTCCGAATACAGGAAGTCATCGAAGGAAGAATAACCGTCAGAAAAACATACATAATACATATACCCACTGTGGAAGGAATATGCCCTCCATGGTGGGTATGTTTGTGTATGGCTGATATGTCATGCACGAGAGATGGTCTCCGTATACATGGATGTGCAAAATGATATTGTATATGATTTTTGTATATATTGCTTATGACTAATATATATAATAATGTGTATATTTTTGTTCTAGTTTGATTAAGATATATCCTCTTTACCGTCACCTGCGGTTTACTGTTACAGTTTCCTGTCGTAAATGCCTTTTATGAGTATACGCAAAGCCTTACTGGTTACCATACATGATTTGTTTTTATGATATGGAAAATGCCATGATATTGTATGTAAAATCCCTTGAATCCTCTGTTTGCGTCAGTTTTTACCCATTATTACCCACTGTTAAAGAGTAATTTTGTGGCAGAAACAAATAATAACCCGCTGTGAAATACAAACTGATATTCATACTTGCGCTTGTCACTTCAATGACAAAGGGACAGGAATTTGTCTCTTTCAGCTTCGAGGGTCACGATGCTGGCACAGGGAATGCCGAGACGGTTAATCCTGTCATCGGCGGCTGGTCGTCAGACCCCAGTGTGTGTAGAGTAGGGAACGACTATTGGCTTGTCACATCTTCGTTTGGCTATTTCCCAGGAGTGCCACTTTATCATAGCAAGAACCTGCGCGACTGGACTCTCGTCAGGAATATCCTTGATCGGCCGTCCCAGCTCCCGTACCTTAAAGGACAGGGCATCGCACGTGACGGGATATACGCGCCCCACATAAGTTACAATCCGCACAATGGACTGTATTACATGATTACCACCGATGTCGGCCACGGCACATTCTATGTCACGGCAAAGGACCCAGCCTCCGATTGGTCAGAACCTGTGTGGCTTCCGGATGTTGACGGCATAGACCCGTCGTTCTTCTTCGATGATGACGGCAAGGCCTATATCGTCCATAAGGAAGATGTCACAGGACAGCCGAAATGGAATATGCACAGGGCTATACGTATCATACGTTTCGATACTGCAACCGGCACGACATTCGGAGAAGATGTACCCTTCCTTGAGGAAGGTGTCGGCCCGGAAGAAAAGCTCGGCCGTGACGAAGGACCGCATATATATAAGGTCAACGGCAAGTATATCATGATATGCGCCGAAGGTGGCACAGGCATCAATCATTCGGAAGTATGCTATAAGGCAGACAGCGTCTTCGGGCCGTATACCCGCTGGAGCCGTAACCCTATGCTCACCCAGCGCCTGCTTAACAGCAAGCGGACAAACCCAGTCACCTGTTCCGGGCATGTCGATATGGTGCAGACCCCGTCAGGAGAGTGGTATGGAGTCTTCCTTGCCGAGCGCGGATACGAGTCGCTGCACGGTCGCGAGACCTTCCTCATGCCTGTATATTGGAGCAAGGATGGCTTCCCGTATATCACGCAGGAAAAAGATACAGTGCCGCTTAATCCGCGTAACTACACTTTCTTTGACGAATTCAAGACACGCCGCCCCGACTGGATTACTGCCGAGGGAGTGCCTGGCGCACAGATGATACGCCTCCCGAACACAAAGTTCGTTGCAGAGACAAGTATCGTTCCGCCATCGCGCAAGTCAGCGGGAAAGCCCTACGGCATGGTTCTTCTCCGTGACGAGACACACCAGTATCGCATCAATATTGACGGAACAGCTGTCAATGTCGTGAAGGTCGGCAAGAAAGGAGCCTGCGAGACGCTTGCCGGAATCCCTATGCCACGCGACAAGAAGTCCCTTCTTCTCCGCATGGTATCTGACGGTGAAACCCTCCGTTTCTACTGCAACGGCGATGAAATAGGCACAGGTGCTCCAGTGAAATATGTCGGTTCACGGCAGGCACCAGGATTCACTGGCTCCGTCATCGGCATATATAAATAGAATGATTCGCATATATAGCATAGAATAATTCAGATGTTTCAAATAACAATACCTATTAAGGCCACAACACAAACCTGACTCTTATCTATCTTAAACTATCCTGACTGTACTACTATCTATGAAAACTAACCAATGTCTTATGACAAAACCGAAAAAAGAAAGATGAAAAAGAAAGTATTTCTCGCTACTTTGGCAATGGTGGCCGTGACGGCTTCCGCTGATGATTTCCCGTGGATGGATACCACTCTAAGCTTCGAAGAACGCGCAAAACTGTTATGTAAAGAGCTCACCCTGCGTGAGAAAGTGGACCAGCTGGGCAACAATGTCAGCGAGCCCATCCGTCGTAATGGCGTTACGATACTCCCCTCTTATCAGTACTGGAACGAGGCTATCCATGGCGTGGCACGCTCAGGTCCGGCGACATCCTTCCCAGAGTCAAAGGGTATGTCTGCAACTTGGGATCCGCAGCTCGTCTACGACTGTGCCAGTGCGATATCCGATGAGGCGCGCATCTATCACGTGAACACAGGAAAAGGCCTCAATTACTGGTCTCCGACAATCAATATGGCGCGTGACCCACGTTGGGGACGTGAGGAAGAAAACTACGGCGAGGATCCATTCCTTGCAGGAAGTCTTGCTGTAGAGTTTATCAAAGGCTTCCAAGGAGAGATAACTCCGACGACGCCTTACTATAAGATTGTCGCCTGTGCCAAGCACTTCGCTGCCAACAACTATGAGCAGGGACGCCAGTCCACGACATCGTTTGTCACAGAGAAGAACATGCGCGAATACTATCTTCCGGCATTCGAGATGTCTGTGAAGAATGCCAATGTCAAGTCCATCATGGCGGCATATAACGCCTTCTCCACAGACATCAATGAGAAAGATGCTGCCGGACAGGGCAAGAACGACTCCCATGGCGGTCTGCCATGTGCAGGAAACAGGATGCTCCTCACGGATATTCTCCGCAACGAGTGGGGGTTCAACGGCTATGTAGTATCCGACTGTGCCGGCCTGTCATGCATCTACCGTGACACGAAGCATCTCTATTTCGGCGGCTATACTGCAGACGGTGAAATCAATCGCGGCAAGGAATTCAGTGCCATACACAACCCTTACGCCAGCCTGCCGTCACAGGTTCAGCCTGTCATGGAGGCACGTGCCGCGACACTCGCCATAAAGGCTGGATGCGACACCAACTGTGAGTTCATGAACAACTCCTCTGTCATGCAGCGTGCCGCCATGAATGCCACGGATCCTGCTTTCCAGGCATTGGAGAAAGACTTTCCTATCAAGGACAGAAAGCAGACGACTGTCGTCGATGCCAATCCAAGTTACATCAACCTCACAGAGGCAGACATTGACAAGGCGGTCATCCGCGTCCTTGAGACACGCTTCGCTCTGGGCGAGTTTGACAACTACACTTACCCTGTAGACAACACCCTCGAAAGCGAGAAAAACCAGGCTCTCGCCCTGAAGGCCGCACAGGAGTCCATCACGCTTATGAAGAATGAGGGAGGACTTCTCCCTATCACGACCGACAAGAAGGTAGCCCTCGTAGGACCGTATGCCGATGCCATAATGCTCGGCGACTACTCTGGCACACCTACATACACAACAACGCCTTATGAGGCCTTTGCCAAGAAGATGGACTTCACCCTCGCAAAGGCACGCACGGGAGAGATTCTCGCCGTGCCGTTCGACAAGGCCGTGGTGTCCAAGCGTGGCGAAGCATCCAACGACAAGGGAGCAGGAAACCTTGAGAACACGGCCCCTGGCGACATCTTCCTCTATGAGCAGGTCAATTTCGGTGAGGCAGGATGCACCAATTTCGAGATGTCTTGCGGTGCGAAGAGCTCCGGTCTCGGCAAAGTGAGCTTCATCCTCGACTCAAAGGACAACGAGCCGTTCCTCACCGTCGACAACAAGGACACTGGCGGCTGGACTACCTGGACGACAATAACCGCTACAGTCGATCCGGCTGTAGTGAAGGGTGTGCACGACCTCTATGTGAAGTTCTCCGGCAGCAACAGCTACTGCGGCAACTACAAATATTTCAATTTCACCAATCCAGCCGTTCCGCAGATTCCGGCAGAGGAGACACAAGGCCCACTGTATATATGCAGGACATCGGCCAATGTCAACGACAATGCTCCGGCTGACATGATACAGCGCGCCGTGGATGTAGCCAAGAAGGCTGACATCGTGATATTCCTCGGCGGTACAAACTTCGACAAGCCTGCCGACCACGCTACCGGCACAGAGTCCCACGACCGTTGGCAGTTGACCCTTCCTGGTAATCAGGAGGAGGTGCTGAAAGCTCTCCATGCCGCAAATCCTAATACAGTCCTCGTTCTCGAGACAGGTTCTTCTGTCGATATATCATGGGCAAAGGACAACATTCCTGCCATCATGGAGGCTTGGTACGGCGGACAGGCACAGGGACAAGCCATCTGCGACGCCATCTACGGCGATATCAACCCAGGCGGAAAGCTCACATCGACATGGTACAACAGCATCGAGGAGCTCCCGAGCGAAGACCCTTCAGCAGGCAACTATTCCGAGTTCAAGCGCAAGGGCATGATGGAGTACAACATCGACGACTGGGGTTATACATACATGTACTACGGCAAGGGCGCAAAGAACCCATGCCAGGCAGAGAAGCCTATGTATCCTTTCGGCTACGGACTGTCATACACGACGTTCGAGTATGAGACACCTGTGCTCAACATGTCTTCCATAAGCAAGACCAGCGGTGACGCTGTCGTCTCTGTCAATGTGAAGAATACCGGCAAGCGTGACGGAGCTGAGGTCGTGCAGGTCTACGCCACATTCGGCGGAAACAGCTGCTACGGCAATCTCAACAAGCGCCTTGTAGGCTTCAAGCGTGTGGAGGTGAAGGTAGGCGAGACGGTGAAGGCCGAGATACCAGTGTCTTACCGCAGCCTCGCATACTTCAACACCGAGGCTCATAACTTCCAAGTGCCGGCATGCACGGTGACCCTCGAGGTGGCAACAAACTCTGCAGACGATAACGCCAAGAAGATTACCCTCAATGCACAGGCAGGTGTTGCGGAGGATTCATACATCTCCACACATATCGATGAGTTCCCTGTTGTCTCCAACAGCAGTCAGCTCGCCAAGACAGACCATGTATACACCGTGATGGGAGCATACGTCTGCCCTGCATCAGAGTACGATAAGTTGCCGAAAGGCGTGTATATCCTCAATGGATACAAATACATAAAGAAATAACGGAAAGGTTGTTTGATATTTTTTAATCCGTTCTCTCCTCCCTCTTCTCCGGCTTCAGTGCCGAGGATTGGGAGGAGATTTTTTTATTGTCGGATGTCGGCCAAGGGCTTATAAGGTCTCATCTAGCAATTTGTGTGGAGTGATTCTCTCTTGAACATGTTTAGTTGCAGAAATGCATAATTACCGTATTCCAACTGTATGCTTGGCATTTCATACTGTATGAAGACGCACCGCGGTACGTCACAGCCTTTTATGCAATACTCTCACAGGGAGGAAGCATGATGATATGTTTGTTTGGAACGAGGTGGAAGGCGGCATATCAACGCTTTTGTTATATGAGTGTTGTATGAGATGCTTGTCTGTAAAACGTGCAGAAGTTCTTCAATAAGCATTCTCTCCGACAGTGCAGGGCACACAGTTATGTGTCCTTGATGCGTGAAACGCAATACGCAGCATTTCCGGAACGTCATTTTCCAGCCTCCATGGATGTTACAATGTTACATCTTCGATAGTGGTTTATAATGTATTGAAATACAAACTGTTATATCGAAGATGGCTTCTTCTGTGACAAAAGGTGACCTTTCGCACGACAAAAGGTGACCCTTTGCCATGCGAAAGGTTACCTTTAACCATGTGAGAGGTCACCCTTTGTTTTCACTTTCCTTATACATGTTTTCCCCACGCCTTGCCGTCCTTCGGGTGCAAGTATGTCATGATTCTCGGTAAAATGTCGTATCGGCTGGTTTTCAGAGCCGTAAAAACAGGCATTCCGCAAAATAAAGTGAAATAAGGTTTGATATTTAAAATATATTTTGTAACTTTGCAACACTAACCCAAACTAACATCTGAATGAAGAAAAGCATTATAGCATTGGTATTTACAATGCTCTGCACGCTCACAGCGAGTGCGCAGCAGTACCGTTTGTGGTACAATTCTCCGGCTGAAGTATGGACAGAGGCATTGCCTCTCGGCAACAGCCGTCTCGGCGCGATGGTCTACGGCATCCCTACAACGGAGCGTCTTCAGCTCAATGAGGAGACTATCTGGGCTGGACAACCTAATACCAACGCCAACAAGAACTCCCTGAAATACTACAAGAAAGTGCAGGAACTTGTCTTCGCCGGCAAGTTTGCAGAGGCGCAGCAGATGGCCGATGAACATCTCATGTCGGGCAGCAACAGCGGCATGCCTTACCAGACGTTCGGCGACCTGACGATTTCCACTCCCGGACACGCCTCCTACACTGACTATGAGCGTTGGCTCTCCCTCGACTCCGCGATAGCCGTGACGCAGTATACCGTCAACGGTGTGCGCTACAGACGCGAGGCCATGACGTCCTTCACAGACAATGTCATCAAGGTGCGCTTCACAGCTTCCCGTCCGGGCAGCATATCCTTTAATGCCAATCTCTCGTCGCCACACAACGATGTCATCATCAAGAGCGACGGCAAGGAAGTCTCCCTCGAGGGCGTCACACCTACCCATGAGGCACTGAAAGGCAAGGTAAAGTTCCAGGGGCGTCTTGCCGTGCAGACAAAAGGCGGCAAGTCGCTGTCACGCGACGGCATCATCAGTGTCGATGGAGCCGACGAGGCAATCGTCTATGTCAGCATCGCCACTAACTTCGTCAACTACAACGACATCTCCGGCGACGAGGCAGCGAAGTGTAAGGCCTACCTGCACAAGGCGATGGCCGATGACTACGAGGCAGACAAGAAAGCCCATGTGGCATATTTCGAGCAGTTCATGAACCGCTCGAAGCTCTGGCTCGGTCCTGACAAGTTCAGCCATCTCACCACTTCACAGCGTGTGGAGCAGTTTGCCAAGAACAACGACAACTATCTTGTGGGTACATACTACGCCTTCGGCAGATACCTTCTCATCTGTTCCTCACAGCCTGGCGGACAGGCAGCCAACCTTCAGGGCATCTGGAACGACAAGCTCATGCCGTCATGGGACAGCAAGTACACCTGCAATATCAATCTCGAGATGAACTACTGGCCGTCGGAAGTTGCCAATCTCACCGAACTTAACGGTCCTCTCTTCAGCCTTATCAAGGATGTCAGCACTACCGGTGCCGCCACGGCAAAGACCATGTATGGCGCAGGAGGATGGGTGTTGCACCACAATACCGACATCTGGCGCATCACAGGTCCTGTAGACCGTGCCGCCTCTGGACTGTGGATGACCGGCGGTCCATGGCTCTGCCAGCATCTGTGGAACCACTGGCTCTTTACCGGCGATAAGGAATTCCTCAAGGAATATTACCCTATAATGAAAGGAGCGGCACAGTTTGTCGATGAGCTTCTCGTGAAAGACCCTAACACTGGGTATCTCGTCATCTGCCCTTCCGTGTCGCCGGAGAATCTCCATCCTGCCGACCATGGCAGCAAGAACATAGCCTCCGGATGCACTATGGACAACCAGCTCGTGGCGGAAATATTCGGAGAGGTGGCACAGGCAGCCGCCATTCTCGGTGTAGATGCAGACCTCGCCGCGCACTATCTCGCACGCACGAAGCTGCTCACCCCTGGCACAATAGGCAAGTGGGGACAGCTGCAGGAGTGGGCGCAGGACTGGGACAACCCTAATGACGACCACCGTCATGTGAGCCATCTCTACGGCCTGTATCCAGGAACCTCCATCTCTCCATTGCGCACGCCAGAGCTTTTCGATGCCGCGCGCACATCGCTGATACACCGCGGAGACCCGTCTACAGGCTGGTCCATGGGCTGGAAGGTATGTCTTTGGGCACGTATGCTTGACGGAGAGCACGCCTATAAGCTCATCAAGGAGCAGCTGAAACTCACCGACGACAAGTTCGTGGCTTACGGAAAGAAAAAGAAGAAGGGCGGCACATACGGCAATCTCTTCGATGCACATCCGCCGTTTCAGATAGACGGCAACTTCGGTTGCACCGCAGGCATTGCTGAGATGCTCGTCCAGAGCCACGACGGCGCAGTCTATCTCCTCCCGGCGATACCGTCAGTATGGAGCGAGGGCAAGGTCACAGGCCTCCGTTGCCGTGGCGGATTCGTCATTGACGAACTGGCATGGAAGGACGGTCGCATCACCGTCTGCAAGATACGCTCCACGATAGGAGGCAACCTCCGCATACGTACGGCACTGCCTCTCAATGGTAAGGGGCTCCGCAAGGCTAAAGGGTCTAATCCAAACCAGCTCTTCACGGTCCCTGTTACTCTCGAGACAAAGAACAACTCGGAGGTGAAACTGAATCCTGTCAACCTCCCGAAGACATTCCTCTACGACATCAAGACAACTGCTAACCAAGTGATTACAATAAAGAATTAATATGAAAAAGATCATTGCTCTATCAACACTCTTCCTTGCCCTCGCGGCGAGTACAGCCTTTGCGGCAGGCAATAAGAAACCATGGGATAACGGAAAGCTGAAGGTCTCGGAAAATTCCCGCTTCCTCCAGCACGAGAACGGAGCACCGTTCTTCTGGCTCGGCGAGACCGGATGGCTTCTCCCTGAGCGCACCGACCGTGCCGAGGCTGCCTATTATCTTCAGCGTGTGCGTGAGGCAGGATACAATATGGTGCAGATACAGGTCATAGACGGTGTCCCTGCCTATAACCATTATGGACAGATGTCAAACATAGACGGATGGAATTTCCAGAATATCAACAAGAAAGGCGTCTATGGCTACTGGGATCATATGGACTATATCATCAGGCAGGCAGAACATGAAGGCATATACATCGGCATGGTATGTATATGGGGCGGCCTTGTGAAGGCCGGGTTGCTGACCAAGGAAGAGGCAGTGAAATACGGCACATTCCTTGCCAACCGTTACAAGGATGCACCGAATATCGTGTGGATTATGGGCGGTGACATCCAGGGAGACATCAATACCGAGGTATGGAACACCCTCGCCACGACCATCAAGTCCATCGATAAGAACCATCTCATGACATATCATCCACGCGGACGCTATACCAGTGCAAAGTGGTTTGCCAAGGCTCCGTGGCTCGATTTCCACATGTTCCAGTCGGGACACCGCCGCTATGGCCAGCGCATGGGCAACAAGGACTATCCTATCCCTGACAATACCGAGGAGGACAACTGGATGTATGTCGACTCCACATGGGCATACAAGCCTATCAAGCCTGTCATCGACGCAGAGCCTTCGTATGAGGATATCCCGCAGGGACTGCATGACGCCAACGAGAAGCGCTGGCTTGCCTGTGACGTACGCCGTTACGCCTACTGGTCTGTGTTTGCGGGAAGTTTCGGACATACTTACGGCCATAATGCCATAATGCAGTTCCTCAAGCCAGGATACGGCACGAGCTACGGCGATGCCGGTGACGTGAAGACATGGTACAAGGCCATGCAGGACCCAGGCTTCTCACAGATGCAGTATATCAAGAGGCTCATGCTCACATTCCCGTTCTTCGACCGTGTGCCGGACCAGAAGGTCATCTCGGGCGAGAACGGAAAGCAGTATAACCGCCTTATCGCCACACGCGGCAAGGACTATCTTATGGTCTACAATTATACCGGACGGGACATGAAACTGGATCTGCGCACCATCTCCGGCAAGACGAAGAAGGTCTTCTGGATGGATGCGGCAACAGGCCGTCTGACATATATCGGCGAGGTTGCCGACAAGATACAGACATTCCGTCCTGCCTCTTCAGGTGATGGTGTCAATGACGGCGTGCTCATCGCCTTCGATGCGAAGAAAGACTACCTCAAGTCGGATATGACTGTCATCCCGGAGCAGAGCGACTGGAAAAACCTTAGAGACCTCAACGAGTAAGACATGAAAAGTGAAATATTGTCAATGATACTGATGGCAGGGGCTGTTGCAGCCTCTGCCCAGTCTGCTTTTCCACAGCACAAGTACACTGTGGTGGGTTCCAACATCCGTGCCGGCGCAAATATGGTCGCCGTAGGCGATGCCGACGGGCAGGCAGTCTTCGAGATAGCGCAGCGCGATATCGTGCCTTTCACACAGCAGTGTGTGGAGCAGGGCAGACCGGACTTTAGTGCAAAGGCAGTCAATACACCTTATTATAATGTGCGCATGGCGCTCCCTGTCCCGTCATGCTACACCCCTACAGAGCAGGGCGAGAAAGTCGGACTGGACTGGGGCGTATATCATCATCTACATTCGGCAGGCATGGAGGTGTTGCCTAACGGCGATATCCTTGCCATATACTTCTCCACTCCTGTCGGAAAGGCAGAGGCAGACACCTGCACGACGTTCGTGCAGTGCCGCCGCCGCTATGGCTGTGACGAGTGGGACATGCCGGAACTCCTGTTTACAACCCAGGGAGGCAACGACCAGTCGGCACTGCTTTTCACGGACAAGGACACACTTTGGTTCTTCGGCGGCGGACGCGGCATGACGGATTATGTGCCTTTCCGCATCATGAAGTCCACGGACAACGGTGCGACATGGACATTCTCTGTCCCTCAGATGGACAGGAAACTGGAGCGTTACACAGCACAGCCGATATCTAATGCCTTCCGCAATAAGAAGGGAGAACTCTTTGTCGCCATTGACGGCAAAGGGGCGCAGAGCTTCCTTCTCCGCAGCCAGGACGGCGGTGTGACATGGCATGATATGGGCGGCAGGACAGACAGCCGCCATTCCACTATCGTCATGCTTGACGATAACGGTACACTCCTCTCCGCCGCAGGAAAGAACAACAGCATCAACGGCTGGAATCCGCAGAATATCTCTCACGACTGGGGTGCTACATGGGAGAAAGGGACACCGTCACCATTCCCTCCTGCCGGCACGGCGCAACGCCCTTGCATCATCCGTCTGCAGTCGGGAGCCCTCTGCATTGTGGGCGATTCATACATGCACAAGAAAAAGATAGCCCCTCCTAAGGGATGGAAATACGGCAACGAGTGCTTCGTTGCCATCTCCCGTGATAACGGCAAGACATGGAAATACAAGACACTCCCGGTCACACTGCCGCAGCATCACCGTGTGACATACCCTTCCTTGGGATACGTCACTATGCGTCAGGGACAGGACGGGCTTATCCATGTCCTCACGACGACCAATTATCCGGGGCTCGAGATTGAGTTCAACGAGGCTTGGATAGACAGCGACATCGTCACGGCGAAGGATACCGAAGGCTCTGTCTACGGCAAGCAGTCGGCTATTACACCGCTGGCAAAGTCGGGATACTATGTGCTTGACGGGAAGAAGACCTACACTTTCCCGAACGGAAAACCGCAGTATGAGGTGACATACAAGAACGGCAAGAAGATCGGTACGGAGACTTTGTGGCGTGAGGACGGCACAAAGGTGTGGGAGTGGGTGCGCAACAGCGACAACACCGCACGCTGGTCACATTATCGTCCTAATGGTATGGTACGTCTCATAAGCCGCTGGGACATCAATCCTGAACCTCGCGACCTTGTCGGAGTACACCTTACAGGTGCCATTGCCAATATGTACACGTGGGAATACGACAAGGTTGGTATGCAGGTCGAGGCCTACCGTTTCAACGACGGTGTGCTTGACGGCTCCAACAAGCAGGGCATAAACAGTGCTATCCTTAACGAGGGAAAATGACGAAGACGCTTTCCCGACAATGAAAAAAGAAATATAGACAACTGACCTTATATGAACAGAAGACTCATTATCGCCATCATGGCGCTCTTTTCGCTCACTGTTGCGGTGGCGAAGCCCAAGGCTGTACGCCTCGTCACGGAAAATATGGAGAATCCTCTGGGACTGAGCACGCATACACCGCGTTTCTCATGGCAACTGACAGATGCCAAGAAAAACACTATGCAGACGGCTTACCGTATCATGGTGGCGTCTGCCCCTGAGCTCCTCAAGGAGGGAAAGGCAGACCTGTGGGACAGCGGCATGGTGCAGAGCGATGCCTCTATATGGATAGACTATGCCGGTAAGGCACTGAAAGATAACCAGAGATGTTTCTGGACCGTGCAGGTGAAGACCAACAACGGCATGACAGGATGGGCAGAACCGCAGGAGTTCGGCATCGGACTGACCGCTGACAGCCACTGGACAGGCCGTTGGGTGGGCATAGACCGCCTGCAGGAAGGTGAGTCTCTGGGCTATAAGACCCGTGTCAATGCACGCTATCTCCGTGGCGAGATTGCGCTTGACCCGGGCAAGACGGTGAAACGCGCCACAGCGTACGTCGGCGTACTGGGCTATTATCAGTTCTATGTCAACGGCGAGCGTCAGGGCAATGATGTCCTTGCGCCAGGTCAGACAGACACGCGCCGCTCCATCATCTACAACACATTTGATATCACCAAGAGCCTCGTCTCTTCTGCCACGACGGGCGGAAAGGCGTGCATGGGTGTCATCCTCGGCAACGGCAGGACTGTCCCTCCGCGCTATCACAAGCATTACAAGATACCGTTCCTCGGTTTTCCTGCGTGCCGCATGACGATTATCGTAGAGTATACGGACGGTACACAGAAGAAGTTCGGCTCATCGGAGAAGTGGAAGATTACCGCAAACGGTCCTGTCCGCTCCAACAATGAGTATGACGGTGAGGTCTATGACGCACGCAAAGACCTCGGCAGATGGAGCTGTGTAGGCTATGACGACTCGTCATGGCAGACGGCGGAGCGTTCCTCTCTCCCTCTCGGTGAGCTTCACGGGCAGACTGCTCCGAATATGACAATAGCCCACCATATCAAGCCTGTCAGCATAAAGAAGACAGAGCGCGGTACGTTTATCGTGGATTTCGGACAGAATATGGCTGGATGGGTGCAGATGAACATGCGCGGAAATGCCGGCGATACAGTAAAGATAAAGTATGCGGAGCGCCTTGACGACAATGGTGACCTGTATATCAAGAACCTTCGTGACGCAGAGACGGAGGATATATATATATGTTCAGGCAAGGAGAACGGTGCGCCGTGGCATTCTATCTTCTCATACCACGGCTTCCGCTTCGTGGAGGTAAAGGGCATGAAAGCCCTTGCTGCTTCAGACCTTGAGGCACAGACTGTGACCGACAAACTGGAGTTTATCGGCAATTTCTCCACGAGTAATACCGTATTGAACAATGTGTACCGCAACGCCTGGTGGGGAATCTACTCCAATTACAAGAGCTTCCCTATCGACTGCCCTCAGCGTAACGAACGCCAGCCATGGCTCGGCGACCATACCGTGGGCTGTCTCGGAGAGTCGTTTCTGTTCGGCAACGAGCGCCTGTATGCAAAGTGGATGCGGGACATCTGCGAGACACAGCGTTATGACGGTGTCCTCTGCGATGTCGCTCCGGCATACTGGACATATTACAACGATGATGTGACATGGCCTTCGGCATTGCCTTTCGGATGCGAGATGATTTACCGCCAGTTCGGCAACAGGAAGCCTATCATAGACTCTTATCCATATATAAGGAAATGGATGAAGCATCTCTTCGATGATTATATGGAGGATTATATCATCACACGTGACAACTACGGAGACTGGTGTGTACCGCCTGAGGATCTGAAACTTATCCATTCGCAGGATCCTGCACGCAAGACCGACGGCAGACTGATATCAACGGCATACATGATACGTAACCTGCGCCTGATGCAGGAGTATGCTGAGATGCAGGGACTCACTGCCGACAAGCAGGAATATGCTGACCTTGAGAAGAAGATGACGGAAGCTTTCAACAAGACATTCCTTGTGGAGAAGCGCGGCACATCCGTGCGTCCAGGGCATGTACTCTATCCAGACAGTGTGTTCTACGGCAACAACACCTCCACGGCAAATCTTCTCCCGCTGGCTCTCGGCATCGTTCCAGAGAATTGCAAGGAAGAGGTCGTGAAGAATATTGTCACCGATATCATCACGAAAAACAAGGGACACATATCCTGCGGAGTGATAGGCATCTCATGGCTCATGCGCGGTCTCTACGACAACGGTTACGCTGATATCGCCTATCTCCTTGCTACAAACCGCACATACCCTTCATGGGGATACATGGCAGAGAATGGTGCCACGACAATCTGGGAACTGTGGAACGGCGACAAAGCTAATCCTGCGATGAATTCCGGCAATCATGTCATGCTCCTCGGTGACCTCCTGCCATGGTGCTACCAGCATCTCGGCGGTCTGCGCAATGCCGATGGCTCTGTGGCATACAAGCACATGGTGCTCCGCCCGAACTTTGAGATACAGGAACTTGACAGTGTCGACATGTCATACAATACTCCTTACGGCAAGGTTGTGTCAAAGTGGGAGAAAGACCTTGAGAAGGTTCGCTGGCAGGTGGAAATCCCTGCAAATACCACGGCAGATATCTGCCTCCCAGACGGTACAGTGAAGACAGTCGGTTCTGGTGCATATACCTTCGATAGCAAGTTTGACCTCATGCGCAACAATACACGTCTGACACTCGACAATCCTGTCACACAGAACGCTGAGATAGCCGACGCGGAGTTCGTTTACAAGCAGACAGACTTCCCGGAGTGCCATTCTGCCTCTATCGTGGAACTTAAAAACGGTGACCTTGTGGCAACATATTTCGGAGGAACGAAGGAGCGCAACCCTGACGTATGTATATGGACACAGCGCAAGGCAAAGGGCTCCGATATATGGAGCGAGCCTGTTCTCGCTGCCGATGGTGTTTTCCACCTCGGCACAGCGGACGCTGAGATTGCCGGAATCAATGAACAGTCCACTCCTGCCAACAAGGGTTACATAAAGCTGGCTGAGGCCTTGAAGCTGGTACCGAACTATTTCTATTCGGCAAAGAAAGCCCCTGTCTCAACAAAATCTGCTGATGACGAGCAGGAAGAGGAGTGGGCAGGAAAGAAACCTAAGACAGTCCTTGCCGCACCTGTGGACAATGCTGCCACAGAAGGCGCATTGAAGGACTTCCGCCGTAAGGCCTGCTGGAATCCTGTGCTCTTCGAGATGCCTTCAGGAGAGCTTTGGCTGTTCTTCAAGATAGGCCTTTCTGTCGGAGACTGGACAGGATGGATTGTGAAGAGCAAGGACGGCGGAAAGACCTGGGGCGAGCGTCAGTCTCTTGAGCGCGGCTTCATCGGTCCGGTGAAGAATAAGCCGGAGATTATAGCAGACCGTCTTGTATGCCCGTCAAGTACAGAGGGAAACGGCGGTTGGAAGTTCCATTTCGAGATAATGGACCTCAAGACTGGTAAGTGGAAGTATGTCGGACCGGTAGAGCGCGAGCTGTCTGTCCTCACGACGGATATGAATCCGGACGGTACGCTTATAACAAACGACACCGTGAAGGAGCACAAACCTATGCCTATCTACTGTATCCAGCCATCAATACTCCGTCTGAAAGACGGCCGTCTGCAGGCTGTAGGCCGCACACGTAACGGTAAACTGGCATCTACATACAGTAGTGACAACGGCGATACATGGACGAAGGTGACACTGCTTGATGTGCCCCAGAACCAGTCGGGCACAGACGCCGTGACACTGAAGGACGGCCGCCACGTACTTATATATAACAATTTCTCCACGCTTCCGGGCACTCCTAAGGGACCGCGCACACCATGTTCGCTTGCCATCTCTGACGACGGCATCCATTGGCAACATTTCATCACCCTTGAAGACTCGCCGATAAGCCAGTATTCTTACCCTGCCATCATAGAGGGCAAGGACGGCTCGCTACACTGCATATACACATGGAGACGCCAGCGCGTGGCATATAAGCGTATCGTGCTGAAACCTTAAACCTGCAATCATAATTCCGTAACGCTCCGAGGTCTGACAATGTCATGGCCTTGGAGCGTGGAATGAGAAAGCGGAAAAACAACAAGTATTTTCGAGAAACACTATATGAGAAAACTTATCGCAACCATTTCCCTGCTCACATTCTCCCTTTTTATCATGGCAGAGAGTGTGAACATCGTGACACCGAAAGGTGCAGGCAATAGAGTAAGTTATGCTGCAGAGTATCTTCAGAAGAAACTCCAGCAGCAAGGATTCACCGTCACCGTCACTGCCGACGGCAAAGAAGACAAGCAAGCGATGCACCGTGTCACGCTTGATGTCATCACTGATGTCAATGCCGAACTTGCCGCTCGTAAGAAACAGATGCAGAAAGACCGCCGTAAAGGCTATTCTGTAGAGGCGGTGGACTCGTTTATCACCAAGAAGGAAGGTTTCACGATTACTTCCGTGACACTCGGCAGCAAGCAGCGCGGTCTGAAAGCACGTATCAGTGTTGTCGGCAACGACGGCACAGGATGTATCTATGGCTGTGGCGAACTGGCAGAGCAGATCAAGAAGCATGGCATAACAGACCTTCCTGGAATGGTCAAAGACGCTCCGGAGATGGTGCTCCGCGGCGGATGCATCGGTGTCCAGAAGCCGTATCTCCTGCCTGGACGTATGGTCTACGAGTACCCTTATACCCCGGAACTCTTCCCGTGGTTCTACGACAAGCAACACTGGATAGACTATCTTGACATGCTTGTCGAGAACAGGATGAACTCCGTGTACCTCTGGAACGGACACCCTTTCGCGTCATTGGTAAAGCTTAAGGACTATCCTTTTGCCGTAGAGGTCGATGATGCAACATTCGAGAAGAACAAGGAGGTGTTCGCTTTCCTCACAAACGAGGCAGACAAGCGCGGTATATTCGTGATACAGATGTTCTACAACATCCTTGTCTCAAAACCTTTTGCTGAGCATTACGGCATCAAGACACAGGATCGTCACCGCCCGATTACTCCGCTTATCCAGGACTATACCCACAAGTCCATTCAGGCATTCATAGAGAATTATCCTAATGTAGGTCTTCTTGTATGTCTCGGCGAGGCGATGGACACGTACGAAGACGACGTGGAATGGATGACAAAGACCATCATTCCTGCCGTGAAGGACGGTCTGAAGACCCTCGGCAGGACAGACGAGCCGCCTATACTCCTGCGTGCCCATGATACAGACTGTAAGATGGTCATGGAGGCATCCCTGCCTCTGTACAAGAATCTGTACACCATGAACAAGTACAATGGCGAGTCGCTCACCACATACACGCCACAAGGTCCTTGGGGAGAGACACACCGCTCTCTTGCCGCCCTTGGCTCTACACATATATCAAATGTACACATCCTTGCCAATCTGGAGCCATTCCGCTGGTCTTCCCCTGACTTTATACAGAAGACCGTAAACGCGATGCACAATGCACACCACGCAAATGCCCTGCATCTGTATCCGCAGGCATCCTATTGGGACTGGCCGTACTCTGCAGACAAGCTCGCCGACGGCTCGCGCCAGAAGCAGCTTGACCGTGACTGGATGTGGTATTCTGCATGGGGACGTTACGCCTGGAACTGTCACCGCGACCGCAATGCGGAGACCGTCTTCTGGGATGATACGCTGGCACAGACCTACGGCACGACGGCCGAGAATGCTGCACGTATCCGTGAAGCCCTTGAGGAGAGCGGCGAGATAGCCCCGAAGCTCCTCCGCCGTTTCGGCATTACAGAAGGCAACCGTCAGACTCTTCTGCTCGGAATGTTCTGCTCTCAGCTTGTCAATCCTTACAAGTACACTGTCTATCCTGGATTCTACGAGAGCTGTGGCCCTGACGGCGAGAAACTTATAGAGTATGTTGCCAAGGAGCATAACGCGCCGTTGCCTGTGAATACCAACTTCCCTGACAATGTCAATCCTAAGCTCAATGTCAAGGAACATGTAGGAGAACTTCCTCTCGACATCGTCCGCCAGTGTATGGAGCACGGCGACAAGGCCGTCAAGGCGATAGAGGCGGCACGGAAAGCCATAGGCAAGAACAATGCCGAGTTTGACCGTCTCGATAAGGATATCCACTGCTACCGTGAGTTCGCGTATGCTTTCGGGCTTAAAGTCCGTGCCTGCGAGCATGTCCTCAACTATAAGTACACCAACGATATCTCCGAACTCGACAAGGCTGTGCCGCTTCTTGAGGAAAGCCTCGACCATTACCGCCGTCTCGTTTCCATAACAAACGACACATACCACTATGCCAACAGTATGCAGACATCCATGCGTCGTGTGCCTATCGCAGGAGACAACGGCAAAATGAAGCACTGGAGTGAGTTGCTTCCTAAATACGAAGAGGAACTTGCAAATCTGAAGAAGAACATCGCACAGCTCAAGTCTCCTTCTACAGAAGGTAAGAGAAACGTCATCAAGCCTCTGCGTCCTGCAAAGGTTGTCCTGACGGATAACGCCCGCACCGTAAGGCTTGAGAAAGGCGCGAAGCTGTTCAATGACCTCGACTCCGTGGTCACAGACTATGGTAAGGAACTCGAAGGCATGCAGGCATATGTGTTCTCCTCAAAGGCACAGCGCAGCGAAGGCACCGTCGTGGAGTTCTCCTGCGACAAGCCAGTGACGCTCCTTGTCGGATATTTCCGTGACGACCAGCGTAAGTATGCCCGTGCACCGAAACTGGAGATAGACGCCACTGCCAGCGAATACGGTCAGCAGGACCCTTGCTATACATCGGCACTGCGCATCAACGGCATGCCGCAGGTCAATGTGCATCCTTACAATTTCTCTGCCGGTAAGCATCGCCTGCAGTTGCCGAAGGGATTCCTTGTCGTTCTCGGCTACACCTCCGACAGAATCAATCCTCGCGATGCAGGCCTCTCTGGTGCCGACAGCTCTATAGACTGGCTATTCTATTGATAACGGAATTCAGCAGTGGGACAGGGCTCTTCGCTTTGTCCCATTGTGACATGTATAACTCCTGCGACATTTGTGCGGGATAGGAAAATAACTTATCGAACATACCTTTATACAATGAAACACATACTTCTGGCAGTCCTGTCATTCCTTTCACTTTCATCCTCGGCACAGCAGGTGTCCAAGGAGGTCATGACAGGCATTTACAATGAGGTGAAATCGCCGTATAAATACGGCATGGTCGTTGCCCCAGCAGACAACGGCCACAAGATAGACTGCCCTACAGTCTACCGCGAGGGTGACAAGTGGTACATGACATACGTCATATACAACGGTTCCGACGGTCTTGACGGCCGTGGCTACACGACATGGCTTAGCGAGAGCGACGACCTTCTCCATTGGCGTACCGTGGGCTGTATCCTCGACTACAAGGACGGCGGATGGGACATGAACCAGCGCGGAGGATTCCCTTCCCTCATCGACTGGGACTGGGGCGGCGACTACCGCATAGGTACATACAAGGGAAAGCACTGGATGACGTATATCGGCGGCGAAGGCACCGGCTACGAGGGCGTCCGTGCACCGCTCTTCATCGGGCAGGCATGGACAGACGTATCCATGCATGACGGCATAGACACCTCCGTCACCACAGCACACGAATGGCAGTCGCTCGACAAGCCGCTCCTGCACATCAACGACAAGGGAGCACAGTGGTGGGAGAAACTCATACAGTATAAGTCCACTGTCTATGAGGACAAGCGCAAGACCTTCGGGAAACGCTTCGTGATGTTCTACAACGCAGGAGGCATCAATCCAGCCAACAACCTTAAGGCAGAGCGCATCGGCATAGCGCTCTCCAACGACATGAAGAAATGGGAACGCTATAAAGGCAATCCCGTCTTTGCCCACGAAGCGCCGGGAATCATCACAGGAGACGCCCAGATAGTCGACTTCACCCAGTGGGAACGCGATAACGCAGTCTCCGCTTCCGTATCTTCGGGCGTGAAGGAACAGCCGCTCTATGTCATGTTCTACTTCTCCGCATTCAGTCCGCTGAGGAAATACAATGCCTTCAACACCTTTGCCGTGTCACGCGACCTCGTTCACTGGCAAGACTGGGACGGCGACGACCTCGTATGGCCTACGAAGCAGTATGACGAGATGTTCGCCCATAAAAGCTATGTCCTGAAGCACAACGGTGTGGTCTATCATTTCTACTGCGCTGTGAACAACGACGGACAGCGTGGCATAGCCCTCGCGACATCACGCCCTATGGGCAAGTCTGACGTCGCTTTCCCTGCTCCGCAGCGTAAGGCTAAGCGTACCGTGACATCGCTCTCCGAAGGATGGAAGTCTACGCTGACAGCCTCCAACGATGCCGCCGCGACAGGCAAGGTATGGCAGGGCGATATCCCGCACAACTGGGATGACTATTACGGATACAGCCAGAAGAAGCACGGAAACCTGCACGGCTCGGCACTTTACGAGAAGACATTCCGTGCCAGCCGTGTGCAGGGCAAGCGCTATTTCCTCTATTTCGAGGGCCTCGGCTCCTATGCTACAGTGACTGTCAACGGCAAGCAGTTCGGACGCAGGCCGGTAGGCAGGCTGACATACACCATAGACATCACCGACTGTATCAAGGATGGAGACAACCGGCTGACAGTGCTCTGCGACCATCCCGAGCTTATCACCGACATGCCGTGGGTATGCGGAGGATGCTCTTCAGAATGGGGCTTCTCTGAAGGCACCCAGCCTTTCGGCATATATCGTCCCGTAAGCCTTGTCGAGACAGACGAGATACGCATCGAACCTTTCGGCGTCCATGTCTGGAACAGCGAGACTTGCGATACCGTCTTCATAGAGACGGAAGTGAAAAACTACGGCGATGCCGTGGCAGAGTTTGAGGTTGTCAACAACTTCAATATGGCTTCCGGCAAGCGCGTCTTCCGCTGCACAGACAAGGTGAAGCTCAATCCGGGCGAGACAACGACAGTGCGCCAGCAGGCAAAGGTGGAGACTCCTGCGCTGTGGTCACAGGAAGACCCTTATCTCTATAAGGTAGTCTCCATGGTGAAGCGCGACGGCAAGACCACAGACCAAGTGGAGACACCTTACGGCATACGCACATTCTCATGGCCTGTGACGCGCAAGGACGGCGACAACCGCTTCTACCTCAACGGCAAACCGGTATTCATCAACGGCACATGCGACTATGACCATCTCTTCGGCAGCAGCCACGCATTCAGCCAGGAGCAGATAGAGTCGCGCATGAAGCTCATCCGTCAGGCAGGGTTCAATGCCTACCGCGAGGCTCACCAGCCACACAATCTCCTCTACCAGCAGATAGCCGACAAGGAGGGCATGCTCTTCTGGAGCCAGTTCTCTGCACATATATGGTACGACACGCCGCAGTTCCGCGAGAATTTCAAGCAGCTTCTGCGCCAGTATATCAAGGAACGCCGCAACTCTCCGTCAGTCGTCATGTGGGGACTGCAGAACGAATCGACCCTCCCGAAGGACTTTTCCGAGGAGTGCACGGCGATAATCCGCGAGCTTGACCCTGTACGCCGCCCTGTGACAACCTGCAACGGCGGCGAGGGAACAGACTGGAATGTCATACAGAACTGGAGCGGAACATACGGCGGAACGGCTCTCAACTACGACAAGGAGCTGAAACAGCCTAACCAGCTCCTTAACGGCGAGTACGGCGCATGGCGCACGATAGGCCTTCACAGCGAGGCTCCTGCCGACTCTCTCCGCAAGGAGAAGTCTTACAGCGAGGAGCGTGCCACCGACCTCCTCGAGACCAAGGTGCGTCTTGCAGAGGAAGCTCGTGACAGCGTCTGCGGACACTATCAGTGGATATTCGCCACACATGACAATCCGGGACGTGTGCAGCCGGACGGCGCATACCGCATGGCAGACAAGATAGGGCCTGTAAACTACAAGGGACTCCTTACCTCCTGGGAGCAGCCTGCCGACATGTACTATATGTACCGTTCGAACTATGTCTCCCCAGACATCGACCCTATGGTCTATATCAACAGCCATACGTGGGCAGACCGCTTCAAGACTACCGGCGCGCGACGCACGGATATCGCCGTCTACTCCAACTGTGACAGCGTGCGTCTCTATAACAGCGCCGACGACAGCCAGTATCTCGGACGTAAGAAGAACGCCCGTAAGCCAGGCACTCACATGCTCTGGGAGCGCCGTCTCATACAGTATAATGTGCTCCGTGCCGTAGGATACAGGAATGGCAAGGCTGTGGCGGAAGACATCATCATCCTCGAAGGGCTGCCCGAGGCTCCTGCTTTCGAGACCCTCTACGGAGGTTCTGCCGTGGTTCCCGTGGCAGCTGACGTGCATCCTGTCAGCCTCAAGCCTGCAAAGGGACAGAACTATATCCTCCGTCTCAACTGCGGCGGCGACTCCTATACCGACACTTTCGGCAACAGATGGCAGGGTGACAACCTCACATACAGCCGCTCTTGGGACGGCATACGTGCTTCCCAAGGCACTATCCATGAACCGATACACGGCACACGTGACTGGGGACTCTTCCAGACCTTCCGTTTCGGACGCCATAAGCTCGCATACGATTTCCCGCTCCCTGACGGCAAGTATACCGTAGAGTTGTATTTCGCGGAACCATGGCTCGGACTTGGCGGCGGCGTGAAGACCGAATGTGACGGCGAACGCCTGTTCTCTGTAGCTGTAAACGGCGAGACAAAGGCGGCTGACATTGACCTCTGGGCAGAGGCGGGACATGCAGGAGCATTCCGCAAGACCATGGATGTAGAGGTGAAGGGCGGCAAACTCACCATATCTTTCCCTGAGGTGAAGGCCGGACAGGCTGTCATCTCTGCCATAGCCATACGCACAGCAGATGCCTCAGTGACGCCTCTTGCCGACAAGAGCGAGGAGGGGTTCTGGACGAAAGTCGACAGTGATAGGGTAGAGAAGCTGCCGAAATCCATGCTCCCTGCTGACGACGAGGCATTCCCGGCGTCACGCTACACGCTCGACAGTAAGAAGGAATTCATCATCAAGCCTGGCGTTGCACGTGAGTATGCGCTGCGTTTCCGCTACAAGAACACCGGCGCGCCGATTACTGCACAGCTCCGCATCGTGGACCAGAAAGGCACAGTCCTTGTGGACCGTGAGATGAAATTCCCTACTACTCCCAAGAAATTCAAGCTCGTCTCCACGACGACAGGCACGCAGATCAATGCCGGAAACTATCAGGTACAGCTCCTTGTCCCGGGCACAAAGAAGCCTGTTGCCGGCGCGACACCTATCGAGTTTGAATACCTTGAGGTGCAGTGACGCTCCTCTGCCCTCACCCTTGCGGACTCCAGCCGTGAGAAACGGCGTGTGAAGGATGCGGTTGCGCACGGTTTGCAGATACCACACGGTTATCCGGTTGGGCGGTTATGGCTTCTGTTTCGGCTATTCCGGCTATATCGGCTATCACCGTAAAAACCTTGTAATATGTCCGCTGATAAGGCGGATGACAGGCTCGGCCGATTGGTTTTATATGAGGAAATGATTGAACAGGAATAATGTATTTCTTAAAGGCTGCCCCTTTTGGGGTGGCCTTTATACATTCAAGCAAGTCCGCGTTACAGTAAAGTAGGATAATATGCAAAAAAAACAGGTCGGAAAGATGTATGTTTCTCCGTAGTGTAAATCTATATAGACCAGCGAGATACGTGCTGCTCTTGACGTTGTGCCGTGCTGCGTGCTTGCCAAGGGTTACCTTTCATATGGCAAAAGGTGACCTTTCGCATAGTCAAAGGTGACCTTTCATATTGTAAACTGTCACCCTTCGGAAGAACCACGGCCGAGCTTTGTACTCCTGAATCTTGCGGTGATGTCTGTATAGTGGCAGACTGTCGTTTCGGAAACTCCAGAGATACTTGTGTCTATCATATGCAGACTAACAGCCATTCATGTTGAATCTGCTCACTTTCTCATATTTTATCGGTCAGTATTGTATGTGCCCCAGTCCACATTTCATACACTATCGTGCCGGATTTCATGTGTTGTTAACCCATATTTCGTGTGTCGACAACCATATTCCATGACTTGTAAGTATGATTTTTTTGTGCGTAGACTGTTATTTAAATTTAAAAGATTGGGCTGTGCGTGTATATTATATACGTATGTGTATTAAAAGTTGTAACTTTGCAGTCCGATTATGCCTGGAGGCTTTCTTAGAGCCTCCGTGTGTTGTAGTGTTAATAGTCATGCATTTGGCCGTGCATGGCGGTTAGGGAATCTGCACACAAATAACGTTTTTTAGTAGTAAAATTTTTAATTGAAGAAATGAACACTTTAAGTTACAAGACTATTTCCGCGAACAAGGAGACAGTAAAGAAGGAGTGGGTCGTGGTCGACGCAACAGACCAGGTAGTCGGTCGTCTCGCTTCAAAGGTAGCCAAGCTCATCCGCGGTAAGTACAAGCCAAACTTCACCCCTCATGTAGACTGTGGTGACAATGTTATCATCATCAACGCCGCTAAGGTCGTTTTCACTGGCAAAAAGGAGACTGAGAAGGTCTACACACGCTACACAGGCTATCCTGGCGGACAGCGTTTCACAACCCCTGCACAGCTCCGTACACGTAAGGACGGCGTGGAGAAGATGCTCCGCCATGCTGTGAAAGGCATGCTCCCGAAAGGCCCACTCGGCCGCAAGCTCCTCAATAACCTCTATGTATATGAGGGAACAGAGCACCAGCAGCAGGCTCAGCAGCCAAAGGCTATTGATATTAACCAGTACAAATAATTAGCAGGTAAAGATGGAACAGATTAATGCACTCGGTCGCCGTAAGAGCTCTGTAGCTCGTGTGTATCTTACAGAAGGTACAGGCAAGATCACAATTAACAAGAAGGATTTAACACAGTACTTCCCATCAGCTATCCTCCAGTACGTGGTTAAGCAGCCACTCCAGCTCCTTGAGGTAGCAGAGAAGTATGACATCAAGGCAAACCTTGACGGTGGCGGCTTCACAGGCCAGAGCCAGGCTCTCCGCCTCGCTATCGCACGCGCACTCGTCAAGATCAACGCTGACGACAAGAAGGCTCTCCGCGCAGCAGGCTTCATCACACGTGACGCACGTGCCGTGGAGCGTAAGAAGCCAGGTCAGCCGAAGGCACGCCGTCGCTTCCAGTTCTCTAAGCGTTAAACCAGGAAGCCACATATTATTATATACAGTAATAAAGGCTTTCCAGAAGAGAACAGCAGTTTAGCATCTAAACCGGCGAGACCCGCTCGGCTACTCGTCGGCTGATTCTAACAAAGAATTAAAAAGAACGTAAACAACTTAAGAAAAAATGGCAAGAACAAACTTTGACCAGTTACTCCAGGCAGGCTGTCATTTCGGACACCTCCGCCGCAAGTGGAATCCAGCTATGGCTCCTTACATCTTCATGGAGCGCAACGGCATTCATATCATCGACCTGCACAAGACTGTCGCTATGACAGACACCGCTGCAGAGGCTCTCAAGCAGATAGCAAAGTCAGGAAAGAAAATCCTGTTCGTCGCTACTAAAAAACAGGCTAAGGACATTGTTGCCGAGAAGGCAGCAAGCGTGAATATGCCATACGTCAACGAACGTTGGGCAGGCGGTATGCTCACCAACTTCCCTACAATACGTAAGGCAATCAAGAAAATGACGAACATCGACAAGATGATGGCTGACGGTACATTCTCCAACCTCTCAAAGCGTGAGCTCCTCCAGATTTCACGCCAGCGTGCGAAGCTCGAGAAGAACCTCGGTTCTATCGCCGACCTGACACGTCTCCCGTCTGCACTCTTCGTGATAGACGTAGCTAAGGAGCACATCGCCATCGCTGAGGCTCACCGTCTGGGTATTCCGGTATTCGCTATCTGCGATACCAACTCTGACCCTAACAAGGTCAGCTTCCCTATCCCAGCCAACGATGATGCCAAGGACTCTATCAACGCTATCCTCGGCGCTTGCTGCCAGGCTATAGCTGAGGGTCTCGAGGAGCGCAAGGCTGAGAAGGCTGACGAGAAGGCTGCTGCCGAGCAGGCAGAGGAAGCCGCTGAGGGCAAGAAGCGCGCTGGACGTGCACGCAAGGTAGAGGCAGAAGCTGCTGCAGAGTAATATTATTTCAATAAAGACAGATGTAAAGATGCAAATCATGTTTGCATCTTTACATCTTATTAACCCTTTAAATAAAAGAAAACACAATGGCTGTATCAATGGAAGACATCAAGAAGCTCCGCGCCATGACAGGTGCCGGTCTTGCTGATGTCAAGAAGGCTCTCACAGAAGCTGAGGGCGATATGGACAAGGCTAAGGATATCCTCCGCCAGAAGGGTCAGGCAATCGCAGCAAAGCGTGCTGACCGTGAGACATCAAACGGTTGCGTACTCGCTAAGGTAGGCGAGGGCTTCGCCGCTATCATCGCCTTGAAGTGCGAGACAGACTTCGTTGCAAACGGCGCTGACTATATCAAGCTGACACAGGACATTCTCGATGCTGCTGTAGCGGCAAAGGCTAAGTCTGTAGAGGAAGTCTCCAACCTCACACTTGCTAACGGACAGAAGATCGCTGACGCTGTCGTAGAGCGCTCTGGCGTTACTGGCGAGAAGATGGAGCTTGACGGATACATGTACCTCGAGGGTGACAACATCGACGCTTACAACCACATGAACCGCAACGGTCTCTGCACACTCGTACAGACAAACAAGCCAGCTGCTGAGCAGGCTCATGCCGTTGCAATGCAGGTTGCCGCCATGAACCCTGTCGCTCTTGACGAGAAGTCTGTGCCACAGGCTACTATCGACGAGGAGTACAATGTCGCTGTCGAGAAGTCAAAGCAGGAGCAGGTTCAGAAGGCTGTTGAGGCTGCGCTGAAGAAGGCTGGCATCAACCCTGCACACGTTGACTCTGAGGATCACATGGAGTCTAATATGGGTAAGGGATGGATTACTGCTGAGGATGTTGCCAAGGCAAAGGAAATCATCGCTACCGTATCTGCAGAGAAGGCTGCAAGCCTCAATATGCAGATGATTGAGAACATCGCAAAAGGCCGTGTCAACAAGTTCTTCAAGGAGTCTTGCCTCCTCAACCAGGAGTTCATCCAGGATTCCAAGCAGACTGTAGCACAGTATCTCCAGGCTGCCGACAAGGAACTGACAGTAGTTGCTTTCAAGCGCTTCACACTCCAGGCAGATTAATTCTGTCAGGGAACGAATATAGATAATGAAGTCTCCGTTCTTGCCAAGTCAGATGGCGGACGGAGACTTTGTTGTTCTTATGCCGGAATATGGATTCTGCGAATGATGTCCGTCTTGATTCTTGACCATACATAGGAAGACTGTATGATATTCTTTCTGTCAAAGCTTACCTTACCGTAAATGATTCCCCGCTGTGACTTCTCTTTAAGGTCGTAGTGGAAGCGTTGATACCTGACCTTTATGTAATTACCGAAGCATTGAGATTCTTGTTCTTTATATCGCTTTTTCTGTCCGTCACTGTATGCCGGGCGGATTTCTTCTGCCGTAAACGCGACTTTGCGGCGGCAGACGGGCTTATGCAGAGTCATATATCCAATGTGCAGCAGGACAGGAACGGCTTCATGTGGTTTGCTACATGGAACGGCCTGATACGCTATGACGGTTACAGTTTCCATACGTTCAAGCCGATATTATGCTCTGACAATACAATCTATTCAAACAGGATTTACAATATAAAGAACAGCTCTACCGGCGATATGTGGTGCGTATCGTCAGACAACAGGCTGTTCTCTTTCAATTCCGCCATATGCTGTTTTACGGACATACAGCGACATATCAGCTGCATAGACGGCAAGAAAGTGAAGGTCCTCACTCCGCTTAAGAACGGCTATACATGGGTCACGTTCAAGGACTATTCCTGCATACGCCTTTCCGATGCAGCCCCTTTAAGGTGTTACAGATATTTTGCGGCAGGCTCCAAGTCGCTGAAAGGAAGCCGGAGGATATACAGTATCTGCATGGATGAGGAAGGCAATGAATGGATACTCACCGACCGTGGCGCTATAAACGTAAGCAAGGGACAGTTCGCTCCTGGACAGTTCCGTCATGTACACAGCATAGCCGGGTACACCGTTCTTGTCAGCAATGACGGCACACTGTTGAGGATGACGTCGCGAGGCAGCAAGGAACGTCTCATGATTGCCGGCAAGGAGCGGATAGATATACGCTATGTCGTGTGCTCGGGAAGTCATATCGTATGCGCGCCGGATAA
>JAIDEM010000060.1:11839-19241 GCA_029054825.1 Prevotella sp. | reverse complement strand
ATACAAAATTGTAGATTTTTAGAAAATACTACTGTAAGATTTCTGTTGTAGTATGCGATTATTTCTATTTTCTTTCGTTTCCAATGCCACAAAGGTATAAAAATAATACTGACGAAAAGAGAAGTCGCGATAATTTCTTTTTTCGCCAGCATATTTTATGCTGTCAATGCACAAATAAGTTTAGTCCGTTTTGGGTATATAATCAATGAGATAAACTAAACCTTATTATCGTCAGCCATTGGCTGATTAGTAAACCCATAAAGTATATTTATTATAACAAGGTAGATGTTTTCAATCTTTCTTATTTGCTCATCGAATTATAAGACTGCGCTATGAACATTCAAGATGTTGCACTTCTATCTTGAATGTTCAATAATTTTAAAAATGTGTCATTTACTTCCATACGGAACGGAAATTGTCGGCATTGTGTGTAATTTCTTCTGGAAAAATGTCTGATAATCGGGAAAATATCAGTACTTTTGCAGACGTTTCAAGAACTTATTTCCAAAACTTATAGAACAAAGTATGAAGAAATTGTTTATCGAGACCTACGGTTGCCAGATGAATGTGGCAGACTCGGAGGTCGTTGCCAGCGTGATGGGCATGGCTGGCTATGAATTGTGTGAGTCGGCAGAGGATGCCGACGCTGTGTTCCTCAACACCTGCTCCGTCAGGGAGAATGCGGAGAACAAGGTGCTCCATCGCCTTGACACTTTATATAATATATACAGGAACAAGGGAAGGAAGGTCATTCTCGGTGTGCTCGGCTGCATGGCGGAGCGTATGAAGGCGGAGCTGATAGAGAAGCATCATGCCAGTCTTGTGGCAGGTCCTGACTCTTATCTCAGCCTTCCAGACCTCATCGCGCAATGTGAACTGGGGCACACGGCGATAGACACGGAGCTCTCCACGACGGAGACTTACAAGGACATACTGCCGCAGCGCAGCCGCGGACAGCGTCTGTCGGGCTTCGTGAGCATCATGCGCGGCTGCAACAACTTCTGCCACTACTGCATAGTGCCTTACACGAGGGGCAGGGAGAGGAGCCGCGAGGTGGAGTCGATACTCAACGAGTGTCGTGACCTCCAGGAGCGCGGTTTCAAGGAGCTGACGCTCCTCGGGCAGAATGTGAACTCATACCGTGCGGAGCAGGACGGCAGGGTGGTGGCTTTCCCGCAGCTTCTTGCCATGGTGGCGGAGGCTGTCCCGGGGATGCGTGTGCGCTTCACCACGTCTCATCCCAAGGACATGAGCGACGAGACGCTGGAAGTCGTAGCAAGGTATCCCAATGTCTGCAAGCATATCCATCTGCCGGTGCAGTCGGGTTCGGACAAGATACTGAAGCTCATGAACCGCAAATACACACGTGAATGGTATCTCGACAGGGTGAATGCCATCAGGCGCATAGTGCCGGAGTGTTCCATCACGACAGATATCTTCGTGGGCTATCATGACGAGACGGAGGAGGACCACCTCCAGAGTCTCTCGCTCATGAAGGAGGTGGGCTATGATTCTGCCTTCATGTTCAAGTACTCCGAGCGTCCGGGGACATACGCGAGCAGGCATCTCCCTGACAATGTCGCGGAGGAGGAGAAGATAAGGCGCCTTAACGAGATGATACGCCTGCAGACGGAGATTTCCGCCGAGCAGTACCGCAAGGATGTCGGCAAGACCTTCGAGGTGCTTGTCGAGGGCTACAGCAAGCGTTCGCGTGAGCAGCTTTGCGGCCGCACATCGCAGAACAAGATGGTGGTTTTCGACCGTATATATAAAAACGCCGAAGGCAAGGAAACGGCCTTGCACTCCGGCGAGTATGTCAATGTGCGCATAACCGACTCTTCAAGCGCTACGCTGAAGGGGGAGGTTGTTGGTTTTAGGTTTTAGGTTGTGGGTTATGGGTTATGGGTTGTGGGTCTATTACGGCTAAAACCCATAACCTAAAACCCAAAACCAACAACCCAAACACCTACTTCGACGCTTCCTCCTGGCATTTCATAAGTGCCTCGAGGAAGCTTTTCTTTCCGCATAGGCGTGCGAAGCCTGCCCCTGCACAATGTCTTGCCGCCTCGACATCGCTTTGGTAGTGGAATCCGACGATTGTGCGGCTGTCGCCGAGCTCATGACCTATGCGCATGATTTCTGTTCCAGCCTCAGGGAATACGGCAGTGAGAAGCATTGCCGCTGCCCATGCACGGACGGTATGTCCGGAAGGGTAGGATGTGTAGTCGGTAGGATATTCGTCTTCAGGGATAGGAGTGCCCTCCTTGAAATACTGGTATGGGCGGTGGCGTGCGAAGGTGTTCTTGGCATGCTGTATTCCGCCGCGTACATCCTGCAGCACACCTCTCAGTGTCTTGGCGAGGACAGGATATTTCTCCTCCGTAAGTTCCTTGCCCACAGCCGGAGAGAAGCGTTTGAAATAGTAAGGTATGGAGGTCTGGACATCCATTACGGCAGTATCTCCGCGTGCTGTGAGGCGCAGCCGTTTGCCGCGCTCGTAGACGAGGCTGTCGTTGATGAACGCCTCTGTGCCTGCATCCGGCGGTGCCGGGAGATAGTATAGGGCGTCAGGCATACGGTCGCCTTCTTCCATGAATGTCACGCCGTATCCATAGGCTTTCTTTGCGTTGTCGTCCTGCGCCAGGCTTGGCATGGCGAGGAGAAGGAGTGATATTATGAGATAAGGTAGTTTCATATTTGTGGGTTTTAGGTTATAGGTTGTGGGTTTTGGGTTTTAGGTTATAGCCAGAATAGTTTTAATGGACTGATAGACCTACAACCCAAAACATACAACCGTTAAATGCTGCTCTTTATAAGATTCATGAGTTTCTCTACTGCCTCTTCGGCTGGGATATTCTTCTGCACACATTCCTTCTTCCTGTAGAGGGAGACGCGTCCTGGCCCTGCTCCGACATATCCGAAGTCAGCATCGGCCATTTCGCCAGGACCGTTGACGATGCATCCCATGATGCCTATCTTCAGGGTCTTGAAGCGCACATCGTGCTCTGCCTCACTCATGACGGCCTCCTTGATGCGTGCTATCGTCGACTGGAGGTCGTACAGTGTGCGGCCGCAGCCCGGGCAGGAGATGAACTCCGGTTTCGTGAACCTTACTCTCGCCGCCTGCAATATGCTGTCGGCAAGAGCCTTGAGGTCGGTGTCAAGAGTCTCTGACATGTTTTCTATTACAAGGTCTTCCGCCTTGCCGTCTATGAGGAGCGCGCCTGCAGACATCGCCGCTTTAAGCTGAAGATCTTCGAGAAGATCCTCGTGGAATGTCAGATGCAGAGTGCCGTCGGAGATGATGGCATTCTCTCTTTTCTCAGCACACTCATTGACGGCGGAAACAAGTTTCATGGCGACAGGAATCTCATATTCAGGTTCTTCGGAGAGGCTTACGCGGATGGTGTCGCCGATGCCCTCCGTGAGGAGTGCTCCGATGCCCACGGCAGACTTTATCCTGCCGTCCTCGCCTTCGCCGGCTTCGGTGACGCCGAGATGCAGCGGATAGTGCATGTCTTCCTTGTCCATGGCCTCCACGAGGAGGCGCACGCTCTGTACCATGACAACGGTGTTGGATGCCTTGATGGAGATGACGACATCATCGAAATGCTCCCGGCGGCATATTCTCAGGAACTCCATGCACGACTCCACGATGCCCGCCGGAGTATCGCCGTAGCGCGACATGATGCGGTCGGACAGCGAACCGTGGTTTACGCCTATGCGCACGGCGGTATGGTGGTCGCGGCAGATGTTGAGAAACGGCACTAACCGCTGCTCTATCTTCCTGAGTTCCGCGGCATACTCCTCGTCGGTGTACTCCAGCTGCTTGAATGTCCTTGCCGGGTCGACATAGTTTCCAGGGTTTATGCGCACCTTCTCGCAGTACAGGGCAGCCGTGTCGGCGACATTGGCATTGAAATGCACGTCGGCGACGAGCGGTGTCGTGATGCCGTCCGCCTTGAGAGCCTTGGAGATATTGCGCATGTTCTCCGCCTCGCGGACGCCCTGTGTCGTCATGCGCACCAGTTCTCCGCCAGCGGAGATTATCCTTTTCGCCTGTTCCACGCAGGCCGTGGTGTCATTGGTGTTGGCGGTCGTCATCGACTGCACACGGATAGGATTGTCTCCTCCTATGGCAGTGGTGCCGACATGTGTCACGCTGGTCTTTCTTCTTTCCATGCTCACGTGTCAGTTTGTCTTGTATGTGTACTTCACTTCCGCGAGGTCGCGGTTTGCCTTCTCTATCTTCTTGCACAGCGAGGCCTTGTATGCCGCGAGCCTTTCTGCCACGGCACTGTCTGTGAGAGATATCATCTCCATGGCAAGGATTGCGGCGTTGAGAGAGGCGTTGACGCCTACTGTGGCGACAGGGATACCCGGCGGCATCTGGATGATGGAGTAAAGGGCATCGACACCGTCGAGGACACTGCCCTTGACAGGTACGCCGATGACAGGGAGTGTGGTGGATGCCGCTATGACTCCCGGCAGTGCGGCAGCCATTCCGGCAGCGGCGATGATTACTTTTATGCCGCGTGCGGCAGCGTTCTTCGCAAATTCCTCCACTGCATCTGGAGTGCGGTGTGCTGAAAGTGCATTGACTTCAAATGGTATCTGCTGCTCGTCGAGAAACTTCAGAGCCTTTTCCATTACCGGCAGGTCGCTTGTGCTGCCCATGATGATTGATACTGAGGGTTTCATGTTCTTATACGGTTATTGGGTTATTGGTTTATTGGTTGTGGGTTTATTGGTTGATAGCCGTAATAGACCTACAACCAAAAACCACTAAATGATTATTACTGTGATGAATGTCGTGAAGAATCCCACGATGAAGCCTGTGCATATCTCCGAGAGGGTATGCAGGCGCAGCAGCATGCGTGCCGTGCCGAGGGCTCCGGCGATTATTATCAGTGTCGAGAGCCACCATATCGCGTTGAAGCCGAATATGAACGAGAATGCCACGACACCGCCTGTCATTCCTCCTATCGCCGCCATATGTGTGGAGACCTTCAGCCAGTTGTTGAGCATGGCGCAGACAATCTGCACGAAGAGTGCCGCCACGATGATTGACGACATGAAATGCGGGAAGTGCAGCCATTTCATCGTATGGTAGCATGCGAGGTATGACAGTATGGATATGATATACGGTATCATGCGCTTCTCGCGCTTGCCGAGATGGTATAGCGACCATCCGTGGTAACGGCGGTATGCGCGTATGAGTACCGTGGGGAGGAGTATCGTGAAGAAGTATGTGGAGATGATGACGTGCAGCTTGTACTGCCACGGCAGCAAGCTGAGGTAACTGAACGTGAAGAGGGCTATCATGCCCACGATGGGCAGATAAAAAGGGGTGAACAGCAGTGACAGCATACGTGCCACGGGTATGAGTTTCTTCTCGGACATTCTGGTTGTTATGCGGTTGTACGGTTTATATGGTTATGCGGTTTATATGGTTATACGGTTATTGGATTCGGGTTCTGTTAGAATATTGCCAACAGTGTAGGGACGTACCGTGGTGCGTCCTTATTCGGTGTGAAACGCCGATGATGCTGTCTGCCGGTTCTCAATTACATAGTCTCTTGTCTAAGCAACTGAACCACCACTCGGCGTTTCACGCCGTTTGAGGACGCACCACGCTCAAAGTCCCTACACTTGTGGTGAGATGCTGTGTGCGGTTTTACGGTTATGCGGTTGTAGGGGGCACGGTTGTGGGTTGTGGGTTTCAGGTGATAGCCGTAAAACCGTATCACCGCATAACCGTATCACCGCAAATCATTTCCTCAGTCTTGCCACAGGGATGCCGAGCTGTTCGCGGTATTTGGCTATCGTGCGGCGTGCTATAGGGAAGCCCTTCTCTTTCATTATCGCCACGAGTTTCTCGTCAGAGAGCGGGTTTTTCTTGTCTTCATGCTCGATGACCTCCTTCAGGGCAGTCTTTATCACCTTTGTCGCCATGACCTCTCCCTCCTTTGTCTCGTAGCTTTCGGAGAAGAAGTGTCTGAGCGGGAAAGTGCCCCAAGGTGTCTGCACGTATTTCTCACGGCTGACGCGTGAGATGGTGGAGATGTCGAGTCCTGTGCGTTCCGCCACGTTTTTCAGCACCATAGGCCGTATGTCGTTCTCGTCTCCGCTGAGGAAGTAAGGCCGTTGCAGCCTTATTATGGCGTCCATGGCAGTCACGAGAGTGTTGTTGCGTTGCCTCAGGGCCTCTATGTAGCGTCGTGCGCTTTCCACATTGGCACGCGTGAAGTCGAAGGCTTCCTTCTCCTTGCGGCTCATTCCCGTGCCGCTCATCTCGTTCAGGAATTCCTCGTCGTCCTTCACCACATGCAGTTGCGGCACGCGGCCGTTGTTCAGTTCGAAGGAGATATTGCCGTCATAGTCCACGTGCACGATGAAGTCGGGCGTGATCTGCTGCAGGGAGCGTCCCTGGGTCTCCCCGAAAGGAGCCCCGGGCTTCGGGTTAAGGCGGTGGCGTATCTCCCGGCGTATGTCTTCCGCCTGCTGTCCGGAGAGGTGCATCTGCCGGCATATCCGTTCCCAGCGGTTGTTGGAGAAGTCGTCGTAACACTCGTTTATGATGCGGTACATGAGCATTGTCTGCGGTGTTGCCGTCATCCTGCCCACCTGTACGAGGAGACACTCCTTGAGGTTTCTTGTGCCTATGCCTGCAGGGTCAAACTCCTGGAGTTTCAGCAGCACTTCCTCGATATCGTCCGGTTCGACGAAGAGGTTCTCGTATATGGCAAGCTCGTCGGAGATGGTCTGCAGGTCCTTGTGCAGGAGTCCGTCGTCGTCGAGAGAGCAGATGAGGTATTCCATGATCTGGTGCTCCTCTTCGGTGAGTTCCTCGAGATTCATCTGCTCGTTGAGGGTGTCTATGAACGACACGGTATTCCCGTCTTCTACAGTCCTTTCCTCGCCGCCTCCCTGCACAGGCAGGCGGTCGTCCTTGCCCATGAGGTCGAGGGCGTCGTTGAGGGCGTCCTCCCTTCTCTCCTCCTCATCGCTTTTCAGCGTCCTGTCGGTCTCCGTCTCTGCTGTTCCCGGGTCGTCATATTCGGGTTCGAGAGAAGGATTGGTATCCAGTTCGCGCAGCACATTATCCTCCAGTTGGGCGAGAGGCATCTCCAGCATCTTCACCACAAGTATCTGCTGTTCGGACAGATGCTGTTGCTGAAGCTGCCGCTGTTCTTGTCTCTGTATGGCGGAAAGGCCTTGTTTCATTGTTGTGCGGTTATACGGTTATGGGGTTTTGCGGTTATGGGGTTTTGGGTTGTAGGTTGTTGGTTATGGGTGTTTTATTCTGCGAGAGTATTGAGTAAACTGTAGGGACTTTGAGCGTGGTGCGTCCTTATTCGGTGTGAAACGCCGATGATGCTGTCTGCCGGTTCTCGATATG
>JAIDEM010000060.1:10134-11739 GCA_029054825.1 Prevotella sp. | reverse complement strand
CGGTGTGAAACGCCGATGATGCTGTCTGCCGGTTCTCGATATGACTAAGCAACCAAACCACTGATCGGCGTTTCACGCCGTCTGAGGACGCACCATGGTACGTCCCTACACTTGTGGTGAGATGCTGTGTGCGGTTTTACGGTTTATATGGTTTATGCGGTCATTGGTTTCAGGTGATAGCCGTAAAACCGCATAAACCGTACAACCGTAAAAACCGTACACTCCCGTAATCATTTCCAATATACCTCCAACTGTCGTGCGAGATTGGAGAGTACGGTAGGGTCGTCATTTGCGTATCTGTACCATATTTTCCTGCACGGCTCGAGCATAGGGTCGCCGGACATGTCGGTGCTGTTGACGAACGGGTCGCAGTGGAGATATATCTGCAGCACGTAGACGATATCCTTTACACTCACGTCTATGAGGCGCGCCGTCTCCTTCACATCGGGTGTCTCGGGCGTCATTGTCGCAGGGATAAGGCGGAAGTACAGGTCGAGTATCATTATGAGCATCACCGGTGTGAACAGCGGACGCCCTGTCATCTGTGCCGTGGGGGCGTTGACGGGGCGGAAGTCGAGCTCGAATGTCTCGTTGACATCGACATCGTCATAGAATTCGCTGGCGTTTCCCATACCGTTGAGAGCCCTTAGTTTCCTGCATGTCTGCGCAAGTTTCTTGGGGCTTTTCCCTATGGTGTCCATGAGATGGCTCAGCGAAGGTGTCAGCTGTTGACGGAGCTGGAACATCTTCTGATAGATGACCTGTGGCGGTATGTGCAGCTCAAGGGCCAGCCTCACGCTGTCGCGCGAGTACATGGGCTTGATTCCTGCCGGCTTCTTCTGATACAGCTGTATCACGAGAGGCCAAAGTTCGTCTGTCCAGGGCATGTGATGGTTTAGTGGTTTGGTTGTGGGTTGTAGGTTCTTGGTTGATAGCCATTAACTAAACGACTAAACAACCAAACGTCTACCTCTCTGCCAGCGCGAGGGCATACATCCTTATTTTCCTTACCATGGCAAGGAGACCGTTGGAGCGTGTCGGCGAGAGATGGTCTTTCAGTCCTATGCGGTCTATGAAGTAGAGGTCTGTGTCGAGTATCTCCTGCGGTGTATGGTCGTTGAGGACGCGTATGAGGAGAGCTATGATGCCCTTCACGATGAGGGCGTCGCTCTCTGCCTGCAGGTGCAGCTTCCCGTCACGGAGGTCTGCCTGCAGCCATACGCGGCTCTGACATCCGTCTATTAGGTTGTCGTCGGTCTTGTATTTGTCGTCGAGAGGTTCCTGCTCGTTGCCGAGGTCTATGAGCAACTGGTATTTGTCCATCCAGTCGTCAAAGTCCTGGAATTCCTCTATCACTTCGTCTTGTATTTCGTTTATTGTCATTTTATGGTTGTGGGTTTTACGGTTATGCGGGTATTGGATTTGGCTTCTGTGAGAATATTGAGTAAACTGTAGGGACGTACCGTGGTGCGTCCTTAGACGGCGTGAAACGCCGATTATGCTTTATTTCAGCCTTGCAAATCATCTGTCAACTAAACCACCGCTCGGCGTTTCACGCCGTTTGAGGACGCACCACGCTCAAAGTCCCTACACTTGTGGTGAGAT
>JAIDEM010000060.1:0-10034 GCA_029054825.1 Prevotella sp. | reverse complement strand
TCAACTAAACCACCGCTCGGCGTTTCACGCCGTTTGAGGACGCACCACGCTCAAAGTCCCTACACTTGTGGTGAGATACTGTGGGCGGTTTTTGCGGTTGTACGGTTATATGGTTATGCGGTTTATATGGTTATACGGTGAGAATATTGCCGACAGTGTAGGGACGTACCGTGGTGCGTCCTTAGACGGCGTGAAACGCCGGTTACGTTTTATTTCAGCCTTGCAAATCATCTGTCAACTAAATCACCGCTCGGCGTTTCACGCCGTCTGAGGACGCACCACGCTCAAAGTCCCTACACTTGTGGTGAGATGCTTCGGGCGGTTTTTGCGGTTATGGGACTTTACGGTTATGCGGAGCAGGGACGGTTATATACACTACTGATTTTCAGTATTTTCTATAGATGACATTTTGCTTGGCGGAAGGTGACCTTTTGTCAGGTGAACAGTGACCTTTTACCCTGCTGACCATGACACTTGGGTTGGTGGGGTTGATGGTTGGTGGTTTTGGGTTTTATAGCCGGAATAGGCTAATGACTAAACGTCCAAACCGCCAAACCCACTAAAGTCCCTTCTTCAGCACGAACAGCTTGTCGTTAGGGCGCACTTTCTCCGGCACGGGGATGCTCACGCGCTGGCCTTTCAGTGCTTTCGTCACGGGCTTGAGGTCGTATCTTATCTCGCTGCACTCGAAGCGCAGGGCACCTGTCGTCGGTCCTGTCACGAGGAGGGTGTCGCCCACCTCTATCTCCTGCGCCTCCACCTGGAATTCCGCCACGCCTATCTTGGAGAAGTGCTTGACGGTCTTCGCGCTGTATATCTTGCGCTCCGTGGCCTTGGAACCGTACGAGTCGTTCCATTCCCCGAGAGTCTGTCCCTGGTAGTATCCGTCCCAGAAGCCTCTGTTGAAGACCCGTGAGAGGCGCTCGTCCCATTCGTCTTTCCTCTCTTCGGTGAACATCCTCGGGCTTTCCGTGTCTGCGCTGTCGCGGTCGTGGAGCACGGCATTGATGGCCTCGTCGTAGCAGCGCACGACATTGTCCACATATTCCGGTCCGCGCGCCCTGCCCTCTATCTTGAACACCCTTACTCCGGCGTCCATCATACGGTCTATGAAGCGTATGGTCTTCAGGTCTTTAGGCGACATGATGTACTTGTTGTCTATCTCCAGTTCGTTGCCTGTCTCGATGTCCGTCACGCGGTATCCCCTGCGGCATATCTGGACACATTCGCCGCGGTTGGCGGAGCGGTTGGCGTTCTGCAGGGAGAGGTAGCATTTGCCCGATATCGCCATGCACAGCGCGCCGTGGCAGAACATTTCTATGCGCAGCAGCTTGCCCGACGGTCCGCAGACATTCTCCTCTACTATGCGGCGGTGAATCTCCGCCACCTGCTCCATGTTCAGCTCGCGTGCCAGGACGACGACGTCGGCAAACTGTGCGTAGAACCGTGCCGCCTCGATATTGGAGATGTTGAGCTGTGTGGACAGATGCACTTCCTGTCCTATGGAGCGCGCGTATGTCATCACCGCCACGTCGCTGGCTATGACGGCGGAGATGCGGGCCTCCTTTGCCGCGTCCACGATACGGTGCATGGTCTCGATGTCCTCGCCGTAGATGACGGTGTTGACGGTGAGATAAGACTTCAGCCCGTGCTCATGGCATGTGGCTGCTATCTCGCGAAGGTCGTCTATGGAGAAAGCCGATGCGGAGTGTGCGCGCATGTTCAGCTGTCCTATGCCGAAGTACACCGACTGCGCTCCGGCGTTGATGGCTGCCGCGAGTGACTCTCGCGAGCCTACGGGTGCCATTATCTCGTATTCCTGTCTGTTTGCGTTCATAGTGCAAAGATAATATTTTTAATCGGAAACTAAAAAGAATAGGCCTTAAAAAAATCCATTACGGCGTGATTTTTTGCCGAGGGTGGATAATCTCCCGCCAAATGTCTTCATTATCATTCTTGCCGACAGCGGCAAGAAACAGTCTCGCCGTCAGGCCTCCCGTCATAAGCACGGGTTGTCACACGAGGCGGAGGCGGCTTCTGAGCCAATGCTTCATGACAGGGTCAGCAATGAACAGTCCGTCACTACGTGTCTCTATGAGTTCCTTTTCTATCAAGGCGGTCTTTATGCGTACGATATTGGAGTGAGAACCCAAGTTGTATTCTTCTCTGACATCTGCCTTGCCGAAATCCTCATGAACACCTGATATGATTGCCCTCATGAAATTCAGCTGGTAACTTGTAAGGCTTTCCGTCTTTTCCTGAAACAGCGAGGTGTTCTCGTCAAGAAGATTCTCGTACGCCTGGGTCAACGCATCTTCTGTGGCATGTCCGCCCGGCGGGGTACATATCAGCACGTTGAATGCCAGCTGCTGGACGTATGAGGAATGCAGTTCCACCATATCGCATATCCTTGCGGCCAGGGATACAGGCAAGGTCCTGCCTTCAGACGAGAACTGGCGGCACAGATAAGGAGTCCAGTCTTCTGCAGGTATCGTGCCAAGCTCCATTGTCACGCCGAACTTATAGAACGGCTTGCTGCGTTGCTGGAACAGAGTTGTCATCATGTTCTTCCTGCTGCCGTAAAGACAGTAGGAGACATTGCCTTGATGTTGCCATACGGAGCGCATCCTCTTCTGTACATACAGCGAGTCTGGAAATTCGCCCACCTGCTGGAATTCGTCTATGCATACGATGATATGCAGGCCTTTCCTCTGCGCTATAAGTTCCGGGAGATTGAGGATTTCCTCCGGCTGATGGGTCTTCGGGCTTATGCCGAGAGATATGCTGTAGTCTTGTGTCGGGTCAGGGGAGATATTGACTTTAGGAACGATTCTCGACAGGAAGTCACGGGCATTCTGCATCCATTCCTCAAGATGAGATGATGTCTGCTTCAGTATGGCAGAGGCAAACATGTTCAGGAAGTCATACTCGTTACGGCATGAAAAGATGTCAAGATGCACGACCTTGATTCTTTCAGACTGCACATCCTTGGCAACACGCTTCACCAGTGAGGTCTTTCCCATACGCCGCGGAGCCAGCAGGATAGTGTTCGCTCCATACTTGAAATTGTTGACGAGCATGGAGATCTCCTTGCTTCTTCCGACGAAATTCTCATCTTCCACGGCAACGCCGAACACGAAAGGCTTTTTCATAAGTAATAGGAATCTAATGATATCGGCTGCAAAGATATGAAAAAAAATACAGTCACACAAAGTTGTGTCACACAAAGTTGTGTCACACAACTTTGTTTTACGGATAATTAACTGTCTATATGCGGTTTCCAAGGAACAGTAAGGCTTTCATTATCTGCAGAGACCATGCCGACAACATGGCTGCCACACGAGGAACAGTCTGGTCTGCGAGCAGGATTCCTGCCGTTTTCATAGGCCGTTCTGCCGATTATTCAGCGTGAAAAGCAGAAAATATCTCCAGACAATCAGGATAATTGAAAAAAATATACTACCTTTGTACCGTCATCAGCCAGTCTTGCAGTCTTAAAGCCGTCCACCTCAAGCACGATGACGGGAGACGCTTTCATGTATCCGTGGCGGTACGGCTGCAGAGACAGAGTAGGGTCGACTGTGATTTCATGACAAAACAGGCTTATGGAAAAACGTCTTGTCTTCACCACCGCAACGGAGATTGTCCGTATTCCTTCCGAGACAGTAGTATATGTCTCGGCAGACGGCAACTACTCTATCGTCACGATGGCAGACGGCGAGAGTTTTGTCCTTACCATGCAACTGGGACATGTGGAAAGGCGCATAGCCGAACTGCTCGACAGCGATGACAACAGATTCATACGCATAGGCAAGAGCTTGATTGTCAACAGCGACTTCATCGCCTTCATCAATCCGCAGCGGCAGAAGATGGTATTGTCAGACTGCCGTACATTCCGCCACGAGCTGACGGCATCGAAGGAGGCGTTAAGGGCATTGAAAGAACTATTGGATAAGGAGGCATGAATATGGGAACATGGCTTTCAGAAATAAACGATGATGAAATCCGCATCATCAAATCGAACTTCAATATCAGACCGCAGGAAAACGGTGACAACGACGGACCACAGGGCAATGGCGACAAGGGCAACTGGTTGTGGCTGATTATTGCCGTGGCTCTGATTCTTGCGGCGTCTGTTGTCGGTGTTGTCCGCTCTTGGATAGAGGATTGCGACATGGAGGAATCTCTCCCTGAGGCGCCAGCCCCTCATGCGCAGGCAAGCAAGACACAGCCGCAGGTGACATACAGCGGCAAGGCGTTTGCCGTCGCCAGGGATACCGTTGCCGGAGATGTGAAGCTGAGCATAATAACGCCTGTCAATGCTGTCCCTACACTGGAGATAGGCAACGGAGTGCTCAGTGATACTACCGTAGTGCTGGCATCCCAGGCGGCCGATGTCAGAAGCGACAACGGGAAGATTGTCGGAGCGTATATCATCAATGGAAAGCTCCTCGGCAAGGGTGAGGCAAAGGGAGGCTTCTGCTCCATCATCAGAGGTGAGGTGACCATAGGTGCTGCCACTGCCACTTCGATGTTCGAGCAGGCTCTTATAGACGATGGCTGTTTCTTCCGCCAGTATCCCCTCGTCGCAGGCGGCCAGCTTGTGGAGAACAAGCCTAAGGGCAGCTCCATACGCAAGGCCCTCGCCGACATAGGCGGCAAGACGAGCATAATAGTAAGTCATGACCGCCTCACATTCAACGAATTCTCACAGGCTCTCGTCGATATAGGCGTGAACAATGCCGTCTATCTTGTCGGCGGCGGCTCGTACACCCTCTACATGGATGCTGACGGCAAGAGGCATTTCTTCAAGCACGACAGGGGCTATCTAAGGGAGGAAAGCGTCAACTACATAGTATGGAGGTGACGGCATAAGAAAAGTGAGTAAAAAAAGAATGTAAGTAAGTCTGCAAAATAAACATATATATATGGTATAAAGCACAGCTGTTTTCTTACTTGTCGTGATATTTCATACACAGAAACGGGCATTTCATACAGCGTCAGGCATTTTCATAATGTCTGACGCTTTTTTTTACTAATTTTGCAGAAAAATAAAACATGACATGAAAAGCCTTACTTCCATAGCGGCAACAATCATGCTGATGCTCGCCGCCTCATGTACCGCTCCCGACAAGCCTGCGGCTCAGATTCATGAAGAGAAGAACTCCGTATACTACTGGAAGACCGTCTTCCGCCTCGACAAGGCTGACCGCGCGTTTATCATGCGCCACAGGATAAGACGGATATACCTGCGCATGTTTGATGTCACGGAGGATGTCTGCGCACAGGTCGCGGAAGAGAGAGCCGTGCCCAATGCCTCGGTAAGGATAGGCGACGACGAGTACCGCCTGCTGAAGGATACGCTGAAAGCGATGGAGTTCATCCCCGTGGTCTATATCACTCTCGATGCCCTGAAGGCCATGGAGGGGCAGGAGGCTGTCCTTGCATCGAATATCGTGGAAAGGGTGGACAACATGTGCCGGTACAACGGATTGCCCAATGTCCGTGAACTCCAGCTCGACTGCGACTGGACAGGCTCCACGGAGACGTTGTTCTTCCGTCTCTGCAAGGCGGTGAAAGGAGACATCGCAAGACGGAAACTGTCATGGAAACTCAGTTCGACGATACGTCTTCACCAGCTTTCGCGCAAAGCTCCCCCTGTAGACCGCGGAGTGTTGATGGCATACAATACAGGCAACTTCAAAGACCCTGATGCCGCCAACTCCATCATTGATGCCTCGGATGTGGAACCCTATCTCAAGCATCTGCCGTCATATCCGCTCCATCTTGACGTGGCCTATCCTGCATACTCCTGGCAACTGCTCTTCCGCAACCGACAGTTCATCGGACTGCTTGACGGCCTTGACCTTACAGACACCACACTGTTCTCCTCCGCAGGAAGGAAAGTCTTCATCGCCAAGAAGGATATCCCGTACCGCAACATGATAATACGCCAGGGAGACATGATACGCGCGGAGACCTCCTCCTACCGCGACATATCAGCGGTGAAGGCCTTGATTGAGCCACGTCTCGCAGGACACGGACACTCCAGCATAATCTATCATCTCGACTCGCAGAATCTCTCAAAATACTCTTCACATGAAATCGACCATATCCTTTCTGCTGCAGACCGTTAGTGCCGTGCTCCTTGTTTGTGCCGCAATGCCTGCCCAGGCCTGCGGACCTTATCCGCCGATTATCCCTACTCCCGACTTCTTCTCCCTGCCTGCACCTCGCGGCTACTCCGGCTTCGAGAGAACGGAGAACCTTAGGCTGTGGCAGTCGCTCACCTCCCGTGACATCCCGCTCGAGGATATAAAGGAGGCTGTCTATCGGGACTCCGGAGAACTGTTCCGCGAGCGTGCGGAGAGCATGAACGGAAAGGAGAAGAACCTCTTCTATGTCTATCTGAAAAACTCCGGTGACAGCGAGCTCATAAACTTCCTGCTGACAGCCAAGGAACTTGAAGAGAGGCGTGACAATATGCTCTCCCCGTGGTATTACCCTCGGGACAGGGAGCGTACAGACGAGACTGGCGACTTTGACCATATAATAAATGTGTGCCGGGCTTACAGTGGCAAGCGGCTGTCCGACCGCTATGCGCTTCAGGTCGTAAGGGCATTGTTCGCCTCCCGAAGGTATGCCGCCTGCGTAGAGTATGCCGATTCGGCGTTTGCCCATACTGCAGACGATAATCTCATGAAGCGCATGGCGCGGAGATACGTGGCAGGATGCTGGAGCCGCCTCGGCGATACAGGGCGTGCCGATGCTTTCTTCGCGGAGGCAGGTGATATATGGTCTGTCTCGGGAAGCGACCCTGCCGGATACATGGCAGCCCGCAACCCTGCCGCTCCACAGCTGATGGAGTACATCCGGTGCAACGCCTCTGACACGGTGTTCATGCGCAGGATGGCGTCTGTGGCTAAGGGGCTCCTTAAAGACCGAAGGGTGAAGAGCAAGGGCGACTGGCACTTCCTGCTCGCCTATGTCAGCAACGAGTATGAGCGCAAACCGGCATTGGCACGGACACATATACTCCACGCCATGCGGCAGGCGTTCTCCTCCACGGAACTCCGCGACCTGGCACGGGCATACAAGATGAAGCTGGATGCCCGTACCGGCAACTCGCAGACTCTTCTCGCAGACCTGAAATGGATGGAAGGCAAGTCCGGTCTCCTCAATCCTGATGCTTATGAATGGACAAGACGGTGCCGCAATGTCATCTATGCCGACTGGGTGCCGCAACTGTGGAAACGCCATGAATATGCCAAGGCCATCCTGCTGTGTGCCTATGCCGACAATCTCGCACCGCAAAGGCATGATGAGTGGGGATACAGCCACAGACGCGGCTGGCACTCTCTCTCCATGACAATCGACGACAGGCGTGAGAGAAGCGGACGCACGAAAGGCATAGACTACGGCAGTCTCTCGTTCCAGATGATGGGCAGCCTCTCGTCGTCACAGCTTGCGGCTGCATACAGGAAGATAAAGGGCCACAGCCCGCTCTTCGCCTTCCTGCGCAGGAAAGCCTGTACAGACAGCGACTATTACAACGAACTGATAGGGACTCTCGCCTTGCGCGAGGAAAACTACAGACGGGCAGAGAGATATCTCTCGCGTGTCAGCAAGGATTATCTGCTTGAGATGAATATCAACAGGTGCGGATACTTGTCGCGCGATGCCTTTACTTCTTACCCCACGCGATGGTATACAGACTCTTATACCGGGGAAACATGGCGGTATGAGTGTCTTGCCGCAAACCATAGCAGTGCTTCCGCTCCTTATGCCAAACTGGATTTCGCCCGCAAGATGCGTGCCTACGGCTACACCATGAGGCATGGCCGCACAGCCAATGAGCGCGGCATGGCAAGGCTGGCGTATGCCATCGGAAGGAGGAACTCCTTCGAGGAGTGCTGGGCTCTGACACAATACTGGCGCGGAGAGTATGTCGGACTCTTCTCACCTGTTCTCGAATACTGGCAAAGGGATTTCGTCGATGCAGAATATTCTTTCCTCTATGACTACAGGAAGGACGGCAGACCGGCAGCCACGGAGGCTCTCTACAAGAGGGAGTGTGATGCCGCGCTTGCCATGCTTGCGGGCGACGAGGCTCGGGCGAAGGCGCAGTACATGCTGGGAAACATGAAGACGGTCGTCAAGCGCTACGGCAACACGGCTGCTGCACGGCAGATAAAGGCCTCGTGCGACAACTGGAAGTCATGGCTGTGACGATGGTGTCGCGACCTTAATTGTAAATAAGATTAAGTATACAGAATAGTAAGAAGAAAAAAAATGGAATGGTTAATATGTTTAGCGATAGCATTAGGTGTTTTCTGTCTGTACGGAATACTTGGTTGGGGAAGCAGTGGCAAGCCACAAGAGGAACATACGGAGCCTACTCTGCAGGAGGATTCATCTCTGCAGAAGCTGTCGCAAGTAGATGAGGAGTTGTCACAAGTGGAGGAAGAGATATCGCAAGAGGAGGAGTTATTGCAAGTGGAACAGGAGACACGTGACACGATGCTCCAGATACTCCGCAGTATAGGATGCCAGCCTGTCGTGGACGAGGATGGGGACATCGCTGTATATTATCAGGGAGCGGCCTTTGACATAAACTTTTATGGAAGATATGCAAATATATGGGATTTAGCTTGGGATATCATCAAGATTGACGAATTTGAGTATACGTGGCTGTACGAGGCCGCCAATGCAGCTAACTTCGACAATGGTCCGACAGTAGTGGTTGATGTCCGCGATAACGGTACGGCGCTTATCAGTTCATTCTGTAAAGTCATGCTTCATCCTGTCAATCCGGAGAATACAGTTTATGTAAGAGCCGTCTTGGAGTCGTTTTTCAAGAAGAAGGAGGGTGTGCGTGCACACTTTGCGAAGATATACATGAGAGAGAATGGGGAGGGAACGTCCGACAGCAAGGGTTGCCCTCCCTTTATCTTCACGCCAAAGAGCCAGAAGGAAATACCGTCGTGATAGCCGATACAGCCTCTATATCGGCTATAATAACCGTAAAACCGTAAAACCGCCTAACCGCATGTCACATCCTTGCCGTGACTGGGTGGCGGATGCCCTTCATGCTTTTCAGGAACGCCTTGGCGGTGCCGAAATTGAGGTTCATGTCAAGGCGTATGGGGATATGGTTCTTGTCGTCGGTGACGAAGAAGCGCACTATCTCCTTCTCCTTCGTCCCCTCAGGCTCTATGTATGCCAGCTGCAGGCATCTGTATTTATTGCCGTCCTCCGCCTTTATGGTCTTCTTGCCGTAATATTTCAGTTTGCTGTTTTTCACGCCGCTGCCGTCGGCAATGGGGAAGACGACGGTATGCCCTTTCGCCCAGCCCTCGGTGTTGTAGCTGCGTGCCTTGAGAAAGATGGAGAGCATGTCGTAGACAGGCTTCTTGAAGCTGTGCTGCTGTTGCAGGCGCTCGCCGTGGGAGGTCAGTTCGCGCATGGTGACATGCACGCCGTTGCCGTAGCTGTAGAGCAGTTCATCGACATAGTATCTCTTGCCCTCGCTCGCCCCTTTGCGGTAGTAGAGAGGCAGGCACTCGGGCGTGGTATAGCAGAGGAGCGTGTCCCTCATGCGGAAGTAGCGGTCTATCTTCTGACTGCTGCGTGTCGTCAGTGCACAGCGGAAGGCCTTCCGTCCCTGGTATTCGCGCTCATGGATGGTCATTGTCGCCGTTCCGGCGTTGAGCCAGACGAACTGCCAGTTGAAATACATCTTGTATTCCAGCGTCTCCCCTCCCTGGAAGGCCTGTGCGCGGGTGGCGAGAAGGCTGGCGAGGATGAGTATCAGTGTGAGTATGCTTCGCATTGTGGTACGGTTTTACGGTTGTGTACGGTTATGTGGTTGTAGGTTATGAGGTCATGGGGCGGTTATACGTTTTTTTTGTTAGAATATTGAGTAAACTGTAGGGACGTACCGTGGTGCGTCCTCAGGCGGCGTGAAACGCCGATGATACTGCGGTTGCATCGTTTCTTTGTAAGTCTCATATGCTGCCGCTTTGGCAAACTAT
>JAIDEM010000006.1 GCA_029054825.1 Prevotella sp. | reverse complement strand
TTCTGATACACATTGCTGTAGAGGCGCATCTGGTCAAGGTTTGCCACGCCGAGCAGTTGGCATTGCGGTTTTGAGGGGTTGACAAGCGGGCCGAGAAGGTTGAAGCATGTAGGGAATTGAAGTGCCTTGCGTATCGGACCGACAAATTTCATGGCATGGGCAAAGAGCTGTGCATGTAGATATACTATGCCTGCTTCGTTGAGGCTTCTGTTGAGAATATCGATATCGGCTGTGAATCTTATGCCGTGGTTTGCCATCACATCAGAGGCTCCGCTGGTGCTTGTCAATGCATAGTTGCCGTGTTTTGCCACCTTATAGCCAGCACCTGCAATAACGAAACAGGCGGTGGTGGATATGTTGAACGTATTCTTGCGGTCGCCTCCTGTACCCACCACGTCTATGTATCTGTCGCAGTCAAGTAGGGCAGGCACGCCCGTATCCAGTATTCCGTCACGGAAACCTAACAGTTCGTCTACCGTAATGCCTCTCATCTGCAGCGCCGTGAGCAGCGCCGTTATCTGTTCCTTTGCATATCGCTCCTGTGTTATGCCTATGAGGATGTCCTTTGTCTCCTCGCGTGTCAGTGCTTCTTGATTGAGCACTCTTTCCAAAATCTGTTTCATGATTATCAGTGTTTTATCCAGTTTTCCATCATTGTCCTGCCGTCGGTCGTCAGTACACTCTCGGGATGAAACTGCAGTCCTCTTATGTCGAGTGTCCTGTGGCGCAGTGCCATGATATGCCCCTCGTCGCTTTCTGCCGTTATCTCCAGACAGTCGGGCAGGCTTTCCCTGCTCACTACCCACGAATGATATCGTCCCATTGTAATGCGCCGTGGCAGTCCCTTGAATATGTAGTCGTTGCCCAGCTGTGTCCCTTCTGACGCAATGCCATGAAACACACGGTCGAGATTGGCAAGTCTGCCGCCGAAACATTCTCCTATTGCCTGATGTCCCAGACATATACCGAGTATAGGCTTGCTCTGTGCATAGCGTTTAATTACCTCAGGCATAAGTCCCGCCTCCGAGGGGATGCCCGGTCCGGGACTCAGCATGATTTTGTCGAACACCTCAAGGCTGTCCATCTCGAATCTGTCGTTTCTGAATACCGTGACCTCGGTGCCGAGTTCCTTTACCAAATGACTCAGATTGTATGTAAACGAGTCATAATTGTCTATGATGACTATCTTCATTGTCCTATATGTTTTCAGCCGTCATTATTGCCTTGCGCAGTGCGCCAAGCTTGTTGTTCACCTCCTGCAGCTCATAGTCTACATTGCTTTGTGCCACAATGCCTCCTCCAGCCTGAAACCACAGTTCGCCGTTTCTTGACACGAACGTGCGTATTGTGATAGCCTGGTTTAGATTACCGTCAAGACCAATGAAACCGATACATCCGCCGTATGCTCCACGGTTATGAGGCTCGTACTCGCTTATGAGCTGCATGGCTCTTACTTTCGGTGCGCCGGAGAGAGTGCCGGCAGGGAATGTATCAATGAAAGTTTTTACAGGGTCAGCACCGTTTTCCAGTTCGCCGCTCACACGGCTCACAAGATGTATCACATGACTGTAGTATTGCAGTTCCTTGTAGAAGTCCACTTTCACATCATGGCAGTTGCGGCTCAGGTCATTGCGGGCAAGGTCTACCAGCATCACATGTTCGGCATTCTCCTTCGGGTCGTTTCTCAGATATTCTGCTCCCTGCCTGTCAGCCTTGCTGTCGCCAGTGCGCCGTGTCGTCCCGGCTATCGGGTCTATGTATGCCCGTCCGCCCTCTATGCGGCAGTGTGTCTCGGGCGAGCTTCCGAAGATGCGGAATCCGCCGAAGTCGAAGTAAAACAGATACGGAGAGGGATTGATGGAGCGCAATGCACGGTATAACTGGAAGTCATCTCCCTCATACTGTTGTACGAACCTTCGTGACAGGACTATCTGGAAGACATCCCCTCTCATGCAGTGCCTTATGCCGCGCCTGATGTTTTCACGGTGTTCTTCATCGGTAATTGTGGATGTCGTCTCGCCCACAGGATGAAAGCCATACGGCCTGACGCTTGCCCTGTTTATATGATGCATCATCTCTTCAATCTCGCTCTCGTCGCCAAGGGTCACTATGGTCATCGTGTCAGTGTAATGGTCGAGCACAATGATATTTCTGTAAAGTATGTACAGCATGTCAGGCGCATCGTTCTTCTCCATTGTCTCGTCTTTCACTTTGATGTTCTCGAAATAGCGCACGGCATTGAACGAGGTGTATCCGTACAGTCCGCAACACTCAGCCTTTTCGCCCTCGATGCTGATACTTTCCGTCAGCGACCTTATGGCGTCGTGTACGTGATAGTCATCATCAATGTCGCGCTCCTCACGAATACCGTCGGGCAGTGTGATGATGGCTTTGCCGTGGTTTATCGCTACCTGTGCCATAGGATGTATGCAGATGAACGAACGGCTGTTGTTACGGTCGTGGTAGTCGCTGCTTTCCATCAGTACGCTCTGCGGATACATGTCGCGCAGCCTCATGTATACGCTCACAGGGGTGTGCATATCAGCAAGCATTGCTCTGGTTTTAGTGGTGTAGTTAAAAGTCTCCATATTCTCCAGCCATGTGTTTATGTGAAATATAAGTGTCCATATCCTTGTCGCCACGTCCGCTTACGGTAAGCACGACAATATCATCCTTCTTGAAATTCATTTTCTGCAAGGCGGCGATGGCGTGTGCACTCTCCAGTGCAGGTATTATCCCCTCCATACGGGTCAGTTCGTAGGCCGCCTTTACAGCCTCGTCATCGTTTATCGACAGCACCGTGGCACGATGTTGCTGTGCGATGTTGGCGTGCATGGGGCCTATCCCGGGATAGTCAAGTCCTGCCGATATAGACTCCGCCTCTATGATTTGTCCGTCAGGATTCTGCATCACGAGAGTCTTGCTTCCGTGCAGTATGCCCAGCCGTCCTGCATGTATCGTTGCTGCAGTGTGCCCAGTGTCGGCTCCGAGTCCTCCAGCTTCTGCCAGCACGATATTGACACGTTCGTCGTCGATGTAGTGGTATATGGTGCCGGCAGCATTGCTTCCTCCTCCAACACACGCCATGAGCCAGTCGGGATAGTCACGCCCGGTCTTTTCAAACAGCTGTTCCTTTATCTCCTCGGAGATGATGCTCTGCAGGCGCGCCACCATATCGGGGTAGGGATGCGGACCTACCGTGCTCCCGATGATGTAGAAAGTTTCCTGCGGATGGCAGCACCAGTCGCGTATCGCTTCGTTTGTGGCATCCTTCAGTGTCATGTTTCCAGTTGTCACAGGGCGCACCTCAGCTCCGAGCATTCTCATACGCTCCACATTGAGACGTTGCCTCTTCACATCAAGAGCCCCCTGATATACCACACACGGCATGTCCATCAGTGCGCAGACCGTTGCTGTCGCCACACCGTGCTGGCCCGCTCCAGTCTCGGCTATGATGCGTGTCTTGCCCATCTTTTTTGCCAAAAGTATCTGTCCTATGGTGTTGTTTATCTTGTGAGCACCAGTGTGGTTGAGATCCTCACGCTTCAGATACAGTCGGCAACCGTATTTCTCGCTCATGCGCCTGGCATAGTACAGCGGTGAGGGACGTCCAACATAGTCGCGCAAGAGCTGCATGTACTCGTCCCTGAACTCCTTGCTTTCGAGCACTTTCAGATACTCTTTCTTGAGATTTTCCACGGCGGCATACAGTATTTCTGGTATGTATGCTCCGCCAAACTCGCCGTAGAATCCTTGTCCGTCTACATGAAATGTCTTCTTCATAATGCTTTATGTTTGTCTTTTGTCTTGCAGTTTTTATAGGTATTGCTGATTGTTGTCTTTGATGGGTATAAAGAAACAAGGCCCGCCGCAATCGCGACGAGCCTTGTACTATGGTCATTCCAGCTTACAAAACAGGAACTCAGGTATACGGCATCATGCCTCGCGACTTTTTCAATCTCGAGTTCTGCCACCACCATGAGTTGTTCTGTATTCTTGTCATGTTTCTAAAACTTTTTGCTCTTTTATTTTCTGTTTCGGTTGCAAAAGTAAGGGAAATTATGAATATTGCCAAACTTTTTGCTGATTATTTTCTAAAAAAGTAATGTTCACATATTATAAAAAGGCGGTTTGGAGATTAGGTGGCTTGTTTTGCAATGTCATAAATTATTCGTATCTTTGCATCCTATTTATAATAAAGGTTTTGATGCTTTCTTTGCCAAATTACATTGAAGCTGAAGTTTAATAGTAAAATAAATATGGTTAAGTATGAGCGTGATAGAAAGATGTTGTGACTATGAGTCACTGACGGCGGTATGGTATGCGTCGGTCAGAGCGACCCATGATTTTCTGACAAAGGAGGATATGGAATATTATCGGCAGAGGATACCGCGTGATTATATGCCTCATGTAGAGCTCTATGCTATCAGGGACTGGCGCGGAGGATGGTCTTCCTTTATCGGAATAAGCAGCGGCATGATAGAGATGCTGTTTGTCCATCCCGAGGAGATGGGCAGAGGGCATGGCTCACGTCTACTGAGATTTGCTGTAGAGGAGAAGGGATTGCGCAAGGTTGATGTCAACGAGCAGAACAAGCGTGCCTTGGAGTTTTACCAGAAACACGGTTTTTCTGTCGTCGGGCGTGACGCTACGGACGGTGAAGGCAAGCCGTACCCGATTCTTCACATGTTAAAGGCATAGTGAAGCTGATAAGGTGCTGGAGGCATATATATTAGCATGACCGGTTTTCGTATCTGTTTATTTTTCTGATACGATATATATAACGCAGGTCTGCTGTCTGGACTTGCATTTTGCAGCTTGTATCTATGTGGTGGATAGAAGAATACATGTTTGTAAAAAAGTGTAAAGAAGAGGAGAAAATCAGGATTTCGCATAAATGCATTTTGTTTTTATTCAAAAGAAATCTTAAATGTGACGGAAAAGCTGTTGTTGCTTTTTGAGCATAGAGTGGAAAGATGTACTTTTGTGGCAAGTTGCAAGAAAACAAAAAACAATCAAGCTTATGATAATGAGAAAAAGACTGTGTGTTGCGCTACTGACGGCTCTGTCAGGATTGCTCACGCTGACGGTCAGTGCGAAAACATGGACATTGGAGGAGTGCATACGGTATGCGATGGATAACAACATCACGTTACTGAAGTCCGGCATCAGCAGGCAAAGCGCGGCAGAGGATACGAAACTGTCAAGGGCGCAGCTGCTGCCTTCACTGAATTTCTCCACCAGTCAGGGCATGAGCTACACGCCATGGACGGAATCGGGCAACGCTGTAGTGACAGGAGGACAGGTGGAGACCACCGTGGATAAGGTGTCCTACAACGGACAGTACACTCTGAGTGCCAACTGGACTGTATGGAATGGCAACAGAAACCGTAATCAGGTGAAGCTGAACAGCATTGCCGAGCAGCAGGCGGAGATGGACAGTGTGACGTATGCACGTAATATAGAGGAGCAGATTGCCCAGCTCTACATCCAGATTCTGTATACGAAGGATGCCATTGACGTGAACAAAGCCATGCTGGAAGCGGCGAAGGTGAACGAGAACCGCGGTCAGCAGATGTATGACGTTGGACAGATAAGCAAGGCAGACCTGTCGCAACTGACGGCACAGAGAGCGCAGGATGAGTATAATGTTGTGCAGGCTGAGAACCAGGCACGCACATACACCAGACAGTTGAAGGAACTTCTGCAGATTATCGGCGATGAGGAATTTGATGTGGCGAGGCCAGACTATACAGACGGCATGGCTCTGCAGGCAATCCCTTCTATGAGTGCCATATACAATCAGGCATTGGATAACCGCCCGGAACTTAAACGTGCGCAGTTGGGTGTGCAGAGTGCAGAGTTGCAAGGCAAGATAGCCAAGGCTCAAAGGATGCCTACCGTCAGCATGAATGCGTCGGTCGGCACGAGCACGAACAGCCTTAGCGGCAGCGGATGGGCAAACCAGATGAAGACAAAGCTTAGCTCTGGAGCAGGCTTCACCGTCACTGTGCCGATACTGGAGCAACGCAACACACGCACAGCCATAAACAAGGCGAACCTGCAAAAGCAGGAGGCACTGCTTGAAATACGTGACAAGCAGACATCACTGTACAGCACAATAGAGAACTATTGGATTCAGGCAGAGAACTATCAGAACCAGTACAAGGCGGCAAAGATCAGTACGGAAAGTGCGAAAGACAGCTACGACCTGCTGTCAGAACAGTTTGCCGTCGGGCTGAAAAACATTGTCGAGCTGCAGGAAGGCAAGACACGTCTGCTGTCTGCCCGGCAGAGTGAGCTGCAGTCCAAGTACATGACGATACTGAATATAAAAATGTTGGAATTCTATAAGAAATAAATGGCATCCGGAAAAAATAACCATATAACGATGAAAAAGAACATATATATAGGAATAGTGGCTGTAGCCGTGATAGGCATTGCCGCATGGCTTCTGGCAGGAACCAAGAAGAAAGAAGGCGTGACATACGGTACCGCACTTGTGGAGAAGAAGGATATTGCTACCAGTGTCACTGCAACAGGCACATTGGAGCCAGTGACGAAGGTCACCGTCGGCACGCAGGTCAGCGGCATCGTTGACCGTCTGTATGTAGACTACAACAGCATCGTGAAGAAGGGGCAGGTGATAGCGGAGCTTGACAAGACAAATCTGCGCAGCGAACTGGCATCTACCAAGGCGCAGCTGGCTTCGGCACAAAGCACGCTTGCATACGAGAAGTCCAACTATGAACGCTACAAGACGCTGTTCAACAAGGGACTTATCTCCGCGACAGACTTTGAAAACGCGCGTCTGTCATACGAAAAGGCCGTGCAGACGGTGCGTACCGCCACAGAGAGCGTGAAGAAGGCTGAGACAAACTTAGGCTATGCCACCATCACCTCGCCTATAGACGGCGTGGTATTGTCAAAGGCTGTGGAGGAAGGACAGACCGTTGCGGCATCCTTCAATACACCGGAACTCTTCACCATAGCACAGGATCTTACCAAGATGCAGGTGATAGCAAACATCGATGAGGCCGACATCGGCGATGTGCATGAAGGCGCACGTGTTGAGTTTACTGTCGATGCATTCCCTGATGATACCTTTACAGGAAGGGTGACACAGGTGAGACAGGAGGCTACCACGGAGAGTAATGTCGTGACTTACGAGGTGGTCATCTCCGCAGAGAACAACGACCTCAAGCTGAAACCTGGTCTTACAGCCAATGTCACGATATTCACCAGAGAGGCGAAGGACGTGCTCAGCGTGCCGACAAAGGCCCTGCAGTTCACCCCTAACGAGAAGATGCTGACGGAAGAGCAGTCTATCCTGGACTGCCACGGTAAGGATAAGGTATGGGTCTTGGAAGACAATGTGTTTAAGGCATTGCCCGTGACTACAGGTATAAGCAACGGAATACTGACCGAGATAAAGTCGGGACTGAAAGCCGGGCAAAAGATAGTAACGGATTTCAACATGAATAGTGCCCCTGTAGCAGACGGACAAGACAAGAATGACAACCCATTCTTGCCGAAACCGCCATCAAGCAAGAAAAACAAGAAGAACTAACTCGACCGGAACGACTATGGATAAAGACGTAAAGAATGGCACAGCGGAGCGCAAGGTCGTGATAGAGCTTGACAATGTGCGCCGGGAATTCAAGGTCGGCACGGAGACTGTGAAGGCTCTTCGAGGCGTTTCGTTTAAGATATACGAGGGGGAGTTTGTCACGATAATGGGTACATCCGGCTCCGGCAAGTCTACTTTGCTGAACCAGCTGGGATGTCTTGACACGCCTACTTCGGGCGAATACTACCTTGATGGGGTATCGGTGAGGAAGATGTCGAAAAACCAACGCGCTATACTCCGCAACAGAAAGATAGGTTTTGTATTTCAGAACTACAACCTCTTGGCTAAAACCACGGCTGTAGAGAATGTGGAACTGCCGCTGATGTACAACTCTGAATACAGTGCCTCGCAGCGAAGGGAAGCGGCGGTGAAGGCACTGGAGGCAGTAGGACTTGCCAGCAGGCTCGACCATAAGTCTAACCAGATGTCAGGAGGACAGATGCAACGTGTTGCCATTGCCCGCGCTTTGGTTAACAATCCGGCGGTGATTCTCGCCGACGAGGCTACAGGCAACCTTGACACACGCACCTCTTTTGAGATGCTTGTGCTCTTCCAGCAGCTGCATAAAGAGGGCAGAACCATAATCTTCGTGACCCATAACCCTGAGATTGCGCAGTATTCCTCACGTAATATCATGCTGCGTGACGGCAAGATAAGGGAGGATGTGGAGAATCATAACATACTGTCTGCGGAGGAAGCTCTTTCAGCTTTGCCTGCACCACAGGATGAATAGCGTGGGTTGGTAATTAGGTTTTAGGTCGCAGGTCTTAGATTAGTTACCCATAACCCACAACCCATAACCCACAACCATCACCCCGCTCCCCAAACGACCAAACAACAAAACGACCACAATGAATTTCATCAACTTAATGAAAGTCGCCTTTAAGGCTATAGCAAACAACAAGTTCCGGTCATTTCTTTCCATGCTCGGCATCATCATAGGCGTGGCTGCTGTCATCGTGATGATGGCGATAGGACAGGGTTCCAAGGAGTCAATCAGGGAGAATCTCTCGCAGATGGGCACCAATATCATCATGATAAGACCCGGTGCCGACATGCGTGGAGGCATACGCCAGGACCCGTCAAGTATGCAGACGCTGAAGGTAGATGACTATAAGGCGATAAAGGACGAGGCGAAATACATCACATACATCTCTCCAGAGGTATCGGCAAGCGGTCAGTGCATAAACGGAAACAACAACACTTCCACGACCATGTACGGCGAGACGGAAGAGTATCTGTCCATAAAGCAATGGGAGATAACAAGCGGTGGCGTGTTTACGGATGAGGATGTGAAGAAGAGTGCCAAGGTGTGTCTGGTAGGAAAGACCGTCGTCGACGAGCTGTTTCCCAACGGACAGGACCCTGTAGGCAAGGTGATACGCTTCAAGAGCATCCCTTTCCGCATCATAGGTGTGCTGAAAAGCAAGGGCTACAACAGCTTCGGCATGGACCAGGACAATCTTGTCATCGCGCCGTACACTACGGTGATGAAGCGCCTTACGGCGCAGACTTACCTGTCAAGCGTCAACTGTTCCGCCCTTTCCGAGGAGATGACAGACGACGCAATAAGCGAGTTGACCACGATACTGCGCCGGCAGCACAAGCTGAAGGATGATGCCGACGATGATTTCACCATCCGTTCGCAACAGGAGATGATGGAGACGATGTCGTCGACCATGGACACTGTGACCATAATCCTTGTGGTGGCAGCGGCATTCTCGCTGCTTGTGGCAGGCATAGGCATCATGAATATCATGCTTGTCAGTGTGACAGAACGCACGAAAGAGATAGGATTGCGCATGGCGGTGGGCGCAAGGGGACTGGACATAAGCAACCAGTTTCTCATCGAGTCCATAATCATCTCCATCACAGGAGGGGCCATGGGTATACTGCTCGGCATAGGATTGGCAGGAGGTGCAAGCCTGTTCTTCGGCCTGCCGACCTCGGTTCCGTTGTGGAGCATAGTCGTGTCGTTCATCGTCTGCACAATCATCGGCATCGGTTTTGGCTATTTCCCTGCACGAAAGGCAGCACGTATGGATCCTATCGAGGCGATAAGGTATGAATGAATCTTGCTGCTGCAGGCTGTGGGTTATTTTAGGATTGGACTAAAATGGCCCACACCCAACACCAATAACCCATAACCCATGAACAAGAAAATCATCGCAGCCAACATGGCTTTCGCACTTCTTTTCCCGCTGATGTTCATCGGTCCGAGAGAAGAACCGTCGCTGACAATGTACCTGATGAAGTGTATCGTTCCACTGATGATGGTCCTTGTATTCAGCATAAACTACTACAAGCTCATACCGCGGGCCATGAAAAGGCTTGGAAAGCATGACCTCCTGATTTCCAATGCTATAATTGTCTTGCTGTGCTGCACGGTGCTTGCCGGCTGGCACAGGCTGGAATTCATGCAGTATCATAAGGAGAAGGTGAGGACAGAGCAGGTGATGCCTGCACCGAAAGCTGGCAAGGGCAGTGGAGTGGAGCATCGGGAAAAGAGAAAAGACAGGAAATATTTCTGGGTATATGCCGCCATATTTGACGGTCTTAACCTCATTTTCTCCATCTTCGTGGCTTACTCCATACGCTCAAGCGAGCAGATAAACAACCTGAAGAAGTTGCAGCAGGAGGCGGAAGTTGCACGGCAGGAGGCGGAGCTTAAGGGCTTGCGCAATCAGATTTCGCCGCATTTCATGCTCAATACGCTGAACAATATCTATGCCCTTGCGTCCATCAGTGCGGAAAGGACACAGGGAGCGGTGATGCAACTGTCAAGACTGCTGCGCCACATGCTGTATGACAACCAGTCGGAGATGGTGCCACTGGAATCGGAGGCTGACTTCATTACATCATACATAGACCTCATGAAACTGCGGCTGGCGGCGAACGTGAAGATTGAGACGCGTATAGAGATAGACCGCAACTCGCGTGTCATGGTCGCCCCTCTGCTGTTTATATCGCTGATAGAGAACGCTTTCAAGCACGGCGTATCAAGCACGCTCCCGTGTCTCATAAGCATCTCGCTGCATGAGGTGGGAGAAAACATAGTCTGCGACATCATCAACTCCAATCACCCAAAGCTGTCTTCCGACCGCTCGGGACACGGTATCGGCCTGAATCTTGTACAGCAACGCCTTGAAGCCATTTACCCGGGACAGTATGAATGGATAAAAGGGGTGGAGGCTGACGGCATGTATCACTCCAGGATAACAATACCGGCCAGACAATCAAATCTCTAAACGACTAAACCTCTAAACTACAAAAAAAACGACAAATGACTTGCGCTATCATAGACGATGAACCTCTCGCTGCGGAACTGCTCGCTTCGTATGCACACAAGACCACATTCCTTGACCTCGTGGGCACATACAACAGTGCCATTGAGGCCATGAAGGTGATAAGGACCAATCCCGTGGACCTGCTTTTCCTTGACATCCAGATGCCTGAGCTGTCAGGACTGGAGTTCGCGACTATCCTCTCGCCGAAGACCATGATAGTCTTCACCACGGCTTTTGACAGCTATGCGGTGGAGAGCTATAAGGTGAACACGGTGGATTATCTGCTGAAACCGATATCTTATGAGGCATTCCTTCATTCCGCAAATAAGGCGTTGCAACTGTCTGAGACACAGGGCGCACTGTCAGGTGTGAAAGGTGAGGACAGATTCCTGTACGTAAAAAGCGAATACAAGTTTGTGAGAATCATGTTTGACGACATTGTTTACATCGAGGGGCTGAATGACTATGTGAAGATAATGCTTTCCTCTTCACGGAAAAGTGTCAGTTGTCTCATGAACATGAAGACACTTGAAGATTATCTTCCGCAACCGGAGTTCTTGCGTGTGCATCGCTCATACATCGTGAATACGAGGAAAGTGGATGCTGTAGACCATCTCCGTCTGATTCTCGGAGATACGGTCATCCCTGTCTCCGACAGCTACAAGGATGCCGTAATGCAATATGTCGCCAGCCATACTCCGTGATTTATGCACGGACAGCACACTTCCTTTTCAGACAGAAGATAAGGGTAGTGGGCGTGCTGGTAATGTTCCGTGAATCAGCATGTTGTGTGTCTTCTTTCAAAGGGTCACCTTTTGTTCTGCAAAAGGTGACCCTTTGATGCGTTGAAGGTGACCCTTTACCGGATGAAACGTCACCTTTTGACGGACGGTTGGGTACGGTCGTGAGTTGTGAGTTGCAAGTTATGAGTTGTAAGTTATGTTATCAGTAAAGGTAATCTCCGTCCAACCGCCTCAAACCGTCCCAACCTCTAAAAAATATAAATATTCGAGACGGATGTTCTTCTGTCTCGTTTTTTTTTGTTACTTTTGTAGCGGATTATGCCATGTACAATACATGGCGAGAAAAGGGAATAAGAACAAGAAACAATACTATAGGATTTATGAATACAGGAAAAATCGATGTCCTGCTCGGATTGCAGTGGGGTGATGAAGGCAAGGGCAAGGTCGTTGACGTGCTTACGCCGAAGTATGATGTTGTTGCCCGTTTCCAGGGTGGTCCTAACGCTGGCCATACGTTGGAGTTCGAGGGACAGAAGTATGTCCTCCGCTCCATCCCTTCCGGCATATTCCAGGGCGGAAAGGTGAATATCATAGGCAATGGCGTGGTGCTTGCACCGGACCTTTTCATGGGCGAGGCAAAGGAGCTCGAGAAGAGCGGCCATGACCTCAAGGAGCGTCTCTATATCTCAAAGAAGGCTCATCTCATCATGCCTACCCACCGTCTGCTGGATGCGGCATACGAGTCGATGAAGGGCAAGGACAAGGTCGGCACTACAGGCAAGGGCATCGGTCCGACATATACGGACAAGGTGTCGCGCAACGGCCTGCGTGTCGGTGACATCCTGGACGGTTTCGATGAGAAATACGCTGCCCACAAGGCACGTCACATGCAGATACTCGAGTCTGTAGGCTTCGAGTATGATAAAGCTCAGCTGGCAGATACCGAGAAGGTGTGGATGGAAGGCGTGGAGTATCTCCGCCTGTTCAATATCGTGGACTCCGAGCATGTCATAGGCAAGTCGCTCAAGGCTGGCAACACTATACTCGCCGAGGGTGCACAGGGCACGATGCTCGATGTCGATTTCGGTTCTTATCCTTTCGTCACCTCCTCCAATACGATATGCGCCGGAGCCTGTACAGGTCTCGGTGTCGGCCCTAACAAGATAGGGGAGGTCTTCGGCATCATGAAGGCCTACTGCACGAGAGTCGGCGCAGGCCCGTTCCCTACAGAGCTTTTCGACGAGACAGGACAGAAGATGCGCGACATCGGTCACGAGTATGGAGCCGTGACAGGCCGTGAGCGCCGCTGCGGATGGATAGACCTCGTGGCGCTGCGCTACTCCATCATGGTCAACGGTGTCACACAGCTTATCATGATGAAGTCTGACGTGCTTGACACATTCCCTACCATCAAGGCCTGCACAGCCTACAAGGTGAATGGCAAGGAGACACGCGATTTCCCTTATGACATAGAGAAAGGCATTGAGCCTGTATACACCGAGTTGCCAGGATGGATGACAGACATGACACGCTTCACATCGGAAGAGGAGTTCCCGAAGGAGTTCAAGGACTATATAGCCTTCCTCGAAAAGGAACTGGAGACGCCTATCACCGTAATCTCCATAGGCCCTGACCGCGCCCAGACCATTGTGCGCAAATGATTTTTTGAAGAATATAACGAGAATTATGGCACAGAAACCAAGCATACCAAAAGGTACACGCGACTTCGGCCCTGTAGAGATGGCGAAGCGCAACTACATATTCAATACCATCAAGGATGTCTATGCGCTCTACGGCTTCCAGCAGATAGAGACTCCTGCCATGGAGAATCTGTCTACGCTCATGGGCAAATACGGTGAGGAGGGAGACAAGCTTCTCTTCAAGATACTCAATTCCGGCGACTTTCTTCACGGCATGACAGCCGACGAGGTTGCAGGGACGAGCACACAGAGACTTGCTGCAAAATTCTGCGAGAAGGGCCTTCGCTACGACCTTACCGTACCTTTCGCACGCTATGTCGTGCAGCACAGGGAAGAGCTCCAGATGCCTTTCAAGCGTTACCAGATACAGCCGGTATGGCGTGCCGACCGTCCTCAGAAGGGCCGCTACCGCGAGTTCTACCAGTGTGACGCCGATGTCGTGGGCTCGGACTCCCTGCTCAACGAGGTGGAACTCATGCAGATTGTCGACACGGTCTTCACGAAGTTCGGTGTCCGTGTGCAGATAAAAATCAACAACCGCAAGATTCTTGCCGGCATAGCCGAGGTAATCGGAGAGGCGGAGAAGATTGTCGACATCACTGTCGCTATCGACAAGCTCGACAAGATAGGTCTCGACGCTGTCAATGAGGAGCTGCGCGGTGCAGGTATCTCTGACGAGGCTATAGAGAAGCTCCAGCCGATAATAAAGCTGGAAGGCACTAACGACGACAAGCTAAATGTCATCCGTGAGGTGCTTTCGGAAAGCGAGACAGGACTGAAAGGCGTGGAGGAAATACAGTTTATCCTTGACGGACTGAAGGATACGCTCAATAACGAAATACAGCTCGACCTCACGCTCGCCCGCGGTCTCAACTACTATACAGGCGCAATCTTTGAGGTGAAGGCTCTTGATGTACAGATAGGCTCCATCACAGGCGGCGGACGCTATGACAATCTCACTGGAATCTTCGGAATGCCAGGGCTCTCCGGCGTTGGCATATCGTTCGGTGCAGACCGTATTTACGATGTCCTCAACCAACTCGACCTTTATCCGAAAGAGGCTGTCAATGCTACACAGCTCCTGTTTATAAACTTCGGAGAAAAGGAGACGGCATACTGTCTCCCTGTCGCTGCGGCAGCCCGTAAGGCTGGAATCCGCACGGAGGTGTTCCCTGACAGTGTGAAGATGAAGAAGCAGATGTCATACGCCAATGCCAAGCTGATACCTTTTGTCGCCCTTGCCGGCGAGAACGAGATTGCCGAGGGCAAACTGACACTGAAGGATATGGCTACAGGCGAGCAGACGATGGTGACCCCTGACGAGCTCATCTCGCGCATCTCTGGCGTGAAGGGGTAGGGAACAGGAGTCCTGCCGTGTCAAGTAATATACATGTCAAAGGCTCTGGACATAAGGAAAAATAAGTAAACAAACGGACAAATGAGAAGAGTAAAATACTTTTGCGGCATGGTCGTGGCTATATGTCTCGCGTTGCTCGTATCTTCATCAAAGCATCAGACTACGGTCTTCGTTATTGGCGACTCTACCGCTGCGGAGAAAGACATATCTAAAGGTTCTCCAGAACGTGGCTGGGGCATGATGCTTCAGGGATGTTTCTCAGAGGATATTGTCGTGGAAAACCATGCGCGTAACGGCCGTTCCTCGCGCTCTTTCATCGATGAAGGTCTATGGCAGAAGGTGCTTGACAGAATAAAGCCAGGCGACTATGTGCTCATACAGTTCGGTCATAACGATGAGAAGCATGACCAGCCGGGCAAGACGAAGCGCTTCTCCAAGCCGGGCTCGACGTTCGATGCCAACCTCGAACGTTATGTCAAGGAGACCCGTGAGAAGGGGGGCATACCTGTTCTCCTCAACTGTGTCGAGCGCAGGCTCTTCTATGATGCACGTCTGAAGGACGCTTCTTCTGGAAAGGCAAAGGAAATGTCTGCTGCGGAGAAGAAAGGTGCTGCCGACGACGAGGCGTTGCGTGACGTGAAGTACGGCGAGGAAGAGGTCAATACGGAGTATCTCGTGGCGACCCACTATACCAAGGACGGCGACTATACCGCTGTCCCGTATCTTGTGGCAAAGAGACTTGACGTACCTTTTGTCGATGCCAACCGCATAACCCACTGGATAGAGATGGAGCACGGAGTGGAAGGCTCGCGCCTGCTGCACATGTGGCTAAAGCCGGGTGAGGTGGCAAGCATACCTGACGGCAGGAAAGACAATACGCATTACAATGTGCATGGTGCGCTGATTGTGGCAAACCGTCTTGCGGACGCCATAGGAGAAGGTGTCCCTGCTCTCAAGGCGCATGTCCGTCATTATGACTATG
>JAIDEM010000059.1 GCA_029054825.1 Prevotella sp. | reverse complement strand
ATCAGACGGAGATAGCGGTTTTCACGCGGGTTCTCGTCTTCCTCATCGGTAGTAACCTTGCCGCCATTGCGGAAGTTGTGGCTTTCGTCAATCACGATGAGGTCATAGTTGCCCCAGTTGAGCAAGGCGAGGTCAATGCCGTTGCTTGTACCGTGGTCGCGCGAGAGGTCGGTATGGAACAACACGTCATAACGCAAACGGTCTTTCTCCAATGGATTGTTGCGGTAGTTGCTCTTGTAAGTGTTCCAGTTGTCATAGAGTTTCTTGGGACAAAGCACCAACACCGACTTGTTGCGGTTCTCGTAATACTTAATGACGGACAAAGCCGTAAAAGTCTTTCCCAAACCCACGCTGTCGGCAAGGATGCAGCCGTTGTAAGTCTCTAATTTGTTGATGATGGCAAGGGCGGCATCCTTCTGGAAATTATAGAGTTTGTTCCACACCTGCGATGACTTGAAACCTGTTGCCTCATTGGGCAACACATCCTCGCTGATGTCGGAAAGAAACTCGTTGAAGATGTTATAGAGCGTGACAAAATAGATGAAGTCGGGAGCATTCTCGCGATAGACATTCTCAATGTTCTCAATTATGGCATCCGTAACGTCAGTAAAGTTCTCTTTGTCTTGCCAGAAGTCATTGAAATTCTTGAGATAAGCGTCGCTGATGGGTGATGGCAACCGCTGGATGAGCTGGAAAATGTTATTGCCACGCTCGCAACCGAGTTCAGTTGTGGTGAACTCGTTGAAAGGCATATAGGTAAACAGCCTCTCGCCGTTCTTCACGTTCATGAATCCCTGCATATTCATCTGCGACACATTGGTCTTGAAACGTACCTTCCTGCGAATCCAGTCGGCACATTCTTTAGCAATAGCCCTTTGTGTAAGGTTGTTGCGGAGCTTTATTTCAAAATCCGAACCATACAGCGTGCGCTCACGGTTCAGTTTAGGAATATAGAATTCACGCTTCTGTTTCTTGGAACGCTCCTTGTTGAATGTAGGTGAGGTGAAGATGAAACGCAATTCGTCTATCTTCTCCAGTTCCTTTTGCAGTGCCTCAAAAGCATAGATGGAAAAAGAGGCGGCTGCCATTGACACTTTTGAGCCCTTTAGCAGCGTGGCCTTCAAGTCGTCAATGACCCTTTGGGTGATATTGTCAAATTGCCTCGGTAGTTCCATATTTCACACAAGAACTCCCAGCATAGTGTCTCGACGGGCGACCAAGCCCTTTTTACACTACGAGGAAGTTCCATTATTTCTTTTGCCTGTTGGCGGTGGTCTTTGTCGAGTAAATATCCATTCGTCTCTTCGTAAGAGACGGATATTTGATGCAAAGATACTCATTTTCAGCCAAAATTCAGCTTATTTAAGAGAAAAACTGCTATTTGTGCCATCAATTTTTTATGTTGTTTTACAAAATCTATTCATTTTCGACAGAATTGGCGGAATATCAAGACTTTCCTTTTTTCTTCGTCTCTTACGAAGAGATTGAGATTTTTGCTAAACAACTTCTTGCTTACAGCAATTCCAGAATCATCTTGTTTGCCTTGTCAACCACCGATGCTTCGAGAGAAGCAAGGTAAATCTGTGTTGTTTTTTCAGAATCATGCCCCATGCCCTCACTAATGACTGATAGCGGAACGTTTCTTACCTTGGCTGCACTCGCCCATGAATGACGGGCTACATACATTGTCAAAGGCCGTTGAAGTTTCAGCATTTCCGACAGGTCTTTCAACCGATAATTTACCAGATGCAGGGCATTGTCATACTGTTTTCGCTCATTCCCCTGCTCCTTGATAATCGGCAATAAATAGGCAGAACTGTTTGATGGATATTTCTTGATGATTTCCTCCATACATTTCTCCCATCTGATAGTAAGTTGCTGTCCAGTCTTTCGCCTACGATAAGTCAGGATTCCGTTCTGTAAATCTGTCTTTTTAAGATATGCCATATCAATAAAGGACATTCCTCTTGTATAAAAACTGAACATAAACATGTCACGCGCAAAATCCAATGATGGTTTCATTGACAGATCCAGTTCTTTCAAGACCTTGATGACCTTAACAGGAACAGCACGCTTAACTGTCTTGTCCACTCCGGTATAGACATGACGGAACGGATTCTTCTGTGGCGTAAGTTCTTTTTCCACAGCTCGGTTATATACTGCCCGAAGAATGCGCATATAGAATGATATGGTATTCATGCGTACTCCTTTCGCTTTCAGATGAGCTTCGTATAAAAGCATAAGGTCAGAGTTAACACCGTCAAGCGGAACATCCTGTTCTTCACGAAACTCCATGAAACTTTTAAGGGTTGCCGTATAAGTCTCGGAAGTGCGTATCTTTCCCAATTGTCGCAGTTGAATTATTACACTGTGCATAAAGTAGAACAAGGATGTCTCTTTGGTCACCTTATGAAATAGTGTAATTACATCATCCGCCGTATATTTGCGTCTTTCCTGCTCTAACTGACGTACAGTCCTTTCAAATCTGGACAAGTCCCATTCCATGCGCTCCTTAATACTGCATAGGATATTGGCACGTGCGCCACTTACCACAACGCTTTCTATTTCTGCATCCCATTCGTATGCATAGATTTTATAGTCCGTGTTCATTTGACGGATTACCCTGTTCTGTATAATCTGAAAATAGAGTCCTCCTTCCTTACCCTCTACAGTGGAGGGTCTGAACTTTATTTTTATTGATGCCATAATTATCTTCTAAATCCTTTTGCTTTATTCCTACTTATTACTATCCCGGCTGCTGCCATCATACATCTGCGCCTATAGCTCTGTTAATCTTCATCGGGATTCTTCCCGTCCCAGCGAATGTCGGACGTGTCGCCTCCGCCACCGGATGATGTCGGAATGGGGCGCCCACCAATCAGCGCATCGGCAATGGCGAAGAACTTCGCTCGAAAATTAGGAATGACCAAAACATCCAATAATCCGCAGAGTGTTTCATTGATTTTGCCGTTCTCTTCGGTTATATCCCGGATATACTGACGCAGTTGCTCGTTTTCATTCCTATATCGGTGAAATTCCTTGTAGTCCACCAGTTGGTTCTGTCCGGCTGCTTTCACCTGCTTTTCCGCTTCTGACATATACAACCTCTCAATCTCAGCAACAGCTTTGCTGAACATGATTTCTATCCGCTTATTCTGTTTCTCAATCCATTTTTCACGCCCGAATGTCGGCGGTGCTTCCGTGATTTGTGGGGCGGTGAAGCCTATGCGGTGATTCTTGAACGGGGCGATAATCTGATGCACATTGCTGACATCTTTCATCAAGTGGTTTAGTTCACGTTGTTTTTCCTGCAACTTGCCTGCCTTGTCAGATAGCTTTTCCTGCAAGGCTGATATTTCATTCTCCAGCCGATGCACTTTGCTAGCCGCTTCTTGCAGCGTTATCTTGCGGTCAGAAAGACGGCAACGGACAGTCTGTATCTCATCCTGAAGTCGGGTAATGGAACTTTCAAGATTCTCCTTCATCGTTGTCAGTCCCTTGATTGCTCTCTCCAACTTCAGTTGTTCACGGTAAAACTCATATTTGTCAAGATGCCGTACATTGCGGTCTTTAACACTTTCGCCACGCTCAAACCCGTACTTCTTGCCTACTGTCTCATACAGCGAGGTGTGCATGGCATGGAGGATTGCCTTGTATTCATTCCCGTTCTTCCCGAACTTGGCAGACCACATCACCCGTTCCTTTTTCTCCTTGCCTTTTCTTCCTACGGGAATAACAAGCGCATGGCAATGGGGTGACTTCTCGTCCAGATGCACCTGAAAGCCGATGACATTCTCCTTGCCGAACTGTTCGCAACACCACCTATATGAATCCATCGCCCAGTCCTCCACCTCACGGCAACGGTGCAAGTGGCTGTTGTCCGCTCCCTTGTTCTGGTTCACGGTCTGGTTCCCGAACGCCATTTCAAGCGTCCGCTGTACGGTACAGATGGTAGATTTTTTGTCTATTCAGAATCAAAACAATATGTATACACTGAATTATTTCTTCATCCGATATTAAAAGTATTCGTAAACGTAAGATTATCCTCAGTTTTTATACCAAAACAAGCCTTTGACGCACGTTTATTCTCACTTTCGGGAGACGATGAAGGAATAATCTTGCGTTTATTGTTATTTTAGGGAATGAATGAAGGTCTTGACGCTCGTTTCTTGATGCTTTCGACATCAAGTGAAGCTCTTGACGCACGTTTCTTATGTCAAAAACTTTTATTCATGCAAGAAACACCGTTTCCTGCATCATTAAGAGAAAAATCATACAGGAAACATGCGTCAACGGCATTAATTTGAATAAAATGAAAGAAAAAACGCAAGATTATTGACAATTTCTCTTCTGTTTATTTGGATTTTCAAGAAATTTCATTACATTTGCTGTAGCGGACTGGTAAAAACTCTCTGCACAGTAAACATTATTAACTTTAAAACACAAGACTATGAAGCAGATTGAAGACATCAGTCTCCCGCGCATGAACAACGGCGCACATTTCACTTTCGTAAGCAACATCCTTGCACGTGCCGAGGCCGACACGGCAGTAAAGGCTAAAGCAGCCAACCTTGTAACCGCCCTGCATGATGCTCTCGCTGTGGAGGATGAGGCTTTGAAAATTTCGCAGAAGAGCTTGCTCACTGACGAGATTGCCAAGGCAGACGCTGACCGTGACGCACTCTACGCAGGCTACAAAAAGGCAGTGGAGGGTTTCTTGGCTATTCCTGTTGCTGACATGGCACAGGCTGCCACGGAACTGGCGCAACACATCAAGGACTACCGCATCAGCACCACTGACCAACTGGACAAGGAAACAGGTCTGCTGGTGAATTTCATCGCCGACCTTGAGGGAAAATTCTCAGAACAAGTGAAAAAGCTGTCACTCACGGCATTCGTCACAAACATGAAAGAAGCCAATGAGCGTGTGCGCACCCTCACCTTGCAGCGTACCAACGAGCGCATGACTCTACCAGTAGGCGCATTGAAATCAGCACGCTTGTCCAGTGACAAGGCCTACCGTGAGCTGGTGCAGATGGTGAACGCCCTCGCATTGGTATTAGGTGAAGCCGACTATGCGCCTTTTATTGACTATGCGAATACTGAAATTGTACACTATAAACGTGAGGTGCTCAAACAGAAAGCAGCTGCCGCACAGACTTCGCCAGGCAGTGCTGTGACTCCGCCAACAGAGCCGGAGGAGAATCACGAATGGTAATGGTGATTTTAGGATATGAATAAATAATTAAAGTTCCCTCCTGCGAGATTGTTTGCAGGAGGGAATAGAACAGAAAAACTAATGCATTAAATAATTTTTACAAAAAAATGATTGGAGATAAAGATATTTGCAAAATTCTTTCTTATGATAAGGAGACTCATGCTTTTATAGTACAAGCTCTTACTTCTAATACCCGTAGTATTTTACCCTTGACAAGGGATACCCTTAATGACAAGAGAAAAATATTTAATTTAATGAAACAAGGGAAAACAATTCCACTTCTTTGTATAAAAGAAAAAGACGGAGAATACATTTATACTTCTAACTTACATGCCTTGGATGAACGTCCATCTATATCAGTTAGTTTTTCATCTGAAAACGAAGATTACAATGTAACTTTGTTTGATGGATTGTATAATATGCTTGGTGACATAATTGACAGTGATGTAAAATATGATTTAGCAAAACAATTAATCCTCGCAAATAGAACTTTACGTTTACGCCCATCTTTGCACAAAGACATTTTTATAAAATGTAATGGGAAATATGCATCAAAGATGTGGAAAGAGAATCTTATCACATATACAAGTAATGGAGTTATTGCCAATCTGTGGAAATTAGCAGATGAAGCAGAACGACAACAAATCCTTGAAAAGATTGGCATATCTCTTCCTGCCCCAGAAGTAAAGGAAATAGAAGTGTCTGTAGGTTCTGTTGTTCCTTTATTTGAGGATATTGCAAACAACATTATTAAACGAATAGAAACATCCGAGCATTCTGTAAAAATAGCTGTCGCATGGTTTACTAATTTTGATTTATTCAACTGCATAAAATCCACTCTAAGCAGAAATATAGAAGTCACCCTTATAACAAACAATGACCTTATCAACAATGGAGGCTATTGTCTTAATTTTGACGAATTAATATCCTGTGGGTTAAAACTACATCTTGTAGAATATCCGGAAATGCTTCACTACAAATTCTGTATCATCGATGACAGTACGGTCATAACAGGTTCATACAATTGGACTTTTTATGCCGAAGAAATCAACAAAGAAGATGTTGTCGTTATAGATGAACTTCCTGAGGTGACAGATGAATTTGTCAACAAATTCAATCTGTTATCGGAACAATATGAGCAAGTCTGCAAAATGCCAGAAACTGTACCTGAAAGGCCACAATATGACAGAGGTTCTTTCAAAGAATATATCAGTGAAGAATTAGTTCTTAGGGCAAAAAGAAATATTGGTGACAGGAAAGACAATCTGATGAAAGCCAGAAGACTTTCTCCAAACAATCATCACATAGCTAAGACCATAGATGAATTAGGTATCGTTCTTGACAACTCATCACTTTCCATAGCAGAATTAGACCAAAATGCGACACGTTCTGAAATAGAAGAAAGAATCCAAAATCTTAATGTTCTTCAACGTCAACATGAAACAACAAGTCATCATATCTCAGAATTAGTGCAACAAAAAAATGAGATAATCCAAGAAAAAGAAGAAATACAGAGAGAGGCGGCAAAAAAAATGGCTAATGCTGAAACAGACGAGCAAAGAGCAGAAATTCAAAATCAGAGTGCACAACAAGAGGCAGTTTTGAATTCAAGAATTAAGCAGATAGACGAAACAAAAAAAACTAACGAAGCTGATATGGCAACTGTTGAAGAACAGATAAATAATATCAATGCAGAGATAGACATTATCGAAAAGACATCAAATATAGAAAGCATAGGTGGAAGAGGTGGTTTGAAAATTACATTAAAATGGACAACAACAGATGATTTGGACTTACATGTGTTTGATCCTGACGAACAGGAAATTTTTTACCAACAAAAAACAAGGACTTGTCAAGGTGTAATTGGACATTTAGATGTTGATGCCAATGCAAATGGATATACGGCAACAACGACACCTGTGGAAAATATATATTGGAAGGAAACTGCACCTGTTGGTAAATATATGGTTTCCGTCAACTTATATGCGAAACGAAGTGGTGTTAACGAAATACCTTTTACGGTTACAGTATATCCAGAAAAGGGTGAATCCAAAGTATTTACAAAAAAAATTATTAGAGAAAAGAGCACTATTAAAATTATAGAATTTAATTATTCTGATGATGGAATAAAATATATTGAATAAAGCAGTCCCCTCGTTGATGGGACATGCACAATGTCCTTTGTTTTCTGCACTCGATCGGTGATATAGAGTGTGCCGTCGGCTTCGAGCTGTATCATTTCCCATGTGAATGGCTTGACATCGCTTTTTCGCAGTCCTGTAAGGCATGAGAAAAGGAAGGCGGTCTTTAGTATAGGAACTTCACACGGAGTTTCTGCCAATTGTATGAGCTCATCAGCTGACAGTCCCACCTTGTCGGTCGGGATAGTTTCGGCACGTTCCAGATAGGGACATGGATTCTCCTTTATCTTCCTGTCACGGTGGGCGGCATGGAGTGTGCCGAGAAACGCGGACCAATAACTGGCAATGGTATTAGTGTGCAACTTGCGCTTGGTATGGATTACCTGATGCGTGGTGCGCAGATACTCCAGAAACTTGTTGCACAGCTCCACAGTGATTTCGGCAAAGGTACATTTGCCACCTGTAAAACGGTTGAAGTGCAGGAACGCCTGCTCATAGCGTGAGTTTTTCTTCCCGGCATACTTCTTAAAGTAGTCAATGAAACTGCCGTTGAGTTTGTTGCGGTCGAAGAACTCGTAACGCTCATTCACAATCTCCTCATACCGGCGGCATCGCAGTGCCTCGGCTTTCTCTGACAGTCGTGCGTTGTAGTCCTTCTCACGCTGTGTCTTCGGGTGAGCGTAGATGTAGATGCCGAGCGATTCATGGCGCAGCACTTTGTTGGTGGTTTCGTCACGGTAGCCGGGATAATAGTCGAGAAAATAGGACAGCATTTTGCCTCCCTTGATTTTCCGTGTGTAAAGGTTCACGGTCTTACAGATATTACTCATAGTCTTTTCTTTGTTATTTATGAATGTTACTTGGTGGAGACTATCTCCACGCTGCAAAGGAACTGAATGATATGCCGTTGATGGCAGTTAATGATGATAATTGACAGATAAACGTATTATCAATGGAAAAGGAACGAATTTACAGTCCTTTTGCGGCTCTTTCCGCCATCGCACGCTCTACATCGGCACGAAGCAGCAAGTTCCTCACACCCACTTTCTTCTTCTCTATGCCATGAACTTTGGTGATATGGTGGATGTTGGCTTTGGACAGTCCGTATTTCTCCGACACCTCATCTACGGTGCAATAACGCTTGTCTTCCACCAAATCAATTTGTCGCAGCTCCGCAAGGTGTGTCTTTGAATAATAGGTGATACCGTATTCCTTCTTGGTGGGAATGCTGTGGCGGTATGCGTAAGCACGGATGGCGGTAGCTTTCATGCCGAACTCCTCGAACACCTCGTCTGTTGTGAGCCATTCGGTGATAATAGAGGTGTCAACGGTCAGACCGAGACATTCCTCCACATGGCTTTTGCTGTAATAGTTCTTTCCGGCAATGCGGCACATGGGTATCTGATTTCGCTTGGCGGTGGTGTAAAGCCACATCTGCTTTACTTTATAAATAGACATCACCTCCTCGCCGGAGAGGTAAGTCAAAGGCTCGTCAGAAACGGGTACGGTTTCCTGCTTCTTCTGACGCTGCTTAAGAATTGTTGGTTTCGATCGGTTGCCGAACACTACCTTACTATAAGGGTTGCCATCCAGCATGGACTCAATGTCAGCGCGGCGGATTATTGCCATGCGGCTGCTGATGCGTGAGGCTTTCAGCTTGCCCTGCAACACGAGCTTATAAACGTACTGGCGCGAGCATCCCATAAGGATTGCCGCCCTGGAGAAGGTAAGGTACTCCTGTTCTTTCAGCCCTATAACAGGTTCTGCCGCCTTAAGGAAATCATCATTCCTTTTCTTTCTCTCTTTCTTGGCTTCATTGGCACAACGAACACAGCAGTATTTCTGCATACCGCTGTTGGACGTGAATGGCCTGCCGCAAAATGTGCATTTCTTGGTTGTCTTCATTCTTCCCTTATTTTAATGTTTTACACTCTTTTCTGTGTATTCCATCGGGAAGTGAACGGAAGTCAACTGTTGTCATCTATTGTCAACCAGCTTAACTTTTATGACGAACTTCGCATTTCGCCCAGACTTTTGTCTATGTCTGTGAACCGTTGTCAACCTTTGTCGCCGGACTTGAATTTTGTGGCAAAAATAAAGCCCCGCACATTCACCGCGATAGAAATACGTCACAAAATTATACGGAAAATGTCGAAGCACCAAAAACTGACTGCGAAGTATTAAAATTAGAATATAACTGATAATCAGTGGTTTATTTGCAAGTGTTTTTTCATTGTATGCAGTTGGTTACACCCTTCTAAATACAGATGTATAATACGCAAAAGAGACTGCACTCCGGAAGTCGTTGTATCTGACTTATTCGGAGTGCAGTCTCTTGTTTCATGTAGCTGTACCAGAGAAGTAATGTTTTTTTCTCTGGTCACGATGTCTGAGTGCCTTTATGTATCCTGCTTTGTCATTCTCACGGCGTGTCTTATGCTCCGCCTCACTGTGCTCCATTTGGGGAATATGGCAAAGGGGCGCACTTTACCATAACTTATGAGTATCGTCAGCAACGATGCCAGCGCTGCCATTAGAAGCCATCCGTAGATTTCCTTCATGGATACAACGAGTGCCTGTATCTGTACCATGCCGTAATATTGCCCAATGGATGTAAATGTTATGTCGGGGTTGAAAGCCGTAATGTCTGCGCCAAGCAGTGAGGCGTTTCTTGCCATGATGTGGGTCAGTAGTTCGCCGATGATTGCCGGTCCGAGTGTCGCACTCATGACGGCTCCCGTGAATCCGTTGATGGTCAGTGCCTGCGGGAACACCTGGAATGGCAGTCCGCTCTGTACGATTGAGGTAAGGAAGACTATGGAGAGCGTCACTGATGCCATGCCGCGAAGAAAGAGTGGCAGGAAAAGCGCTTCCTTCTCCATGCCGTAGTCTATGAAGAAATAGAACCAGGCAAGGTGACATGCGGCAAGGGCAAAGGCTATCGCCGTCATGGTCTTGTAACGCCATTTGCGCAGGGCAAATGTGAGATAGGTGAAGGCGCATCCGGCGATGATACCAGCAAAGGCGTACCAGTTGAGGTCTATGAGGTTTGTCTCGTCGTAGCCAAGTATGGCTGAGGCGTAACTGTGCTCGAAGACATGCTCGGTAGCCAGCAGGGTGAAGAATACGAGATAGATAACCGTGGCACGTATCACGTTACGGTTTGTCATTGCCTTTAACGAGATGTAGGGATGGTGGAGGAATGTCGTCCGCCATAGGTTTACGGCTAAACAGGCGATGGCGATTAGTGTCGCGCCCCTTATCTCCGATGCCTCCCACCAGTCGAAGTACCGGCCATAGACACAGATGAAGGTGAAGCTGAGCATGAATCCTGCCCAGATGACTGCGCCGAGCCAGTCTATGCCGAGCAGCGGGATGAACATCGGTGCGCGCAAAGGCTTCACAAGTATCATCACTGCAAGTATCATGAGTGCGAGCAGACCGGTCATAATCCAGTGCATATACTCCCATTGAGAGAAGAATGCGGTATAGACTGTTGCTATGCCGCTAAGCTGTATCACGCTGTCGACAACGATATAGACGTAGCAGAAGAATACGGCCATGTCGCGCACAGGTGTAAGCCACAGTTGTATGGTGGAGTTGCAGGCGAGGGTAGCCTGCATCCTGAACCATCCTGCAACGAAACATGTGACGACGAGTACAGGTACACTTGTCGTATGGGCACAGATGATATTTGCCGCCATCAGCACAAAGCCTGCCGCGATTAGCTGGGTGCGTGTGGAGAAGCGGAACTTGATGCGGAACATCACGGCGAAGTTTATCGCCATGCCCACGAGTGATGCGTAACCAGCCATGAGGATATCCTCCTGCATCAGTGCAGTAGTGCCAACCATGTCGGACACAGCCGCGAGATACACGCCACCCGAAAACTGGATGATGAGGACGAAGAGGATAAAAAGCCAAGGCTTCATCCGCCGTGGAATGAAATCGGGAACCTCCGGGATATCGAATGGTCCCTGTGGAGCATGCCAGTCTGCCATATCAGTACTTTACGCTGCATTCCACATTCATGCCAGCACTGAGGCGTGCGATATCCTCAGCCTTGTTCTTGTCGGTGAACTCTATCCTGACGGGGATGCGCTGGCGCACCTTCACAAAATTGCCTGCCGAATTGTCCTGAGGCAACAGCGACAGGGAAGCTCCTGTAGCAGTGGATACAGATTTCACCTTGCCGTGAAAGACGGTACCTGGCAGTGCATCGACCTTTATATCGACATCACTTCCTGGAACAATATTGTGGAGTTGCGTCTCCTTGTAATTGGCCGTCACCCAAACATCACCGGTGTCTATGACATCAAGCAGGGTCTGCCCTGGCTGAACAAGCTGTCCTTCCTGTATCTCCTTGCGTGAGGCATAGCCGTCACATGGAGCTATGATGACAGTATAGCTGAGATTGAGTCTCGCTGTCTCCAAAAGAGCCTTGGCAAGTTCTATGCCTGCGTCCGACTGTGAGATGCGCTGCCGGCTGACATCGACAGCTGTGGATGTAGCTGAACGCTGGCGTGCGAGCATCTCGTAACGGGCTTTCTTGGCCTCGTAGTCGGTCTTTACACGGTCATACTGCTGGCGTGTCACAGCATCCTTTGCCAGCAGTTTCTCGTAACGTGTCAGGTCTGTGGCGGCATTGTCCATCAATACTTTTGCCTCAGCCACAGAAGCCTCGCTGACGGCCACGTTGGCAGATGCAGATGTAACGGAACGATCTGCCACACCGCGTCCGGCAAGGGCGTTCTGGTAGTCGGCAGCGGCACGCGCTACATTAAGTCTCATGTCGGCATCGTCGATGATGACGAGCGTGTCACCTTTCTTGACCTTCTCATACTCTTTGAAACGAATCTCCTTGATATATCCCTGCACACGGCTGTTGACAGGAACTATCTGGCGTTGCACCTGTGCATTGTCAGTGAACTCGACATTTCCGAGATGGATAAATTTGCCGACAATCCAGACTGCTGCCGTGGCGACGATTGCTATGGTGATGATATAGGAGAGTATTTTCTTGTTTTTGTGTTTCATATTTTTCCTGTGGTGAATAAAAGTTTATAATAGTGGTATACGATGTTTATGCGGGCCTCTGCCAACTGCTCTTCGGCATCAAGGCGGGCGTTGGCAGCATCGAGCATGTCGGTGATGAGGGCCATATCTGCCGAGTAGCGTGTTGCTACTGTCATGTAATTACGTTCGGCAAGTTCTGCGTTCTTCTGTCTGGTCTTCAGCTCCTCGTAGGCTTCCAGATAGCGGATATGGTCTGCCTTGACCGCGAGCGATACATTTTCTTGCGTAGCGGCAAGTTCCTCCATTGTCTTTTTCGTGGCAGCACGGCTTCTGGCCAGCGATCTGTTACTCTTGTAGAGCGAGGCGATGTTGTAGCTTACGCCTACTCCTACATACCAGTAGCTCAGGTTCCTGTTGATAGGCGGAATCTCCACGAGTATCGGACCGTCGAGTGTCCATCCGGCCTGAAGCCCGACTTTGGGCAACCGCTCGGCACGGACAAGTGCCTCTGCCTTGCGACTTATGTCGACACCTGAACGGGCAAGGCTCAGTGAAGGGGCGTTGTCTGCAGCCTCCTGCTGCCACCACTGCTCTCCTGCTGTTGGCAGGGAACGGTCGAGAATTGTGGTGTCGGGCACGATTACTGTCCCTTCGGGCAAGCCGGACATCGTCACAAGATTGGCATTGAGGATATCAAGCATGTTGTTTATCTTGACAAGTTGCAGGTCAAGGCTTGACACAAGGAGTTCATAGCGGGTAATGTCGTTCTGGATGACCGTTCCTTGCTCGTAGCGTGCACGCATTTCCTCCAACACTTTCTTTGCAGCGGCCAGGTTCCCTTCTGTCACTTGGCGCAGGTTATTGTATTTGTATATGTCAAGATAGAATCCTGTGAGCCTGAAGCGGATATTGTCGCGCTGCAACTCCGTAGCATACCGTGAGGCAGTGAGCTTCAGTTCGGCGAGGTCGATAGCATTGGCTATTGCTCCGCCTGTATACACAGGTTGTGTGACATTCAGCGACATACCGCTGCCGAGATGAGGGATAGGTGCACGCTGATAGTCACTGAAATCGCGCTTGGTAGTGAAGCCGTCGCCTATGTAGCTGACTGACAGCGTGGCATTGATGTCCGGCAGACGTCCGGCACGTGCAACGCTTGCTTCACGCTCAGCTTCAGCCTGAGCGGCAAATGAGGGGCGGAGTTGTGCGCTGTTGGTCTCGGCGGTCTTGAAAATCTCTTCCAAGGAAATCACCGACTGGCCGAAAGAGCGCAC
>JAIDEM010000058.1 GCA_029054825.1 Prevotella sp. | reverse complement strand
CATTATATATATATACATGCTTCTCCTTGCCGTCCTTGATGCCGGTGAAGATACATCCTATATTTGTCTTGCCTACAGTGCGCGGACCGAGTGAAGCTGGGTCTGGGAGCAACCTGCGGAGGAACTGTATCGGTACAATCTCCTGTCCGTTGAAGTCGACAGGCTCAGTGCCGAGCATTCCCACATTCTCAAGACATTTCATGTGTGCGAGGTAGCTCTGTCCGAATGTCATGAAGAAGCGTATGCGCTTCACTCCCGGGATATTCTTGGCGAGAGACTCTATCTCTTCGTGATGAAGGAGGTACATATCCTTCTCGCCTACGCCGTCAAAGTTGTATACACGCTTTATCTCCATCGGCTCAGTCTCTACCCAGTGACCGTTCTCCCAGTAAGAGCCGTTGGCACTTACCTCACGGAGATTAATCTCAGGGTTGAAGTTTGTGGCGAAAGGATATCCGTGGTCGCCGCCGTTACAGTCGAGGATGTCTATGGTATGTATCTCGTCAAAGTAGTGTTTCAGGGCGTATGCCGTGAATACGGATGTCACACCAGGGTCGAAACCTGTACCGAGGATAGCGGTAAGTCCTGCCTCTTCGTAGCGTTTCTTGTATGCCCACTGCCATGAATAGTCGAAATATGCGGTGAAACCTTTCTCCTTGCAGCGTGCCTCATATATCTTGCGCCATTCAGGGTCGTTGGTGTCCTCACACTCATAGTTTGCTGTGTCGACATAGTGCACTCCGCAGGCGAGACAGGCATCCATGATGGTAAGGTCCTGATAAGGCAGGGCAAGGTTAAGCACAACGTCAGGCTTGACGTCAAGGATGAGAGCTTTCAGCTCCTCTACATTGTCAGCATCCACCTGTCTTGTCGTGATGATGGCCTCTGTTCCCTTTGCCTCGATGGCAGCCTTCAGAGCGTCACACTTGCTCACGGTGCGTGAGGCAATACAAATCTCGCCGAACACCTCAGCGTTCGCCGCACACTTCTGGATTGCGACGCCAGCGACGCCGCCACATCCGATGACTAATACTTTTCCCAATTTATTGTAACTTTTCTTTTACGGATTATGATTATTATATTTCGCAAAGTTACGAGTTTTCTTGTATAAACATAGCGGTTTTGCATATTTTAACTATATTTTCCAGTTCATTTCTTGCGCAAGTTCAGTATAGAACTACAATTTTCGGGTAGAGGAAAATATATTACTTTATCAGAATATAAGTAGTGTCATAACTCCTGCCAATGATTCCGTCCGTAACCAATCTTGTTTCCATTATTCCAGCGCTTTTATCAAAGTATTTGATGCGAAAGCAATAGGTGGTGCCACCTTTGTCATTAATTGACATTATATGGCATCCCTTTGTACCCTTTCCCACTTTTGAATAATCAAACGCGAATCTTTTAGGTGAAGTTATGGTCTTGTCTGTAAGATAATAAGGATAAGAAAAGACGATGGGACCGTCTTCTTGATACCATACTTCACATTTTGAAGTGAATAATAACACTAATAAGTTTTTCGTTTGCATTTGTATGTTGATTTTAGGTAAAGCTCCGCTTGGCATCAGAGTATACACACTACGCCAAGTGGAACCAGCGGTTTCACATATCCACAGACGCTACTTTATCAGAATATAAGTAGTGTCATAACTTATGCCAATGATTCTGTCTGTGATCAATCTTGTTTCCATTATTCCAGCGCTTTTATCAAAGTATTTGATGCGAAAGCAATAGGTGGTGCCAACTTTGTCATTAATTGACATTATATAGCATCCCTTTGTTCCCTTTCCCACTTTTGAATAATCAAACGCGGATCTTTCAGGTGAAGTTATGGGCTTGTCTGTAAGATAATAAGGATAAGAAAAGAGGAGGGAACCGTCTTTTTGATACCATACTTCACGTTTTGAAGTAAATTTTTTGAAATTATCACTGGGATCTCCCTTTATTTTCCACGTTGTTCCGTTAAGATCTGCTATAGAGATTCTCACTTGTGCCATGCCGACACTTGTCAAGGCAAGGAACAATAATAACACTAATAAGTTTTTCGTTTGCATTTGTATGGTGATTTGATGTTGGTGAATAGATAAATTACATTTTCGTTGCCCAATAGACCTTTTTGATAAATTTTGGCTTTGGAATATCCTGCTGCTGTGTAATAAAAATTATCATCATAACCTATTATTACGGCCATGTGGCATGGCTGTGTTAAAGTTATAGCAGCTACAGGCTTATTATGGTCGATGTAATGCTCTATCGTCTGATAATCATAATTATTTACGACAATGTTACAATAGGACTCAAATATCCGATGGATATCACACAAATCAATACCTCTTTCATTAAGGTTGTACTTTGCTTTTTCTGCGAGTGCTTTTAGTATCTTATATGCATTGTCATAATTATGCCCATCCAACTCGGAGAGAAATGCAATAGCTCTGACCACGCACTCGTATCCGAGTGTCTGTTTATGTAATACATTAGGCAATGTCATATAATTAATCAGTTTCACTTTGCTGTTCAATTTCAAATCTCGAACAGAGATCAAGTCATTATTACCACTCGTTGAGCCTCCTCCTCCAGTGGCAAAATCATGATTGATTTCGTGGTCTTCTTCGTTGTCATCATAGTCAATATCCCATGTGATGTTTTCACCCGATGTTCCTGGAGGGACATAAGTGCAATAGTGTGTCTCACTGCAGGGAAATCTTTCATGACATTTTGTACAAGCGGCCACACACGCCTCCATATCGCAGGGCAAAGAAGAAGCATACCATTCTCCATCATCGTAGCAATCATAATACCCCTCATTGCTGTAGTTCTGAGCGTGCAGGGCATTGTCGCCGAGAGGAATGCCGATATAGTCTGCTATCACTTGCAAATTTAGCAAAAATAATAGCGAGAACAAAACTTTTTTCATTAAAAACCTCGCTTTTTTGTGAAAATTGTCTTAAAACGCTCAGTTCCAGCTTTGATGCGGATCATATATATGCCGGGCGTGATCTCAGGAGAGATATTGAAGGAGTACTGGCCTTGGGAAAGAGTTCCGAGCGAATAGTTGCAAACATTGATGCCATAATGGTCGTAGAGGCAGAGCATGACATCTGGCTCATCATGCGGGAGGTCAAAGGCAACAGTGAGTATGCTTGTGAACGGATAAGGATAGGCGTAGGCCTTGCCGGGCTCTTTTGGATCGGCATTATCTGCATCATCCCTTTGCAGTAGGATATACATGGGACGGTCAGGCTCTTTATCTCTCATGGAGTAAAGGCGCAGGCTTCCTGTAAATGTGTGGTTTTCAAGGCAGATGTCTGCATCAATGAATGAGAATGAAGTCATCTTGTTGTCGTGATACCTGTCTTTCAGCCTTATGGATCCATCCTCAAAGACAAGTCTGCCCTCATCTGTTATCACAGCTTTCACGTATGTCTTCTCATTTCCGTCAACCCATGTCGCAAGCAGAGAATCACCACGAATCGTGGCATCCATGGAAATGTCACGGGTGGCGATGGCATGCTCGCCACTCCAGTCGTATGTCACGATAGCACCACTGTATTTCCCTCCCAGCTTCTCGTTGCTCAGGATGAAAGGCTCAATCTCTGGCATGGATTCTGGGACGGCATTTGCTGCAAGGATGTTTTCCGTCTCAAGACTGTTCTCTGGCGATGTACGCCTTTGCTCGAGAATTGCCGGGACGTAGTTGACCTTGGATGCCTGCCCAAGATAAAATGTGGCACGCTCCTCATCACGCTCCACTCCATAGCCGTTGCGGTAGCATAGTCCCATCATATATAAGCATGGAGCATGGTTATGGTCAGCGCCTTTGCCGAAAAGTTCTACAGCCTTAGCGTAGTTCTGACGGCATCCAAGTCCCTTGTAAAGCATGTATCCCTCATCATAATAGCACATGACGCAGTCATTGTCTGCTCCTTTCTTGTAGAAAGAGTATGCTTTCTGGAAGTCCTGTTTCATGCCGTATTTCCCCTGATGATATATTTCCCCGAGGTTGTGGCACGCCACATGGAATCCTGCATTTACAGAAGCCTCCATCCATGCCACGGCCTTTGTAGTGTCTTTCTCCATTCCTATGCCGTTGAAGCAGGCGATGCCGAGTACATTCATGGCATAGCCACAGGTGTCATAGACAGCGGCGTCAGTAAGTGTCTTGACCGCCCATTCCACGGAACGGGTGTCATCGGTTCCCTTTATTATTCCAGCCGCCTCCTTTATCAAGTCCTTGTCGATAGCAAAGGACGTGCTTGCCGTCATCATCACTATGCATACGGCAAATGTTTTCTTTATATGTCTCATTGTCTTTGTTGTCACCAGATTATACCATTGTTGTCCTCGTTGCGCTTCTCTTCTGTAGCATCATTGCCTTTCAGCAAAGCCTCTTGCCTGCGTAGCAACGGCGGCATCTGTCGGTGAATATTCTTGAGGTTTCTGTCGAGAATATCCTTTTTGTTACGGTAGATACACCTCAGCCGCATTTCCTCGCGTATATACATATATGCTTTTGCACACTCTGTAGCACTGTCAAGTTCTTCTGCCTGTCCGGCTTCACAGACAGCCTTCCACGCCTCGTCCATCTTGTCTGTTGCCTCCTTGCCATCTTTGATAGAGAAGAAGTTTTTCATCTGTTCCTTGTCGAATGTCTCCTTTATCAAATCCAGCTCTTCGTCCCATGTGTCAGTATCAGGATTGCTTCTCTTTTGATGTGCTATAGAGAGTGCCTTGTCAAGTACAGTCTTGTACTTGCTTTCGTCTATTTTCAGTACACGGGCAGCAAGCAGAGCCGCGGAGATATTTTCCCCGGATATACCTTTGTTATATGGTATCAGGATGGCATCGAGTGAGTCCCTGTACATCTCGTCTATGCGCCTCTTGGCTTTCACGCGGTCATGTATGGAGTTGGGATACATATAGCGCAATATCGCCTTGCGTCTCTCACGCTTGAAAAGCAGACGTTGAAGCCTTTTTATATCGCGCATGTCCACGGCATACTTGTCGAGTATCTCGATGTAAGCCTCATGTCCATTTTCATTAGCTGTCTCATTAATCACTTGCCGGTACTTTGCTAAAGTATCAGACGGTACTTGCGCTACGGTAACACCTGTCACAGAAAGCAAGAGCAATTGGGCAAAGAAAATCACTTTCATTTTCATGGCTCTTAGTTTTTTTTGTTGATATTGGGGATTGTGTATACAGTGGTCAGTACCACTGCTGTTTATTGTCTTTATATTCGAAGATTCTTTCCTCATGGCCTCTTGTGCGGTCACGCAGAAGCAGCAATGCGCCACGTGGTATGCCGTGGAATGTGACACTGCCTCCCTTTGCTCTTTTGCTTCCGAGTAGACGCCACTTACGGGCGAACATGTAAAGTTCATACAGATGTCCCGCTTCTACATCGTTCCCGTCTGACGCAGGAGCAAAGTCAATTCTTGTTATTCTTCTCGGCTGTCCTATATCTATGCCGACACTGTATCCAGGCTTCATTGCCCGTATTCTTGTCTCACGGTCATTGTCCGACAGGAATCTGACGGTAGATGTATCCACATCCGTGGAGAACCAGCAGCTTGGTTTGATTCTCTCGTCTTTGCCTGAATAGAATGACAGTTCTGTGGCAAGAGCTACCATTGTATCAGGGCTCTTGAATCTTACATACCGATATTCTCTGTTTCCTGTCACCGGCAATGATGTCACTCCGTACGGCATGGAAGATATGACGGCAATGGTGTCTGGATGTACGAAGTCTGGATTATCGGAAGCCTCAAAACATCCGCCTACGATTTTCTTCCATTCGCCAGGAACATATGCACACAGTGGGTATTTGCGGGTGAGAGTTATTGTGCACGTGTCTGTTTCATCTATATCAAATATCTTGGTGATGCTATCTCTTCCTGTAAGTATGGGAGAGCATATGGGGATGTATAGTCTGTCATCCTTTACCACGGGCAGGCAGACTATTCCACTACCGACGTTATGGAATGTCACAGATTCGCCTGCAGGTAAGGCCTTTGCTACAGGTATCCAGTCTCTTCCTGTGAGAAAGGTACAGAGGTATACAGGCTTGGATGTGTTCACCGGGACGGTAATATTTGCTGAAAGTCCATATTCTGACGAAACATCTGCGGCAAAACGGTCATAAAGAAATTTCGGGTCAGCTTTACTGAATAGTCTTGTGTCGCGGAAATGGTAACGGAAAGTCTTTGACACGCTTTTTGACTGTTTTATATTGTACGGACAGATGTCATCTTCCGTAACAGGTACTGAGGATTCAAAGAATGATGCGTTGATTTTATTAAACTGTTTCGCTTCATGCTCATTGTCAAATATTGTATAAGTAGAGCCGTCAGACATGACGAGTGCCACCCATGCATGTCCCTTTGTACTATAATCAGCCCATTTGCTTATGCCGTCAATGACAGCCGGTATACCAAGTGAACGCAGTATGGATGTCAAGAGAATGCATTGCTGGTCGCACGAAGCGCGCTGGATATGGTCATAGGTGAGAACATCAAGGGTATAAGGAAGTGTCGGTATCCAATAGCGGAGCTCCTTCTTTACAGAGTCGCTGACTATTTCGAATGCCGTTTTCATATCTTTTACACCATCTATGATATGCAAGTATTTCTCACGTAATTTCTTTCGCCATGCTTTGGATAGTCTCTCGCTTCTGACACGATATGGCAGGATATAGTCACAGAATTGTGTGAAAGTGATATCATCTCGCCAAGGCGATTCCCTCCAGTCAATAAAGGCATCGTCAATATAGTCAATGAGCATGGCGTTATTTATCAGCATACTGTCTGATACATAAGATACTCGTTCTGTGCCTTTGCACTCGTCCCATGCAGCGTCAAGATACTTAGGTGCGGTCTTGGGCCACATGGACATGATTTTGTCTGTATACAGTTTCATGGAATTGCCTTCCGGGGAAGAATGACCATCCATATTATCTATAAGAAAGGTAGCAGCCTTCTTTTTTAGACTGTCGTTGCTGAAGTGTTCCAGCACTTTTGCATATTTCTCAGTATAGCATGTCTGTGCTCCGCATATAAGAGACTGCAAGAGTAAAGCGATGAAAAGACATTTAGTCTTGATATTGTTGTACATATTGTTTGGCTTGAGACATTATGAATGATGATTTTGCTGTTTTTATTTTTTCTCCTATTTGTATTATATCGTATGCATAAGCAATGACATTTGAGTCGTTGTCGGTTGCAATATAGTGTTTCATAAGTAAATATTTCGGAGTAAGTCTTGATGGTTGCATCATTGAAAGAGTGTCAATCCTTGCCATTGACTCTGATGTGTCATCAAGTGCTGTCAGACAATGGTATTCCATCATGAACAGTATTGGGGATGAGGTATACAATCTTGCTGTGCGGATATCTCTGAGAGCTTGATGATAATCATGCTCTTTGATGTGTTTTCTTGCACAAATACGCCAGAAGGCCTCAGATGTGCCTATTGACGGCTGAAGCGCCATTATGTTGTCTTGTCCTCCGGCGAGTCTTATTTGACTGCAGACCTTACTGTATTCATGATAGAATATGACCGCGAATAAGGCAATCAGGGTGACGTAAAGCGTATTGCAGATGGACTTGTTGCGTATTTCCTGTTTCTTGCTGTCGGCAGTGACAAATGAGGCATAGCACATCAACAACCACCATGGATGTATACTTGTATAGATGAAGTTTGTGAGAGACATGACGGCAAAGGCGGCTATGACGGCTGCATTCTCCTTTTGCTTGTGACGCACAGCTTGCATTATCATGGTAGAGTAGAACCCTATGAGGAGCATCATGCCTGTTAAACCACCCTCTACACCATGTTCCAGATAGTCATTGTATGCCATCGTTGTGAAGTCTGCATTATGACGCTCCTCGTCAGTTGCTTTGCCTGAGCGGAAATAGTCTGCCTGATGTAGATTGTATTCTTTCTCGAAAAGTCCGATTCCATATCCAAGAGGCTGTCCCGCAATCATCGATGCGGAAAGTTTCCATACTAACAGGCGGCCTGCGGCAGAGTCACGCTTCATATCATAGAGTCTCGCAGATGCAATGGAGATTATGAATACACCGACAAAGCCAAGTTGCCACTTGTGTGATAAGACTTTCTTTGTAGCCAGAGGATTATCATAAAGAAACATTATTGTCCATACTGTAATCTCTACACATAATCCGATGTATGCGGTGCGACATCTTAGAGTGATAATGGCAATGAGCGACAATACCGATAGCGTTACGTAAAACATGCGGTGTGTGTCTTTTGTCGCACGCTTTGCGACAAGCGGCATGCATCCTGTGAGATACAGTGCTGTGACGGTAGGATTCTCATTGCACCCAGTTACACGAAAGAAATAACTGCCGGACTCGATGTATCCAGCAAGTTGCCCACCCACATAGATAAGTTGTATAACAGCTATCAGTATCAATCCTGTCTCGATATCTCTGCGGGTCAGTATGGCCTCACTCAGAAGATATGCCATTGGGATGACGGATAGAATAGTCATGCATAGATACGCCAGTCGGTATTCCTCTGTGGTTGCAGACAATATACCATGGACGAATATATATGCAGACCAAAGAGCAAAGAAGATACCGCCAGCTCTTATCCTCTGTGTAGGTACTACATGACACAAAGCGCACAACGATAGCGCAAGTATCCCCACTTCTAAAAGCAGACTTCTTGAGAGTGACGGATATACAAACCAATGGCTGTCGACTGTACAACCAACACAAGTCAGCAAGAAAACGATGAATGTCAGTTTATGTAATATACCGTTATTCATTTTTACAGACAGAAGTCTCCTGCATATGAATTACCATTAAGATTTATAGTAATGGTGTATTTCCCTTCTGTGAGACCAGTCAAGTCTATTGTGGCTGTACCGTCTTCTGTTGTTTGTAACGTGTCTTCAAGCACATTATCACCATTTTCATCATAAACAACATATGACATCATATCTGATGGCAGATTTGAAAAATGGATAATCTGTGTCGTTTCCTCAAGGTTGGCTGAGAATACTATACGTGTGGGTATTCTTGATGCTCCCTTGCTTTCTGCTGTTTGTTTTGGAAGTGTTTGACAAAATTCGATATCGTCTGCAGATACACTAACCGTTGTGCTACATAGTGTAAGCACAAGTAAAAAGACTTTGAATATATTTCTCATAATGTATGAAAGTGTTAACACAACTGATACAAAGTTAATACGGGATACCCGTTCATGCAAATTATTTGTGTTTCATTGTGTTTCTGTAATATGTTAAATGTTTTGAAGTTATGTTTTTGGTATAGTTACTATGTTGATATACAGTGGTATATGATATTATTCCGAACAGTAGAGTTGTGTTGTAGTTATAATACCTTGTTTCTGTAGAGAAACACAAAGAAACACAAATTATTTGCAAATTCAATAAAAATAGTTATCTTTGTACGTGAAATCTAATGCTAACATACGATGAAACATACCTTTCTTTATATAATCATTCTAATTTTTGCAACTGCTCTGCTTTCTTGCTCATCTGAGACGGAGAAAAAGTTGGAACAGATAAAGACCGTCGGCAATGATAATCCGGAGCTGGCTTTGGCTATGCTTGATTCGCTGGATATTCAGATAAGAGATAAGTCTGAACATATAAAGATGAAATATGACTTGCTGAGGATTCGTCTGAATGACAAAGCCTATCATTCCCCAATATCGGATATAACCATAAAGAAATGTATCTCTTATTTTGAGTCTGCCGGTTCGGATTTGGAGAAACAGGAGGTGTATTACTATGCAGGCAGTGTCTACCGCGACTTGCACGATACACCCAAAGCATTGTCATATTTTCTGAAATCAACAGAGCAGGCTATGAAAATGGAAGGCTGTGACTCTGTCATGCTTGCCAATACCTACTCGAATCTGAATTGTCTTTATTATGATGTGCAGGACTATGCCAATGCTCTCACTATGGCGAAGAAAGAACTTGATGTCTGCAAGCGTGTGGATAAGGACATCACATTGCCTCTTTTGCATATAGGAACTGCCTATATTGCGAGTGATAAATATAAAGAGGCGAATATCGCATTAGATGACGCCTTTGCTGAACTCTCGAAATTAGGATATGACAAAGCCCCAGAATCATTGCTCTATCTGCTAAGAGATTATTCAAGATCGGGAAATATTGAGAAAGCGCGCCGATGCCATGATTTGCTGGATGCCAGGCTTGCAGATACCAGTCCTGATATGTATAATATGACGATGTTGAACTATTTCAATGCTGTCAATCAGACAGATTCAGCTATATATTATTGTAAAAAGGTCTTGACTCCAGTGTCGTCTATAGGCTACAGATATGATGCGACGAAAAGTTTATTTGCATTATATTATGACAGAGGTGACATCGCAAATGCCTGTCGTTACGGTATTCGTTATATGCATCTCAGTGATTCCATCGACTTCGGCAAGCGTCAGGAGATGATGGCAACGGTAAACAACCAGTTCCAGTATCATCTGGATAAGGAAAAGGAGGAGAAACTGAAATTAGACAGTCTGCGGTATAAGTCTTTAGCAGGCATGTCTTTCATATCAGGTCTGTTTGCTGTCAGTTTGATTCTTATGATATACATATATAAAAGGAACAGGCATTTGAAGAAAGCCCTGCGTCTGATGTCTGAGATGGAACGTGTTTCAGGCGAGGCTGCAAATCTTCGTAGCAGAATAGAGACAAAGGGGAAAGAATTGCAGGAGTATGAAGAGAATCTGGCTAAATCCAGAAATGATCTTGAAAGCGCAAGAAACGAGTTGAAGCGTGTGAATCAGGAATTGGACGAGTATAGGATGGAGTTAAAGAATAAGGAACTGCAACTTTCGGACAAGATGGAGCAGAACAAGCTGTTTCTCGGCCTTCTGCATAAGTCGGAACTGGATGGAAAAGCTGAAGATATTGTATATGCCATCCGCCAGTCTTCTACAGGCAAGAAAAATATGAGTTCCGTCGAATGGAAACAATTATACCAGGCGGTAGATGAGTTGTATCCTATGCTGAAAGAGCAGATAGTAAAGGAGTTGGGATGTTTCACAGAACTGCAGTTGCAAGTGTGCTATCTTATGTGCATAGGATTGTCTAAGGCTCAGATTCAGAGCATGACAAATCTTTCAAGAGTTACGGTATGGCGGTGGGTAAAGAAATTCAGCTGGATTTACAGCTTGGAGAAAAGCAGCAAAAACTGAGCGGTGAAGAGTTTATATGTGTATGATGCACAGTCGCTTAGTTTGCTTGCCTGTATGGCAAGATTTGTATTTTGCCCACAGATGGCAGAGAGAATGGGCTGTACAGTAGAGAGTAGGGTAGAGATGAGAATCTGTCATGTATGTAAGATTTAGTCAAAATTATTTGTTCATTTGAAGAAAAAGTCGTAATTTTGCATTTCATAGGAAAGGTAACATACCCGAAAGGCGACTGTAGACCATTCTGAAACCTGTTCTTGTGTGGCTGTTTATGTGAGGCATTCCGTCGCATTTCTTTCATACAAGACAATGGATTTCTTTCTGGATAGCGGATATTCAGAGAGGGACGGACACCGGGGCTGACTGGATTTGACAGCAAGTTGAAGCGGTGTGTAAGCATGTGGAGCGGTGGTGGTAGGCTCCTTAATCTCTGCTGCCGAACATTTATCTGGCGAAACACGTTACGCTCTCGCTGCCTAAACGAAGTACAGTAGTTTACTGGCCTAATCCTGACAACAGTTGTCGGGACGAGACATCGCTCAGAAGCTCTTGTTCCGAGGCGTCTGGTATAGCGGTGTAGGAAAATCGGGAATAGTCCGGAGGTTGTCTCTGCCGAAGGATGAAGCTTTTAGAGGCTAAGGTGACGGTTGGTGGTCCAGGTCTTGCCGGCACTCGAAAATGAAGTCTGGAATAAACATGTAGAAAGCATATTGGTTCCTTGTGTGGACGGGAGTTCGATTCTCCCCAGCTCCACTTATTATATATGATATCACCATTTGTTCAAGTTGTGACGGCTTGCTGTGATATTATATGGGAAACACGGGTTTTATCTGAACGGATAAGTAATGATTATAGTCATGAAGAAGCAGCTTTTAATATTCTCGTTTGTTTTTATGTTTGTAGTTGTCATGTCTTATGCAAAGACAGCGACGCAGGGTTTTGTAGCTGATACAGCCGTGAATGTCACGGAAGCCACTGACACACTTGGAGGTATAGACCCGTCTCTTGTGGGGATACTGCTTGACGAAGACAAGGAAAAGCTGGCAGATGACAGGCAGAAGGCTCTTGCTGTTCTCGATAATCTGGGCAGCGATACCTATGGTTTTTATGAGAGAACGGCAGTAAGACGCCTGCTCACGGCAAAGAGCATGAGGGTGAGCAACGGCGAACTGCTGTCTTACAGGCGTGTACGCTCCATACAGGTCCATAGTCTCGGCATCTTCTCGTATCCTTATTTCAGTTGTGTTTTCAGGCGCACAGACGGAAAGATATTCTTTGCGAAGACGTCAGGCAGCCAGCGTAAGTCAGGATATATCTATGATAATACGCCGACATCCAAGGTCTTTTTGGGAGGATGGAGCGTGAATGATGACCCTCGTACGGTTTACGGAAGTGAAAATTCGGAGGCAGGAATGCTCTACAAGATAGGAGCGAATAAACTTATCATGCTGTTTGTCTCCAAAGACAGAAGGTCGTTTGAGCTCTATGAGCTGAAGAAATAAGTGATTTCATGTGCGTTTTTGTGGAAAGTCATACCAGCTGATTTTCTGTCTTTTCACGGGAAGCAGGTATCGGTTTTCAGCGTACTGCCGATGTGGTGACATGCTGCATTCTGCGAAAGGTCACGGTTCAGCTTGCAAATGGTTACCTTTTACCACATGAAATGTAACCATTTGCAAGCTGAACCGTGACCTTTTTTATTGTCATTCGTAAAGTGTTGGACGATAATGCGTTATGATGCGTGTGCCGCTTCTTGTGATATTGGATTGCAGAGGCTGTTCCTTTATATTGCAGAGAAGACATCTGGCTGTATGAGTCAGTCTGTTTTGTAGTGGAATATATACAGGGCCTATGTGGGGGGATATACCTGTACGGGTATAAATTATACAAAGAACGATAAAATTATACCCGATATGATGTAATTTGCAAAATAATTGCTATCTTTGTACCCAAAAGGGTATAAAAAGACATGACAGCACTTGTAAGATATGTGAAAGATATGCGTCGTCAGTACGGACTGACGCAAGTGGATTTATCAGAGAAATCGGGCGTTGGGCTTCGCTTCATACGTGAAATGGAGCAGGGGAAGGAGACACTCAGGCTTGATAAAGTGAATCAGGTATTGGCACTGTTCGGTGCAGAAATGGCTCCTGTAAAGCGTAGTGAGATATGAAGCAAGCTTACAAATATATTCAAGAGGTTTGAAAGGGTTTTGCCTAAATGGAATATACTCATAGATACATCCTTTTTGCCAGAGGAGATGAAACGTGATTACAAGATGAACATATCTACAATGATGGGAAGGCTTTACATGGACATACGGTAGTGGGCATGTGTTTGTAGCCGGAGAATCATTGGAAAGACAAGAAGGCTGCCAGTCATTGTGATGTAAACCGTCAATGGCTGGCAGCCTTTGTGATGGATTCTTGTTTAGAAATCCATATTCACGCCTATGGCAAACACGGCATTGGTACGCTCATAGACATCTTTTTTCGCAAGTTCTATGTTCTGGTTCGGTATTTCCATTTTTGACTCTACCGTCCTGTCCTTGTAGAAAT
>JAIDEM010000057.1 GCA_029054825.1 Prevotella sp. | reverse complement strand
TAGGTAACTTTATTCACTACACTCCCGTTTTTACAAGAAAAATTATTAATTTTGTAGCCAAATTAAAAACAACAACATCATAAAATGATACTCGAGAAAATAGAAGCACTGAAAGTTGAGGTGGCAAACATGACTGCCAAGAACGCAGCTGAGACTGATGAGCTGTATGTGAAGCATCTGAGCAAGAAAGGCGATATCACACTCCTGATGCAGGATTTCCGCAATGTCCCTGCCGAGCAGAAAAAGGAAGTCGGCATGAAAATCAATGAGTTGAAACAGATGTGCATAGCCCGCATAAACGAGTTGAAAGAGCAGACCGCCGTACAGGAAAGCGGAGACGACACCATAGACCTGACACGCACTCCATACCCTATCCAGCTCGGTTCACGCCATCCGCTGACCATCGTCAAGAATGAAATCATAGACATCTTCCAGCGCATGGGCTTCACTCTTGCCGACGGTCCTGAGGTGGAAGACGACCTGCATGTGTTCACCAAGATGAACTTCGCTGCCGACCATCCGGCACGCGACATGCAGGACACATTCTTCGTGGAGCAGTCAAGGCTCAATGACGTGACGAAGAACATCCTGCTTCGCTCACACACCTCTTCCGTACAGGCTCGCGTGATGGATGCTTCGCAGCCTCCTATACGTGTCATCTGCCCTGGACGAGTATTCCGCAACGAGGCAATCACGGCACGCGCACACTGCTTCTTCCACCAGATAGAGGGTCTGTACATAGACAAGAACGTCTCCTTTACAGACCTCAAGCAGGTGATGCTGACTTTCGCACGCGAGATGTTCGGCCCTGAAACCAATATCCGTCTCCGTCCTTCTTACTTCCCGTTCACAGAGCCTTCTGCAGAGATGGATATCTCATGCCATATCTGCGGCGGCAAGGGATGCGGCTTCTGCAAGCACACCGGATGGGTGGAGATTCTCGGATGCGGCATGGTAGACCCTAATGTTCTCGAACTTTGCGGCATTGACTCTACAGTATATTCGGGATACGCATTCGGTCTCGGAGTGGAGCGCATAACAAACCTCAAGTATCAGGTGAGCGACCTGCGCATGTTCTCAGAGAACTATACTCCGTTCCTCAAGGAATTTGAGAACGCATACTAAGCCATAAGGCAACGGCATGGACGGATAGAACTGTCCATGCCAAGAAACAGAACAAACAAGGATATAAAAAGATTCTTTCAATGATAACAGTTACAAATCTTGCTATACAATTCGGCAAACGCGTTCTTTACAAGGACGTCAACATAAAATTCACTAACGGCAACATCTATGGCATCATCGGTGCCAACGGTGCAGGAAAATCAACTCTCCTGCGTGCCATCTCCGGCGAACTGGAGCCAAACAAAGGCACTGTAGAGATGGGACCGGGCGAGCGAATGT
>JAIDEM010000056.1 GCA_029054825.1 Prevotella sp. | reverse complement strand
CAGGTTAAAAGGAAAGAGTCCGGTACAATACCGAACTCTTTCTATGAGATAATGTTTAACTTGTCCAACTTTTTGGGGGCACTTCATTTTGACACAGCCTCGTTTTTCTGTATCTGCACGAAACATATAGCTTTCATATATCGTAGAGTGTCAAGATAAGAATGAACTTAATGGGGAAAATAAATGAGCAAGAGTTTTTATGATTTGACAGGAAATCTTTTTTGTTCTATAGAGTCAATCGGTAAGTACAATTATAATCGATGCGAGTCTGGAATATGCGTTTCACGCATGGTGGACGCACCATGCTTAAGTCCTTACATATGTGGAGAGACGGAGAGACATCCATGCTTCAACTATCTTGATAAAAGATGTTGCACTCTACAAAAAAAAATCCTCAGAGCCATTCCTGTGTATGGATAGTATGTGGGCGACAGAATATTGTACGTCTCGAATCCCGTCTGTTATTTCAGCCACCGTAGACGCAGGCGATGGAGCATGGTGGTGTTCTCGCCGCATGTCCCCGTATGCTGTACAGCGATTCCGCCGAAAGAGTTGGGAGCGATTCTGGCGGAGAGGTCCACAGACGTAGTCAGTCCCGGGGCATAAGCTTCGACAGAAGTCGATGTCTTCACGTTTGCCGTAAGGCTTGAACCGACAGCCCTGATGACGATAGAGCAGCCGGTGCGGTAGCATACGGAAGAGACAGGTGCTGTCAGCGGTGTCACGATGCCATTGTCATAGCGCACAAGAGTGAAATCCACCGCCTTGCTGTATTTCGTGGTACGCTCTATGCGGAGAGCGTATCCAGTGAGAGTATGTGTGTCAAACTTTATGCAGACATCCATATATTGTCCTGTCGCACTGCCGAATCCCTGTCCTGCGGTTTTCGTTGGGTCAACGTCAAGTGTCAGTTCCATGTCGCCATACTCACCTTCTACTGGAGTATACATCAGTCTTGCGCCACGCTGCGCCTGCAACAGGCCGTAGCCCTTCGCACCGTTGAAGCCTTCCCCGTATTCCCATGCGTCACGTCCGTTGTGAGGGTTCCAGTCGTACAGCCTTGTGTCTTCCGGCTTATAGCAGTCTACAGTCCAGAATCCTGGGATAATCTCCGGCTGGTTGCCTACAGGCATATTAAGGAAATCCGTATCTACACCGTCTGTGCTGTCCGCGAGAGCCTCTGTCATGCGCTTCCCGGAACACACCTTCACAGGGCATCCGGCCTTGCTGCGCAGATGTTTCGCTTCTATTACCGCCATTAGATAATATCCGCAGTCGTCCCTTGTGATGCGGTATTCCCTCATCCTGCTGTCCTTACGGCTTACCGCCACAGGCACAGCGCCGTTGCCGTGGCGGTCCTTCGCCCTGTACCATGTTATCCGCGACTCGTCCCTCCTTCCTCCGAGGTCGAGCGAATAGTCGAGTGTGGCAAGCCCTCGGGTGACATTCATCTTGGGTCCTTTCAGGAATACGGGAGGAGGAAGCTCTGAAGGCACCAATGTCAGTTCGACGGCACACTCATGTCCTTGTACCGTCTTGCCGACGAGGACACACTCTACCGTCTCGTCGCGGTCAAGTGTAGAGGCAATGGCACAGCTTCGCTCACCTGTCCTTGTCAGCGCGACGTCACCCTCATGTCCCGTTTGCATGTGCCAGTCTATCTCACAGTTGTTCAGGATGAAATTGGAGTGCCTTTTCAATACGGCAGTGATGTCTACAGGAGAGTCACCTGTCCGCAATGTTATTTTCTGCGGTTCGGCTGCAAGGCAGCTGCCTATGTTGGAGTAATCCCTGTTGTCCCGGCGCTCCAGTTCCTCCACAGTCGTGCGCATCCCCATCGGGTCCCAGTCGTCATCTCCACGCAGGAGGTTCCATGTGTTGTACACGGCAGAGCCATCCCTCTCGAGCAGGAACGCCGCCTGCAGCGGTTTCCCGCCGATCTCCACGGTATTGTCAGGTCTGTCTGTCCCTACTACATACGGTTTGCTGTCGAGCAATACATTGTGTTGATAGCATCGCAACCACCCCGCAGGCCTGTCTGTCCATCCCTGGTACAGATCCCGTCCGGCATTGATGCGGCAGTCTATCAGGGAGACACGTCCCACCGCCTTGCAGAAGAAAGTGCGCGGATTGGAGTGCAGTATATTGAAATCGCAGTCCATGAACACCGCCCCTCCGCGGTCACTGCAATAGAAAGGTTTCTGTCCGTAGAAATCGAATGTGCAGTGGAGGTACACCCCTGTAGGCGCCAGAGCGTCGTCGGTCATCTCCAGATGGCAGCGGTTGAAGAGTATGCGCCGTCCTCCACTTAGCGGATTCATGTTCAGACGGCTGACGAACCGCACGTTCTCGGCATATATCCTGTCGCCGTGCGTGTATGCCACATGTGCCTGTGTTATGGCAGGGCTGCGCTTCTTGCGTCCCAGTTCCGGGCGCAAGGGAAACTCCAGATCCACGTTGCAGAAGTTTCCCAGTGTCATGTTGCGTATCTCAAGGTCAGACCCGAAGAAATTCAGCATCGTGAAATTGCCTACAGCCCCCTGTGTCTGTCCACGTGCCGAGGCAAGCACGACATTCCTGGCATCGGCGGTAAGGCCTGTGAGATGCAGGCTTTCGCATCTTATCTCCATACCGAAAGGTGCGGCGCCCGACTGTCCTATGCGCTCTTCCGGGTCATCCGGGTCGTCAATCCAGTATACTCCGGGAGCGATATACACCAGCATAGGATCCTCTGCCGTGCCGTCCCTGAAATGCTCTGCCGCCTTGCGGAAATCGTTGAAGGCATACGGGCAGGAAACCGTCTGGCTCTCTGTGAGCGTCATATCTATATAGATGCACCTTTCGCCCAGTGTGATGGTCTTTCTGCCATAGCGTACTGTGCCGGTCTCATAGGTTACAGGGTCAGACTTGTCAAGCGGTGTGTACAGCTCCGTCTGGTCTTTTCCTGTTTCAGACTTGTGTGGGTTATCCATCGCTGTCCACGGCATCAGTGCGTGTATGGCTCCGGCAACAGCGAGAGAGAGGATGAGAGTGAATGTGCGTTTCATTGGCGATGCGGTTGTACGGTTATATGTTTGTGCGGGTTATATGGTTGTGTGGTTATACGGTTGTACGGTTATTGTTATAGTCGCAATAAACCATTAAACCGCCAAACTACTAATTCAATAAAGGCTGGTGCTTTTCGCCGATTTCGGCATCTCAATGGGCTTTAGTTTGGGGCTGGTATCTATAGGAGGAGCAATGATGGCCGGTCCGCGGTTGTTGCCGGCCGAGTGGCTTTTGCTGACCGCCTCGCCGGCACCCCACAGCGCACTCCTGATTATTCCTCCGAAATCAAATCCGAGTTTCGAGCCGCCAAGGTTATAGTACGGCATCACTATAGGCACGGTCTCCATCCTGCCTGTCATGGGGTCGTACATCTGCCGCATGCCGACATCCACACCCCATTTGCGGTTGTTGGTGTTGAAGGTGAAGTATCCGCCGTAGTATGCTACATTGGCGGCAGGCGCAGGACCGAGGAAGCCGTAATGATACATTCCGGCTATGGCACTGACCGATGCGTTTCTTCCCAGCCGGTATGTGAACACGGCATTTCCACCCACACCGTTCACTGTACCCACGGCATTCACCATGGCCTTTGAGGCAGAGAGATTCACTGCCAGGGAAGCATTGCCCCACTGTTGCATAAGTGCCACTCCTGCCATGTTCCCATAAGATGTGAAACTGGAGAACTTGTTGTTATAGCCCATGACAATGCCGTTGCCCCACTGCATCAGTCCGCGGTCGTGCAGGGCAGGGAGGCGGAGCGCTTCCTGGTTTATCGCGGGGACGTCCATTTCCGGCAGTGTAATGTGCAAATCTGGGGTTAATTCCGGCAATTCCTGTGCTTTGTCAGAGAGAATCTGTTCCACGGGAATCCTGTTGCCGAGAGAGTCGTGTGTCATCTCCGTAGCAATCTCTTGTGCTGTCATCGTGGATGACATAAACAGTACACAACCTAAGAGCAATACGTGTTTCATATCTTTTCCAGTTTGATTCATATGCCGTTTTACCATCGATGCCTGCCGGACGACAGGCGGAAAACCATGGATAAAGATACCTAAAAAAATCTTCATTGCCGATGATTTTTGCAAACTTTATGATATTTTGTGCATCATTCTCTTCCTCACGCCGCTATATACCAGAACGAGCATGATATGAAAATAATCGGCTGACTGTTTGGCTGTTAAAGGTATTTTTCGTAACTTTGCCATTGAATGTATAACCAGTAAAGATATTTCATGAAGAAAACAGCAGTGTATGTCATACTTGCGACGGCGGCAGCCGTGGCAGGATGCAAGTCGCAGGAGACTGCCGAGGACTCAAAGACAGCAGAAGAAATGGTAACAGAGGTACAGACAAACCCGTTGCTAAGGAAGAGTGCCAACAAGCACGGTATAGAGTCGTTTGACAAAATCACAGCCAACGACTACCGCGAGGCAGCCAAGGCCGGTATGGCAAAGGAGAAGAAACGCATCGATGCCATAGTGGCAAACAGCGCCGCACCGACATTCGAGAATACCATCAATGCCATGGACAAGGCGGGCGAAGAGCTTACGCGTGCCCTGATGACCTTCAGCCCGCTCTCCAGCAGCAACTCCACTGCCGAGCTCCGTGACCTCCAGAAGGAGATGTCGCCGTTGCTCTCGGCACACAGCGACGATATATACATGAACCGCCAGCTCTTCGAGAAGGTGAAGAAGGTCTATGATGACATGGACACCACCGCCCTTTCCCACGAGCAGGTGAAGACCACGGAGAAGATATACAAGGCATTTCTCCGCAGCGGAGCCAACCTCAGCGATGCCGACCAGCAGAAGTTGCGCGAGCTCAACCAGAAGATTTCCGCCCTGCAGATACAGTTCTCGCAGAATCTCCTGCATGAGACCAACAACACATATATCACCGTAGACCGTCTCTCCGACCTCGGAGGCTTGCCAGAAGCCAATATACAGCGCGCCGCGAAGATGGCAGAAGAGCAGGGCGAGAAGGGCAAATGGATGTTCAACATGCAGCGCGCGTCATGCAATCCAGTGCTCCAGTACTGTAAGAACCGTGACCTCCGCCGTAAGGTCTACGAGGCATACTGCAACCGCGGCAATCAAGGCAACGAGTGGGACAACAAGAGTATCTCCGCCGAACTTGTGCGCCTGCGTCTCGAGCGAGCACGCCTTATGGGTTTCAAGGACTGCGCTTCTCAGATACTTGACACGCGCATGGCGAAGACTCCCGATGCTGTCTACAGCCTGCTGGACCAGATATGGGCTCCTGCCGTGAAGAAGGCAAACGAGGAGATAGAGGACATCCGCACGGAGATGAAGAAGGACGGTCTCACATGTGAACCGGAAGGCTGGGACTACATGTACTACAGCGAGCGTGCGAGAAAGGCGAAGTACGACTTTGACGAAGAGAAGATGTCAGAGTATCTTGAGATAAACAATGTGCTCAAGGGCGTCTTCTACACCGCCAACAAGCTCTATGGCGTGACCTTCAAGGACGTTACGGCAGAGCTTCCGGTATACGAGAAGACCGCCAATGCCTGGGAAGTCTACGACAAGGACTCCACACTCCTTGCGGTCTTCTACAGCGATTACTATCCGCGTGACGGCAAGGGCGCCGGCGCATGGTGCACATCGTTCCGCGGCCAGCAGTACGACGGCGACAAGCGCGTGGAGCCTGTCGTGGTCAATGTGTGCAGCATGACGCCTCCGTCGGCAGACCGTCCGGCGTTGCAGACGATAGACAACGTGGAGACCATGTTCCATGAGTTCGGCCACGCCCTGCATGCCTTCATGCGCGATGTACACTACAACGCCGTGGGCAGCGTGGAGCGCGATTTCGTGGAGCTCCCCTCGCAGATAAACGAGCACTGGGCGTTCGAGCCGGAGGTGCTTGCCGTCTATGCCAAGCACTACAAGACGGGCGAGCCTATGCCAAAGGAACTCCTCGAGAAGTACAACTCCTGCAGCAAGTACGGTCAGGGCTTCGCCACGGTAGAGTATCTCGCCGCCTCGTATGTGGATATGGACCTCCATGTCCTCACTGACGTCCCGGCAGACCTTGATGTCATGGCCTTCGAGGCGAAGAAGCTGGAGGAGCGCGGCATCCCTCGCCAGATACGTCCGCGTTACAGTGTGACAAACTTCAAGCATACCATGGGCGGAGGATATACCGCCGGCTACTACAGCTATATCTGGGCAGAGGTGCTCGACTGCGACGCCTTTGACGCCTTCGTCGAGACTGGCGATATCTTTAATCAGGAGGTGGCGGCACGCTTCCGCAAGTACGTCCTCACTCCTGGCGGTATCGACGACGGCATGACCATGTACCGCAACTTCCGCGGTGCCGACCCGAAGATTGACGGTCTGCTCCGTAAGAGAGGTCTGAAATAAGGCGGTTTTGTGGTTATGGGGTTTTATGTTTTAGGTCGAGGGTTGTTGTGATGAGACGGTCAAAATAGGCCAAATAACCAGACACTAAATCGTCAAACAACTAAACACTAAACAACCAATAAACTAAACGGCCAACAGACGAAACCAGCCAAACCATGACCTTTTGCACGTCAGAAGGTCACCTTTCACCCGTTCAACCGTCACCTTTCATGTACTGAAAGGTGACGGTTGAACGGGCTTCTTTTCGCGGTGTTCTGGACGGTTTTGTATCTTCCTGATTATTAAACTATTATATCATTGCGATGTTGCGCGTAATATTTGTCTCAGAGTGCGTTTTGGTCTCGGGAAAGAAGACAGTCCGCACATCCGCTTCATGCTCGGCGTTTCACGCCGTGGAGGACGCACCACGGTACGTCCCTACAGGTGTGGCAAGGTGTGACGAAAGGTTGAAACCACCTCGTTCTCCGAGGAAATCGTCAGTATGGAGTCTTGTGTATCTCCTTCTTTGACTACATTATGCGACCAGTGACAATATGGTCAGGATGACGCCGCCAAACATCACAGCCAGAATATTGCGTAAACAGTAGGGACTTGAGCGTGGTGCGTCCTCCACGGCGTGAAACGCCGATTGGTGTCATGAGCTCCAAATTCCTTAAACCGCGGCTTTTGCGGCTTTTCCGCTCATGATAAAATCACCTGAACAAATATCCTGCTGAGTCTGAATCGTTGCGGAAACATGCCGTCATGACTGCCGTGCACGGCAGTCACGTAAGCCCATTTACGTTCAGTCTTTATCGCCATTTTTGCGAGGTAAAACGCCCTCCGATTTCATTTAGTGAACAAAAATATAAGAAAGAAGACAATAATCACGGCAATGTCACGTTATAAGTTTGTGGTGTATCGTCTGAAAATAGCATTTTTCCTGGTGGCGATGGCTTTCACTGTGGAGGCCAGAGCACAGTATGACGTGCTTTTCAGTCACTATTTCGACATGGAGACGAGCTTTAATCCTGCCGCCGCAGGCAAGGAGACGAAGCTGAACATCACGGGAGCCTACGCCATGGACATGGCAGGCTTTGAGCACAATCCGCAGACGGCATATATCTCCGCAGACATGCCGTTCCTCATCGGCCGCAGCAAGCACGGTGTCGGAGTGCAGTTTGTGAACGACAAGCTCGGCCTGTTCAACCACATGCGCATCTCCGCGCAGTATGCCTACAAGCATAAAGTATTCGGAGGCGAGCTGAGCATCGGCGTGCAGGCCGGTCTCCTCTCCGAGAAGTTCACACGCGACGGCCTTGACCTCGAGGAAGGTTCCGACCCGGCTTTCGCCACCGGCGATGTCGACGGTTCGGGCATAGACCTCTCCGCAGGTCTTTACTATACGCTGAAACGGTTCTATATAGGCGTCTCTGCACAGCATCTGACATCGCCGACGGTGAATCTCGGCGAGGTCAATGAACTGAAGATAGACCGCTCGTACTATGCCACGGCAGGATACACCTTTCAGTTGCGTAACCCGCTGCTCTGCCTGAAAACCTCTGCCATAGGCCGTACAGACGGCGTGATGTACCGCGCCGACGTCACCGCGCGGCTGGTGTATACCAGTGAGAAACGCTGCTTCTACGGAGGTCTCTCATACAGTCCGACCAACTCTGTGACGGCTCTTCTCGGCATGCAGCTTCGCGGTGTGAACATCGGCTACAGCTACGAATACTACACCACGGGGCTCAATCCCGGAAACGGTTCCCACGAACTGTTTGTAGGTTACCAGATGAATCTCAACCTCGGCAAGAAGGGCAAGAACCTACACAAGGCCGTCCGTATCCTCTGATTGCTACGGTTGTGCGGTTATACGGTTTTAGGTTGTGGGTTTTAGGTTGTGGGTCAAACAACCAAACAACTAAACCACCAGACTACCAACTGGCAAAACCACTGAAAAGACAAAAACCATAGATTATGAAAAGAATATATATAATAATGTGCTGCGCCATGGCGGTGATGCTCTCCGCCTGCATGGGTGGCAAGAAGATGTCCTCTGCCGGGCAAGGCGGAGAAGTCGTCGGTGTCGGCGGAGGCCGTCCGTTCTCCGAGCCGGTGCCTTACGGCATGACACTGGTGAAGCGCGGATACCTGAAGATGGGTCTCGAGAAGCAGGACAGCCTCTGGGGCAAGAAGACTCCAGTCAAGGAAATCAGCGTTGACGGCTTCTGGATGGACGAGACGGAGGTGACCAACTCCAAGTACAAGCAGTTTGTGCAGTGGGTGCGCGATTCCATCCTCCGCACACGTCTGGCAGACCCTGCCTATGGCGGTGACGAGTCGTACATGATTACCGAGGACAAGGAGGGCAACGCCGTGACACCTCACCTCAACTGGAAGAAGCCGTTGCCGAGAAAGCCTAACGAGGACGAGCAGCGTGCCATAGAGTCGCTGTATACATATAATCCCGTGACAGGCGAGAAAATGCTCGACGCGAGCCAGATGAACTACCGCTACGAGATATACGACTATACGGCGGCAGCACTGCGTCGCAACCGCATCAATCCTGCAGAGCGCAATCTCAATACCGATGTCGCCGTGAATCCCGACGAGGTAGTCATGATATCCAAGGATACAGCCTATATAGACGATGAAGGCAGGATTGTACGCGAGACCATCAACCGCCAGCTGACAGGTCCGTGGGACTTCCTCAATACATATATAGTGAATGTATACCCTGACACAACCTGCTGGGTTAACGATTTCAAGAATGCGGACAACGAGATATACCTCCGCAACTATTACTCCAACCCTACATACAACGACTATCCTGTCGTAGGAGTGACATGGGAGCAGGCAAACGCCTTCTGTGCGTGGCGTACGGAATATCTCCTGAAAGGCCTCGGCCCTCAGGCACGCTATGTGCAGCGCTACCGTCTGCCTACAGAGGCTGAATGGGAGTATGCCGCCCGTGGTAAGGACGGCACGGAGTTCCCCTGGAATGAGGCAGACACGAAGAGCGAGAGCGGATGCTTCTATGCCAATTTCAAGCCCGACAAGGGCAACTATGTCGAGGACGGCAATCTCATAACATCACGCGTGGGAAGCTACGGAGCCAACACCAACGGACTGTTTGACATGGCAGGAAATATCGCCGAGTGGACATCCACAGTGTATACCGAGGCTGGCGTGACGGCAATGAACGACCTCAATCCGCAGCTTGAGTACAAGGCTGCCAAGGAAGACCCGTACAGACTGAAGAAGAAGTCTGTACGTGGTGGCTCATGGAAAGACCCTGAGTCGTTCATACGCTCGGCATGGCGCTCATGGGAATATCAGAACCAGCCACGCTCGTATATCGGTTTCCGCTGCGTCCGTTCGCTGGCAAGCAGTGCCAATGCCACCAAGAAGCAGCAGAAAAGGTATAAGAAATAATGTGCGGAGCATACCGCAGGCAAAGATACAGATACCGTAATAACAGAAACCGGGTCACGGGCGGCGCGTCTCCCGTGACCGCATATTAACAGAAAAACAAAATGGCAAAATACAGTAAATTCAATTTCGTATATCTGCTGCAGAAGTGGATGGACAGCGTCGCCGGACAGACATTCATGAACTACGCCTACTCCTGGGGCGCCTCCATCGTCATCCTCGGTACTCTTTTCAAGCTCACCCACTTGCCTGGAGCCAATGTCATGCTGTTCTTAGGCATGGGAACGGAGGTCTTCGTGTTCTTCATAGCGGCCTTCGACCGTCCGTTTGACAAGACCGCAGAAGGCCGTGACCTTGCAACAGACTCACAGCTCGCGGCGCATCTTGCCGATGAAGAGGAGACGGAAGAGGAGACAGATGACGCATCGGCATCTGCCGGTACAGTGATATTCAACGGCGGTGTCATGGAAACTCCTGTAGCAGAGCCTCTGACGGCGTCAGAGACTCCGGAGACAGCACAACCGGCAGGTACAGTCACAGTCATCGGCGGCATCGCGGCAGGTGCTCCAGCCCCAGCGGTGAGCCAGGAGACAGCCGAGGCTATGGAAGAGGCCACCACGACATACGTAGACCGTCTCAACGAGCTCAACGAGCTCCTCCTGAAAGTAGGAGCGCAGAGCGAGCGTCTCACCACAGACTCCGAGGAGATGGAGAATCTGAACCGCACACTTACAGGTATCGCCCGTGTCTACGAGATGCAGCTTAAGTCGGCATCACAGCAGATAACGACACAGGACGAGATAAACGACCAGACACGCAAGCTCGCCCAGCAGATAGCAGACCTCAACGCCATCTATGCAAGGATGATAGAGGCGATGTCCGTAAACATGAATGTACAAGCTAAGTAAAGACAATGGCTATAAAGAAGAATTATGTCTCTCCTCGCCAGAAGATGATCAATCTGATGTATGTCGTCTTGATGGCTATGTTGGCGATGAATATCTCCAACGAGGTGCTTGACGGCTTCAGCCTTGTCGACGAGAGCCTGAACCGTACGACAGAGAATGCGCAGAAGCAGAATCTCGCCATATACAAGGACTTTGAGGCGCAGATGAAGGCCAATCCGCAGAAAGTACGCGAATGGTTCGGGAAAGCCCATTGGGTGAAGCAGATGAGCGACTCGCTCTATAATTTTGCACAGGATCTCAAGGTGGCAATAGTGAAGGAGGCTGACGGTGCTGACGGTGATATAGACAATATAGAACGTGTCGACGACCTTGAGGCCGCCAATCATGTGATGCTTGCTCCTGGGACTGGCAGGGGGCGTGCGCTGAGGAAGGCTATAGACGACTATCGTGAGCGTATCCTCACGCTTATCACAGATGCCAACCAGCGCAGGATTATCAGCGGGAATTTTGACACGAAGATTACAGGAAAGTCTAATCCCTACAACAAGTCATGGGAGGAATATACGTTTGAGGGTATGCCTGTCGCCGCTGCCGTGACGATGCTCAGCAAGCTCCAGAGCGACATACGCTATGCGGAGGGCGAGGTGCTCCATAACCTTGTCAGCAATATCGACATGAAGGATATCCGTGTCAACAAGCTCTCGGCATTTGTCATCCCTACAGCACAGACCGTCGTGCGCGGAGACAAGTTCTCTGCAAAGATAGTCATGGCTGCGGTGGACACCACACAGCAGCCACGCATATTTATAGGAGGGCGCGAGGTGCACTTGCCAAACAACACGTATGAGTTCATCGCCGGCAAGACGGGCGATTTCACCCTCTCGGGCTATCTCACCATGCTCAACGGAAACGGTGAGACAGTACGCCGCGACTTCGAGCAGAAATATACCGTGGTGGATCCTTCGGCTACTGTCAGTGCAGACCTCATGAATGTACTTTATGCCGGATACTCCAATCCGATAAGCATCTCCATCCCTGGCGTGCCTCTCAACAAGGTCACGGCGACGATGTCGGGAGGAACGCTCCAGCCGACAGGACCAGGCAAATACATAGCGCGTCCTGCAAGTGTGGGCAAGGATGTGACAATCACCGTGTCGTCACTGCAGACGGGTAAGCCGCAGCAGATGGGGCAGTACACGTTCCATGTACGTAAGTTGCCTGACCCTACGGCATACATACAGCTCGGCACAGACCGCTTCCGCGGAGGTGCTCTGCCTAAGGCTACTCTCATGACGGCAGGCGGCATACGCGCCGCGATAGACGACGGACTCCTTGATATAGAATTCAAGGTGACAGGCTTTGAGGCCGTGTTCTTCGACAATATGGGCAATGCCGTGCCGATGGTAAGTTCGGGAGCATCGTTCTCAAGCCGTCAGATAGACGCCTTCCGCAAGTTGTCGCGTAACAAACGCTTCTATATCTCACACATTACAGCAGTGGGCCCTGACGGCATCTCGCGCAAGCTCCCTGCCTCTATGGAGATTATTGTAAGATGATGTCTGGAGACGGCGACCTTGTATCACTGGAAAGGTGGCATGTTGCACGTCTTCACGGAAATATACAAACAGAACCGTCCCCGTCAGGTGAATGACGGCGGGGCTATCACTATTCTGAATATGAAGAAGTCACTTATATTTATGGCAATGATGCTGTTGGCCGTTACGGCCGGCGCACAGCCTCAGGCACGACGCAACCAGCAGAAACAGCAGACAGCGTCAAACGCTAACAATCTCACGACCCGTGCGCAGATCTCATTCCCTACATCGTCGGCGATGGCGGAGGATGTGGTATGGCGCCGTGACATCTACCGCGAACTGAATCTCATGGAGACTGCCAACGCCGGACTGTATTACCCTGTCGAGCCGGTAGGCAGCCAGATGAATCTGTTCACATATATCTTCAAACTTGTGCTCTCGGGCCGTATAGCAGCCTATGAGTATCGCCTTGATGGCAACGAGGTGTTCAATGAGGCGGCGCGTGTGAAACCGTTGGCTATCCTCGATAATTACCATGTGTACTACACCCGTGATGATAATGGGCGTCTGCATATTGAGAATGCCGACATCCCGTCAAGGGAGGTGAAATCTTATTATATAAAGGAGTCCGCATATTATGACCAGGCAAATGCCACTTTCAGGAAGAAGGTCATAGCCCTCTGCCCGATAATGTCGCGTGAGGATGATTTCGGCGATGGAGCGGCGAAATATCCGCTGTTTTGGGTGAAATATGATGACCTTGCACCTCATCTCTCGAAGCAGGTCGTCATGACAAGTGACCTCAACAATGCCGCCACGATGTCTGCTGACGACTATTTCACGCAGAATATGTATAAGGGGCAGATATACAAGACAAACAATATGCTCGGCCAGACTTTGGCACAGTATTGCCCTACGGACTCTGCCATGAAGAAGGAACAGATGAAGATAGAGGCTGAGCTGAAGGCTTTTGAGACCAATGTCTATGGTGACCAGGCAAGGAAAGACTCGCTTGACAGTATAGCAAAGGCCAATGCAGACCTGAAGGCTTCAAAGAAAGCAAGACGCTCCAATAACCGTCGCGGTGGTCAAAAAACATCGGTTTCATCGAAGAAAACGTCTACAAAGCGTGGCTCTTCTTCTCCATCAGGCTCGGCAAGAGTATCTGTAAGACGTGAGCGTCATTAATGGTTGTACATACGGTTAGACGGTTACATGCGGTTATGCGGCCACTTCGCTTTCCGGTTCTTGGATTCTCGGTCATGCAGTGCTGTCTGGATGGCTGTAGAGTAACCCTTAAAACCTGAAGACCCACAATCGTCTGCATAAATAAACAAACAACAAACAAGACAACAATGAAAAAGTTTATCATCATTTCCATTGTGATGCTCGCCTTTGCGGCAGGTTCACAGGCAAAAATCAAGTTTGGTCTCCGTGGTGGTGTCAATATCACAGACATGTCGCTCAGCAGCAGTGTGCTCGATGCATCAAACCGTACAGGATTCTATATCGGTCCGACGGTGAAGATAGGTTTGCCTCTCGGTTTTGACATTGACGCTTCTGCTGTATATGACCAGCGTAAGGGTAAGATTATGGACATTGAGGAAGACGAGAGCATAAGCATGACATCAAAGAACATAGCCATACCGCTGAATATCCGTAAGGGATTCGGGCTTGGTGACAAGGCCAGCGTCTTTGTTTTTGCCGGTCCGCAGTTCGCTTTCCGTGTCGGCGACGAGAAAGTTGCCGACTGGACAATGAAGTCAAGCCAGTTTAGTGTGAATGTAGGTCTCGGTGCCATGCTTCTCAATCATCTGGAGCTGAAGGCAAACTACAATATCCCTTGCGGAAAGACAGCCAAGGCAGGTATCGGTGATGCAATAGGAAATGTAAAGGCAGGCGCTTGGCAGATAGGCCTCGCGGTGTATTTCTAAAAATATCATAACACAATATAAAAAGCAGACTCTACAGTGAAGAGTCTGCTTTTTTTTGCTTACTTTTGCAGGCATTACAAAGCGGTATTGTGGCTACTGTCATTAGCTTGTTATGGTTGTCAGAATTGCTATAGCGACATGATGGCTATGATGTCTTATCGTTAGGAAATGCCGTACAACCGTACAACCGCCAAACCGTACAACCGCCAAACCGTAAAAAATAACCGTGAACTACGTTGACTGCATATTGCCATTAGGACTGGAAGGACTTTTCACCTACTCTGTCCCAGAAGGACTGGAGCATCGTGTAAAGCCTTTCACACGTCTTCTTGTTCCCCTCGGGAAGTCAAAAAGATACACAGCCCTTGCTGTACGGATACACGAAGATAAACCGGAGGGCGTTGAAGTGAAGGCGATTATTGATGTCCTGGATGATATGCCAGTGTTACTTCCATCACAGTATGAGCTTTGGCGATGGATGGCAGAATATTATATCTGCCCCATAGGCGACGTATATAGGGCTGCCATGCCTGCCGGACTGAAACAGGAGGACGGGTACAGCGCAAAAACGGAAACATGGGTGCGTCTTGCGGAGAAATACCGTGGGGAAAAGGAACTGTCTGTAGCGAAGGCTATCATTAAGCGTGCTGTGAAGCAATTGCAGGTGCTTGATGCCTTTGTCAGCCTGTCCGGGGCTGACGGGGCGGTTACAAAGGAAGAGCTCATGAATGTCACTCATGCCACATCTGCAGTAGTGAAGGCTCTTGTAGACCGCGGCATTCTTGAGATATACGAAGTGCCTGTCGGCAGGCTGAATACTACCGGCGAGGCGCATCATGAGAATATCAAGCCTCTTTCTGAGGCTCAGGCGAAGGCTTATGAGGAGGTAAAGGCTGTAGGGACAGTCCCGGTCTTGCTGCAGGGTGTTACAGGCTCGGGCAAGACAGAGATATACATACATCTTATAAAGAAAGCGATAGACGAGGGGAAGCAGGTGCTGTATATCCTTCCGGAGATAGCCCTCACTGTTCAGATAATGCAGAGGCTACATCGCGTTTTTGGCGATGAAATGGGCATTTATCACTCAAAATACAGTGATGCCGAGCGTGTGGAGATATGGCAGAAACAGCTCTCTGACACTCCTTTCCGCCTCATACTCGGTGCACGGAGTGCTGTACTGTTGCCTTTTACGGACTTGGGACTGGTTATCGTTGACGAGGAGCATGACCCGTCATTCAAGCAGCAAGACCCTGCACCACGGTATCATGCGCGTAGTGTGGCAATGATGCTGGCAAGACATCATGGGGCGAAAGTGGTGCTCGGTACGGCAACTCCTTCGATGGAATCGTTCCATAATGCTCTTTCTGGCAAATACAGCCTTGTACAGCTTACAGAGAGATACAGCGGACTGCAGTTGCCGAAGATAGAGATTGTAAACACTGCTGACATGCAACGCAGGAAAGTGATGTACGGACCGTTCTCGCCACCGCTCGTACGTGCCATAAAGTCGGCAGTTGATGCAGGACAACAGGTGATCCTGTTTCTGAACAGGCGAGGCTTCGCTCCTATTGTCGAGTGTCGTGAATGCGGATGGGTGCCTAAATGTGAGAATTGTGATGTCTCGCTGACGATGCACAAGACAACAGGGCAGCTCACCTGCCACTATTGCGGATATACCTACTCTGTACCTCAGAAGTGTCCGTCATGTTTCTGTGCAGACATCCGTGACCATGGTTTCGGCACAGAGAAGGTAGAGGAGAAACTTCTGGAACTGTTTCCTGAGGTAAAGGTGGCACGGATGGACCTTGACACAACGCGGACGAAGAATGCCCATGCGCGCATAATTGCCGATTTCACCGCAGGAAAGACCAATGTGCTGATAGGTACTCAGATGGTCAGCAAAGGTCTGGATTTCGGTAATGTCAGCGTTGTCGGCATATTGAACGCGGACTCCATACTCAATAATCCTGACTTCCGTGCTTATGAGCGTGGTTTCCAGATGTTGTCGCAGGTGGCAGGCAGGGCAGGGCGGAAAGGCAGGCAGGGATATGTAATACTGCAGACGAAACAGCCCGATGTGCCAGTCATAGGGCAGGTGGTGAGAAACGATTACAGGGCTTTCTATAAGATGCAGCTTGAGGAGCGTCAGATGTTCAGATATCCCCCATTTAATCGGGTAATTTACGTGTATCTCCGCCATACAAAAGACCCTGTGGTGGAGACTGCCGGCATAGAGATGGGGGGACGGATGAGGCTGATGTTCGGCACGCGTGTCTTAGGTCCGGACCGTCCGGCGGTCGCCCGTGTGAAGTCGATGAACATAAGGAAAATAGTGCTGAAACTGGAACATGGCATAGACTTGCCGCGAGTGCGTCTGTGTCTTCGCAAGATAATGGCGGAGATGCTGAGGGATAAACGCTATGCAAGTTTGCAGATATACTACGATGTCGACCCTCAGTGAATGATGTTGCCTGCATGTGGTTAGTTATGGTTGTTGGTTATTGGTTGATAGCTCCTATTTCAGCTATATTGGCTATTCCAGCTATTCCGCCAAGCCAGCCGACGTATATTAGGGCGTGTATGATAAGCGGATAGCTTATGGGTACATATTATTGATAAATAAAAAAACAGATGAAAATGAAAAAGACAATTCTTACTTTTGCTTGTGCAGCTATATTCTGCGCATGCAGTGCCAACTCGAAGTCGGATAAAGACAATGTTGCTGCACCTATAGAGAAGACCTCCACGGAAGCCTCTCAGTCTGTTGCTGATGACTCTGAGCTTGCTCCTGATTTTACATTGAATGACATCAATGGCAAGCCGTTGACATTGAGCTCCCTGAGGGGTAAGTATGTTGTGCTTGATTTCTGGGGCTCATGGTGTGTATGGTGTATAAAGGGCATGCCTGAGATGAAGAACTATTATAAGAAGTATGCTGGAAAGTTTGAGATACTCGGCATAGACTGCAATGAATCGGAGGCAAGATGGAAGGCTTCTGTAAAGGAACTTGACCTCCCTTGGAAGCATGTATACAACCCGAAGTCGTCCGATTTGCTTGAAAAATATGGCATACAGGGATTCCCTACAAAGATAGTCATTGACCCGCAGGGAAAGATTGTGAAGACTGTAATAGGCGAGGATCCGGCTTTCTACACATATCTTGACGAATTGTTCAAGTGATGCCTGATAGGGGTAGCTTGACGAGGATATTCTCCAATAATCTTTGGACAAAAAGACTCAAACTGTCAGTTGGACATTCTACAATAGGAACGGCATCTTAGGTCTAATATATATGAAAGAAGACGTGAGCCTTTTGGACTATTGTCCGTAAGACTCACGTCATTTTTTGTGGATATACAGGGATGTTTCTTGCCAGGAAGCATCTTTTGATATCATTTTTCGTGGACTCCACCGCTGTAATATTGTCTGCTCCCATCTGTTTTTATATATGTGAGTTCGGGATAATTATCCTCGAAAATCATCACAATTGCAGCTGTTTTGAGGGGAATTATCCCGAACTCACGTAGTCATAAGGAAGCGTAGCAACCTATATCTACTGTGTTTTCGGCATTTCACACCGCATGAGGACGAACCATGCTCCAGGTCCCTGCGGTTTACGCAATACTCGGCAGAGGTGTTCGGCTGTTTAGTTGAAGCATGGATATGTCTCCGTCTTGCCACACCTGTAGGGACTTGAGCATTGTGCGTCCTAAGACTGCGTGAAACGCAGATCCCGAATTCACGTCTTATATCATTTTTTTTGTTGTAGATTTTGCTCTCCTTTAATGTCTACACGCTTCCATGCGAGAGTTTCCGTGCCCATGTCGCCATGAACGGTAGTCTCCATCCTATCTGTACGGAACGGCCTGGCATATCTGTTCTTATACCCTCTGTATGTTCTGCATTTTACACCACTTCAGACGCACTACGGTACAATCCTACTTCTTGTGCAATATTTTTTTTGCTGTGGTGTGGATAGTATTACAGCCTGTTATGCGATATTTCCATATCGGGGTATAAACTAATTTATATTGTTGATGTAAGCAGAGAATGGATTCCCTTTACCCATCCGTTGCACCGCAGGTCCGTGATGGCGGATGTTGTGTATAGCAGATAATGGATATTCCTCACCCGTTCACCACACCTCACCACAAGTGTAGGGACGTACCGTGGTGCACTGCTGTCCACGGAAAATTTTAACATTATCATCTAACACGCTGAAATACATTG
>JAIDEM010000055.1 GCA_029054825.1 Prevotella sp. | reverse complement strand
CCTGTTGACGGTTTGCAAAATACCTGAAGGCGCTGCCTATCAAGCCAAACAGTTTCACTAATATCCAACGTATGACTCTTACTAATTCTTACATGGTTTCTTCTCCGATGTTTCTCATATTATCTTAGGATTTGATTTGTTCTTTTTATTGAATAAGTAAGTCACCAGGATTCAATTGATTCTGGAGACTTACTTGATGACCACCGCACACAGACTATCGTCCTATCACATAGAACCGCAGATAGTTGAACAGACCGACAAACGGCATGAATAGCCCTAAGGCGACAAGGGCTATGAAACCGAGAACGCCGAACATCACGTGCTCTGAATTGTCTTCATCACGCAGTTCCGGTATCTCTCTCCCGTTCTGATAGTACTGCGTGATGTATGTCCTCGACGATGCCATGAAGCCGAACACTGCCATGATGGCAGACGATGTGGTCTTCACGCCTGACGGATTGCGCATCCCTGCAGCAATGGCCCTGTACAGCTGGCGACGGCTGCCAAGCCAGTAGGCGCCGAAGGAGAACAGGAAATAGGCCATGCCTTGAAGTACACCGCCGTCGCCTATCCTCAGCACTGCAATGACACCTACCACGACAAGTCCGAGAATCCTGTACATATTGCTGCCGGCAAACACACGGCGCTCACAGTCTGCCACCATCTCCACGGCAGTATTGTATGTCTCCACCACACGTGCACCGCGCGGAGAGGCGTCACGCACCTTACGCATGGCGTCCTTGATGTTCTCCATCTGCTTGCGCGTGGTAGGTATAGCGTCGTCGACACCGACAGATTGTAGCGATGTGACATTGCTTTCCACCGTGCCGTAGAGCATGTCTGCCAGGCGTTCCTCTTCATCGGTATCGGCATCACCCGTGACAGGAAGGGCGGCAAACTCCGGCTTCTTCACATAAAGGACATATATCGTATGTACGAAGAGCAACAGGAACAACGCGCCCCACAGCAATGTCCAGAACCATCCTCCAGAACTTTTCCCGGCGCTCTTCTTCGCGGAGAGGGCGGCGGAGAGCTCATCGTCATAGGATGACGTAAGGCTTTTGCCTGTTGCGTCCGGGGCTTTTTCCTCCGTCACAGCCTCCACAGAAAGCTCACGGGCCTCCGTTTCGCCACTGATACCTTGCGACGGTTCGCTGACGGTACGCGTCAGCCAGTTGCCAGAGGCATCGGTCTTGCCGTACGAATATGTGTAGACAGCACGCTCGCTTCCGTCTTCATTATAATATGTCTCCTTGGCAGGAAAGCCCTCGGCATTGTAGGTGCGCACCATACGGCTGTCAAGGGTCTCCTCGTCCGTGTCTATGTTCACATACCAGTCCTTGACCTCGCTGATACGTCCCTGCCCGTCATAGGAAAATGTATTGATACGGTCTGCGTCTCCTGCGGAGAACTCCAACCGCACGATACGCTTGGCGGCATCGCGCTTTACGGTATAGGAACCGTTATCTACCGTCATGTCCATGCCTCCGAGTCTCACCAGTGTGCCTTTCTCAGAGAACTCCGCACGGAGGGAAGGCAGTACGAAACCGTTGTCTGACACTGACGGTATACATAGGCGCGCATCGCCTTTCAAGTCAAATGTCGCCCTGTCGTCCTGAGCAAAAAGATTGAGGACAGCCCCAAACAAGAGGATGGTGGCAATAAGAATGTTGTGTTTCATATTGTGAATTTATGTGATTAATCCAGCGACAAAGTTAATAAAACCAAAGATAAAAACCATGAGTTTCCATTCACACCAACACCTAAACTACGGATTCCCGTCACGCCAGACTACGGAAATCCGTAGTAGAAAAATCATGAAAATGATAAAAAAAACGACCTGTTGCCCTTTTTCAGAAAGAAAAAATGTATCTTTGTACACAACTTTCCAGTCTGCATGGCAAATCACACACAGTACATGAACATTTCACGGAAACTATCCTCAAAAAGCCCAAATATGAAGAACATATTATAT
>JAIDEM010000054.1 GCA_029054825.1 Prevotella sp. | reverse complement strand
GTATGATGAGCATCCTAAAGGAACCACTCCGGCATAAATCTTACCGTTTGCTTCCAGCAACCCCGCCAGCATGACATATTCACCGTTGCCAAGGAAATTCTCTGCAAGGATGGTCTTTGTTTCTGTCGTTTCGTTTTCCACATCCAAAAGGGTGAAGTTAATGTTGTATGCCTGATTGCCGTGCGCATCGGTTGTGTTTCCAGCAGCTGTTGCCGTTGTTATAATCTTGTTCTCGTAAGTGCCGTATGCCGTAAAGTTCTGAATAGAGTATTCTCCCGACCGCTGGCGAAGTTTGCCGTCACTGTCAATATTGAATGCAACTGTTGTTCCGTCACTTCCCATATTGTAGCTCAGGCGATAGAGATACTTGTTGCCGAAGAATAGCCAGGTGGCGGCACGGGAATAGTCGGTCTCCAAGCCATTGCCTATTGCTGACACCTCGCCTTCATCCAGCGAGCCTGATGTCAGCAGATAGGCCGCCGTACTGTTACCGCCCGTTACGGTTCCGGCAACTACGTAAGCGGGACCTCCACCCGTATCTCCTGGGGCTCCCAGTGTATCGTCATCACTACTACATGCGGTGAACACTGCACCGCAGACCATAAGGGCTGCAACACCCCAATACTTCATATTGATATTCATAATAAACTGATTTTGTATTTTACATAATTAAATTTATATACTCTTTTGTTGTTATCGATACATTGTGTCAGTGACGGTGACCATGGCCGCCGTTGTGTCTGTTCCCCGTATCTTTCCCGCCAAGACATACGCGTACCTTGCCGTAGAATGCGCGTCCTGCCTTTTGCAGGCTGAAGTTATCATATAGCTTTGCGTCTGTCAGGTTGCGGCACTCAAGGGAGAAGTTGTAACGGCCATTCTTCAAACTGTATGTCAGGCTGACATTGTGTGAGAACTGTTCTGGCACATAATTTTTGCTGTCCTTCGAACCGAGGCTCTCGGAGTATAGCGGAAATTCCTTTTGATAATAGTTATCGTAGGTAAAGGTCAATATGTTGCCTTTCATTCCACAGTTGTTCCATGTCAGCGACAAGTCAGTGTTGGAAAACAGGTATGGCTGGTTTGGGATACGATCTCCGTATGTCAGGTTGGCCTGCGCAGAGCCGTCGTTCAATGTCTTCACATTGTCGCGCACATCCATGCTCGTCAGGTTTCCGCCTAAGCTCAACCAGTTGGAATAAGAGTAGCGCAGACCAAGGGTATAGCCTTTGGTCTTCACCTTGCCGTGATTCTGATAGGAGGCATAGCTTTTGTTGCCAGTGTATGAGCCTATACGCCGTTGGATATAGTCGGTCGTATTGCGATATACCAAACCACCTTCGACATATATGGTGTGTGCATTCCACTGGTTCGAGTAGTTCAGGTTCAGGTTGAGATTGTCACTCTTTTCCGGCTTCAGACCGATGGCACCGAGTTCGAGGTCCTCGTCACCGAATAGTTCGTCAGTCGTCGGCAATCGGTATGCACGTTCGTAAGAGAACTTTGCCTGCGCTCCTTTCAGTAAAAAATAAGTACCGGCGGCACCATACCCCATGGCACTGGTTGTATTCGTCAGCAGAATGTAGTCGCTCGTGCCGCTTGCCGAGGTTGATACAGGTCCGGAATTGTATTGGTTGTAAAATTTACCGAAGACGGAAACATTCCACCGTTCCGTAGGCATAAGTGTGTAGGAAAGTCCGGTTATGTTCTTGCGCGTCAACTTTGAGAAAGCGTCTGCTTCAGACATTACAGTGCCATATGTGGGCGCGTTTTCGCGTGTAAAGGAGTTGAATACATGGTTCAACTGAAAGCTGTGTGCCGTCCCGATGTGGTATTTCAGCGTAAACGTGGCGTTCCAGTTGTCATTGTCCATGCGGCGGTTTTGATACGACTGTTCGCCTAATGTGCCGTTCATGTATTTCTTTTCCCCCAACCAGTTGTATCGGTAAGAGGCGGTATCCACGTTCTGTGTCACATTCTTATTATAGTTAGCCGTCATGGTGAGATTAAGCCCATGTGTAAACAAATTACGCTTGGTATATTCCAATGAGGGCATCAGCGAGTGTCCCTTGCGGTGCTTCTGCCCGAAGATTACCTTCTGTACAACGCCCGTTTGTATCTCCTTATACATATTGGAGTAGGTCAGTCCCAAGACCAGGCGGTCTGCCCATTTCTTGTTCACAATACCGATTTTGCCAATCACCGCCTCGTTGTGGTATGTATCGTTGAAGCGCCGCACATGCTCCTCAACTGATGTGTCAAACTTCGTCAGCCCGTTGTCAAGAAACTGCTCGACGGGCGTGTTCACCCAGTAGCTGTTGTCTGAATAGTTCTGGAACGCATTGACTTCAAACATCAGTCCCTTGGCGGATGTATAGGAGAAGTTGGCGTATGAACGATGGGTGTTGAACGAACCGTAAGAGTAGGATGCATCCAACGACCATCCTTTTGGGTGCTTACCTGTCACGATGTTGATGACGCCGCCCAGTGCGTCAGTGCCGAAGCCCACAGGTACAACACCTCTATATACTTCGATGTGCTCGGCAAAGTTCACAGGGATGTTGTTCAGGCTGAACGATTCGCCCACACCCTCTTGCGGCACACCATCAATGAACACCTTGATATGTTTGCCGCTGAATCCGTCAAGCATCATCGACATATCCGAGCCTACGCCGCCCGATTCGCGCAACTTCAGTCCCGGTGTCTTGGCGAGCGCGTCGCTCAGGTTCTTGGTGGAGTTCTGCATGGCACGTGCATCCACCGCTACGGCGTTGAAAGCCGAGCGGTTCACACGGCTGACACCGCTTCCCACTACAACAACCTCGTCCAACGAAATCTGCGAATCCCGCAATGTGATGTGCATCTTCTGTCGCTCGTGTGTCAGCGTGACGGGACGTTCCACTGTATCATAACCAATAGCCGAAACGACTACTGTATATTTTCCTGGTGGGGCATACAGGAAATACATGCCCTGCTCATTTGTGGTACATCCGTAGTCAGTGCCCTTCAGTTGGATAGTAGCGTATGTTATCGCTTTTTCATCGTTAGAGATAATCTTGCCGGATAATGATAGGACTTTGCCTTGTGCAAGACCTGTCATTGCAAGGAGACACGACAGACAAGCCGTCAGTATTGCTTTTTTTTTGCTCATATCTGAATGTTTTCAATTTATATTCATCATTATACACAAAAAAGCAGTACCCAAGCACATAATCCAACTGGACTTACATGCTTGGGCACTGCTCGTTGTTATTTTCGGCTGCAAAGTTACGCAATTTCATTCAATGCGGCAATACTCACAAATAGGTATTGCTGCTGCTTTTCATTTCTGCGTAGAACCAATCGTATAATTATCTTGTTTCTCCTTTTCCAAGTAAAAGGTGGCGTACCTTCTTGGGCAGATATACAGTTGTTTTTCCAAAACTGTTTCCGCGACTTCCTCTTCCATTATGGCAGATGTATTAGGAATCAAGTGATGCTGCCTCCGCTCATAGTCGGTGTTGTGCAGGCTGTGCTTGCGATATTCCTGGTCCATGTGGTGCAGACATTATCCATGGCAATTGTCTTTCATGCCATATCTATCCTGCAGTCATGCTGGGCATGGGAGTGGAAGAAAAACACTATACTTCCCTCAGGAAAGAACCTGTCCGCAAACGAGGGAATTGGTTGTCTTGCTCATATATGCATATATATCGTTCTGTTGATGTCGATACGAAAAAACAGTATTCTATCAAGTAACCTAACTGGATTTACATGATAAGATACTGCTCGTTTATTTACTGGTGTAAATATAAAATCTTCTATGAAAGATGAAAGTCGGAAAACTGAGGTTTTTCTATCTTTTTCAATATGGGTATTGGCTCTCCAATCTCAGAAAATGTATTTTACCATTCTATTGGGAAAAGGATTTTAATTCCGATATTACGTCCCATATTAAAGACACCACGCTTTCCCGTGACAGTATTGATATCTGCATATTTCAAGCGGCTCAGGTGGTTTTGGTAAGTCTGGTTGAAGATATTGTCAGCCGTGAAGCAGACAGAACATAATTTATGGCCATGCCATATAATGTCCGTCCCGGCAGAGGCATTGAAAAGGACGTAGGAAGGCGTGGGAGTTTCCGTGTCGTTTACTTCATATATATGATTCTGTCTGAAATTACAGTCCGCCTCTATTTCGATAAACATGGCATTAATGCTTTTGCATTTAGTCTGTATGTCATAGTGCAATGTGGAAAGCCAGCGTGGAGCCGGCGTAAATGGCAAATATCGGCTAGAGGTCGGCTGATGGAGTAAAACGGCATTAACGTATGAAAACGAATTCTCAAAATGTAGATGGTTTAACGGATGGACTATCACTCGGGCTTCTCCTCCGAGAAGACGTGCATTGCCAGACGTATAGTGGTAAACTGGTAGGTCATCGATAGACGTGCCGTCACATCGTTGCAGAAATATATAGTTGCTTATGCGGTTGGCAAACAGTGAGACTTGGAAAGACAGATATTTTGAAGCGTAGTCAACACCGAAGTCAGCCTGAGTGCTGTATTCTTGGCGGAGACCTGTATCTCCCGTCTCATAGCGGAAAGTGCCTTCATGAACGCCATTGCTGCCAAGTTCGCTCATATTCGGGGCACGGAATCCGCGAGCCACGTTGAGCCTCAGATTGAGCTGATCGGAAGCATTATACACCGCTCCGACGCTTCCCGTCAGGCCATGGAATGCCCGTGAGAAAGCAACGAAGCGCTCCTTACCGTCGTCTATCAGCGAATGACTGTGTAGGTTGCGTGTATCAAAACGTATTCCACCCGAAACATGCATCTTGTGGAAATATGACTTGGAAGCGGTGGCGAATAAGCCGAAATCAAAAAGATTGTATGCAGGGATAAGAAATTCCTGCCCTTTGTTCCGGGACGACTGAAACATTCCGTTTGTGCCGACATTGGTTTGCCATCCGCCGAGTTCTGGCAGTACATAGCGTACGTCATAATTGACGGTGTTGAGCAGGAAATCAAGTCCGCACAGGTCCTTACTGTCTTCATACTCCTGTCTGCGGTTCTGCTGATAAGCCACTGTCGCTTTCAGTATGCCCGCTCCAATATAAAAAGTGTTGTCAGTCACAATCTTGTAATGATGCACCTGTTGAAAAGGAAGTGACATACTATATCTTCTGCCGCCATCGCCTTCCAGTTCACCGGTCTCCATGTCCCGTTCGCCTTCGATGACTCCTGGTGTTAGATGGTAGTAGCTCAATTTCAGACGGGACTTTCCCCAAGAACCATCCATACCGAGCATTCCTGAGAGTGCGCGTTCGCTGAACCGTGAATTTGGGACATAGCCGTCGTAGGCGTTCTTATAGTCATGAGCCCTCTTGTCTGAATATCTCCAGTTCCATAGCATTCTGCCTTTATGTCCGGAAAACCCGGCCGAATAGGCAAAGAGCCCGTTGTTCGTTTGATATTCTGACGCTATTTCTGCTCTCATCGTTTCTTCAGGCATCACTGGTGCATCATGGAAAATGACGACTCCTGCCATAGCGTCGGAACCGTACATAAGAGAAGCTGGTCCTTTCAGAATTTCTACGGAATGGACTGCACGTGCGTCTATTTCAATTCCGTGTTCATCGCCCCATTGCTGACCTTCCTGTCTGACACCTCCGCTCACAACCAATATGCGGTTATACCCCAAGCCACGTATCACTGGTTTTGATATGCCGTTGCCTGTAGTGATTTGTGCTACACCGGGTTGTTTGGCTATGGCATCGATGATGTTAGAATACTGGTGTGTGTTCAGATGCTCCGAGCCTACAACGGATACAGGTGCTGGCATTTGGCTGAGCCGTGCGCTACCAGTGAGTCCAGTCACAATGACTTCTGAAATATGCACACAGGTGTCTGGCTCTTGTGCCCATGCTGGAAGCGTTATCCGTAGCATGACACAAATCGTACATAAAATTCTTATTCTCATTATCTTTTTTCTCCTGTAACAGGATATCAATGTTTTACGCTATGAAATCTATCTGCAGGCACAAGCGAGACTGCGATGTAGGGCGTATTTGCTAGTGACCCCGTATTTGCCACCCTTGTCAGTGATGCCACGAGGCAACCAGACAGGAACGGGATAGCTCCTGACAAGGCGACTGTCATATAACTCAGTATACTTGGTAACAGAGCGGAGTGTAAGCGTGATTGTGCCAGTGTAAGCAAATCAACATGAATGAACCTTACAGTACTTGCTATTGGTGTATCGTTTGGCTTGTATAACAGAAAAGGAAATAAACATAGCTCCTTGCGGATATCTATATTCATTCCCTTTTCAAGTGATCCGCTTGGGGCTCGAACCCAAGACCCCAACATTAAAAGTGTTGTGCTCTACCAACTGAGCTAGCGGATCTCCATTTCTACTTTATTTTCATAAAGCGAGTGCAAAGGTACTCATAAAAAATGAAATACGGAAATGTTAGGCGAAAGAAAGACGATTCCTTAAACAATATTAACAGAATGAGCTCGAGATTGCGTCGACTCTTTATGAATTATCCGGAAATTTATGCCTAATTGTAAAATGAAACCTAACTGTAAAATGTTAGGCAGAAATTTACGCCCGTAGCATTTCTTGCAAATATGGATTCTGACGACAGAAAATATCTGTTATCAGAATCCACATTAATTATAATAAGGAGTTCTCCCTTCTTGGAAATATTTAAAGCACCTTCTTGTAGAGCTCTACAATCTCTGCCTCTGTCACATCGCGTGGATTGCCAGGAGTGCAGACATCAGCGATAGCCTGTGCTGCGAGTGCAGGGATGTCCTCTTCCTTAATGCCGAGCTCTGTGAGTGTCTGCGGGATACCTACACGGATAGAGAGAGCCTTAACGGCGTCTACGGCAGCCTGTGCGGCCTGCTCTGCTGTCATGCCGTCAGTGTTTACGCCCATGGTCTTTGCTATGATGCCGAACTTCTCGATGCACTTAGGCATGTTAAACTCCATAATGGTAGGGAGGAGGAGAGCGTTTGCCACACCGTGTGGGATGTCATGGAGAGAGCCCATCGGATGAGCCATGCCGTGTACAAGGCCGAGACCGACATTGGAGAACGCCTGTGCTGCAATGTACTGTGCGAGAGCCATGCCTTCACGTCCGACAGGATTTGTAGGTTCGTCGACAGCGATAGGGAGATTCTCAGCTATCATCTTGATAGCCTGAAGCTCATACATGTCAGACATTACCCATGCGCCCTTTGTTATATAGCCCTCTATGGCGTGTGTGAGAGCGTCCATACCTGTTGCGGCTGTCAGTCCCTTAGGGAGAGAATACATGAGTTCCGGGTCTACGATTGCTACGGCTGGGATGTCGTTAGGGTCTACGCATACCATCTTTGCCTGACGCTCCTCGTCTATAATGACATAGTTGATTGTAACCTCTGCACCTGTGCCTGCTGTTGTAGGGAGCGCGATGATAGGCACGCTCTTCTTCTTTGTAGGAGCGCAGCCCTCAAGGCTTACTATGTCAGAGAACTCAGGGTTATTGGCAACGATGCCGATGCCCTTTGCTGTATCCATTGACGAACCGCCGCCGATGGCGATGATGCAGTCTGCGCCTGAAGCCTTGAATGCCTCCACGCCCTGCTTAACATTTGTCACAGTAGGATTAGGCTTTATCTCTGAGTAGATCTCGTAAGGGAAGTTTACACTGTCAAGAACCTCAGTGACTTTTGCGGTTGTACCTACTTTGATGAGACCCTTGTCAGAGCAGACCAATGCCTTCTTCAGGCCCATGCGGTTGAGTACTTCCGGGAGTTCCTTGCGGCATCCCGCGCCGAAGTATGATACTTCGTTGAGAATGAATCTTTGTGCCATAAATGTTTTTGTTAGCTTGATTTGTTTTTTATATTGAAGTTATTTTCTGTATGTCTTCATTGCTGCAGTTTCGCGTCAGTCTTCGCAGCTTCAGTCTGCTTGTTGGCCATCTCTGCCTGCATGTCCACATCGCCTGAGACATACCGTTTCCAGTATGTGAGTATGATTGTCGTCAGCGGCAAGGCTATGATAAGGCCGATGAATCCGAGTAGAGAACCCCATACGGAGAGCGACAAGAGGAGTATTGCAGGGTTCATGCCCATGGCCTTGCCCATAATCTTCGGTGTGACAATCATGTCTATTATTATCTGCACGATTATGAATATAGCCACTGCCGAAGCGAAAATCACCCAGAAATTCTGTCCTGTATCGGCGGCTTTCATGAGTGCGAGGAACGCTGTCGGTATAAGGGCGAAGGTGTGCAGATACGGCACGAGGTCAAGTATGCCTATGAGTATGCCGAGACCTATTGCCATTGGGAATCCGATGATGGTGAATCCGATGCAGAACAGTATGCCCATCGTGAGCGCGACAAGTGCCTGGCCGCGGATGTAGCTGTTCATCGCCACCGAGACATCGCGCATCAGAGATTGTACGAAAGGGCGGTTGCCGGCAGGGAACATATTCACCCATGCATCCGTGAGTTTCTCGTAGTCAAGGAGTATGAAGAACATGTACAGCAACGTGATGCACGAACCGACGAAGCTCTTAATGAACGAGAACGTCTCTGTCACGACACTCACGACACCAGGAGCTGTAGTCTTCACAAGGTTAGTGAAATCCTTGGAATGGAAGAACTGCTCAATCTCTGCACGATAAGTGACAAACAGCTCGCTCAGAGCTTCTGGAATGCTCGTCACATGTGCGTGCTGGTGTATGTAGCTTGTCGCTATTACGCCGAGTTTCTGAAACTGGTCTATCATCGGCGGGATAATGGCGAGTGTCACTCCTGTGAGTACCGATGCAACGATAATCACCGTCACTATAATAGACAATGCACGGATGCGGATATGCATGACACGCTCTACGAAAGTGACGACAGGGAACAGCAGATAGGCAAGTCCCCATGCCACGAAGAACGGGAGCAATACACTGCTGAGGTAATTCACGGTAAGGAATGCCGCCACTGCCAGGAATGCCGCCATTATCCATCGGATAAAACGGTCAAATGTTATTTCGCTTTGAAGCATTGATGTCTTTCAGACGTTCTCTGCATTGTCGTTGCAGAATATTTATAATAATTGCAATGGGCACAAGACAGACCTGCGCCACAGGGTGTATCCTCGGTACGCGATAGCCGACGCCAGGTTATTTCACCTGTATTACAAGATATTTGCTTGTAGACCAGAACAGTTCCGGATTGGTGATGCGCAGTACATACTGCTTTGATGCGTCCTGCTGGAGGGTATATGCCGTGGAAGGGTGGGAGGTGAGCAGCTTGGCCGATTTGGAGTATAGCTTTATCTCCCTGTCTACACGTACATCTACCTTGGTGAAGTAGTTCTTGTTGAAGTTTGCACGGAGTACCTTGCCTTTTTCAAGGATGTGGTTTTCAGACAGTTCCTTCTTTGTTCCGAAGGCATACCATGCAGTGTTGAGCTGCTTGTCCTGATTGGAAATCGTTGCGGACTTGCTTGCCGACTCGCTCTTCAGTTCGGCGACATCATTGTTGAGAGAGGAGACAGCCTGGTCAAGTTCCACGATGCGCACATCCTTGGCGTTGAGTTCCACGCGGAGATTCTCAAGTTGCTTGTTCTTGTCTTCCAGCTGTGCCGTGAGATTCTCTATAGTCTTCTTGAGCTGCTCGGCGGCGATGCTTCCCTCGCGGGTCTGTCTTTGTAGCTTGGCTATCAGTTCGCGGTTGTGCTTCATCTGCTGTGCGATGAACTCGATGTCGGAGCGTATCTGCTCCTTGCGGCTTGTTGCCTCGCCGTCCTTTATGACTGTGACACGCTCCTCGGCGATACTTATCTGGCGGAAGCCCTCTTGTATCTCGTTGAGAGTGCCGAGCATGTCGTTTATCTCGTTGTTCTTCTGCTCGATGACACGCTGCAGCGAATCACGCGAATCGGTGTTCTCTGTCGACTGGTTCTTGCTTATGTTCTCACATGCGGTAAAGCACATAAGGCATATTGCCAAATAGATGATATTCTTCATATTGGTATTCATTTTGTATTAGCCATTGATAGTCTCTATGTTTTCCTGTAGAGGGGTGTCGGCATCCCTGCGTCTGCGCCTCTCTTCCCTGTTTCCTTTCGACTTTACAGGTTCGGCTCCGGCAAGGATTATTACAATCTCGCCCTTTGGCGGAGTAGCCGTGAAATGGGCTGTCACCTCAGCAAGTGAGCCTCGTACAGACTCTTCATGTATTTTGCTGATTTCCCTGCAGACGCTCACCTGACGCTCTTCTCCGTACATATCGGCAAACTGCTGCAGTGTCTTCAGCAGGCGATAGGGCGACTCGTAGAATATCATGGTGCGCTCTTCCGTCAGGAGCTGCTCGAGGCGTGTCTGCCGTCCTTTCTTCTGTGGGAGGAATCCCTCAAAGCAGAATTTGTCGCAGGGGAGTCCCGAACTTACCAGTGCCGGTACGAAAGCCGTGGCACCGGGCAGTGTCTGTACCTCTATTCCTGCCGCGACAGCCTCCCTTACGAGATAGAATCCGGGGTCGGAGATGCCTGGAGTGCCGGCGTCTGTCACAAGACATATAGTCTGTCCGGCCTTCAGACGCTCCACGATGCCTGCCGATGTGCCATGCTCGTTGAATTTATGGTGTGCCATCAGCGGCTTGTGTATGTCATAGTGCTTCAGGAGGATGCCCGTCGTCCGGGTATCCTCGGCGAGGATTATGTCGGCCTCTTTCAGAAGACGGACAGCACGGAATGTCATGTCCTCCAGATTTCCCACAGGTGTGGGCACGAGATAAAGTGTTCCCATAACTATCCGCAAAAATACTCCTAAATTCCGATATGAGCAATAAAAAGCGTATATTTCTTTGGATTTTTAAATTTTCTTTGTAATTTTGCGTTGGATTTCATCTAATCGTTTTTTCCGAGGCAGATGGAATAGTCTTGTCCATTGCCTGCACTGGCTTAATGAATACATAACAGCAATATTAAAATTCCCAATGACTGATAATATACAAGGTGAGATGAGACGCCACGGACGCATAGAGGTCGTGTGCGGCTCGATGTTCTCTGGTAAGACAGAAGAGCTCATACGCCGTATGAAGCGTGCAAAGTTTGCCAAGCAGAAAGTGGAAATCTTCAAGCCGTCCATAGATACCCGCTACAGCGAGGCGGATGTTGTGAGCCATGACAATACCACGATTCCCTCCACGCCGGTGGAGTCCTCAGGCTCCATACTGTTACTTACCAGCGATATAGATGTCGTGGGCATAGACGAAGCCCAGTTCTTTGACGATGGTCTTGTCCAGGTCTGCAACGAGCTTGCAAACAGGGGGGTGAGGGTCATCTGCGCCGGTCTCGATATGGACTTTAAGGGAGTGCCCTTCGGACCCATGCCTGCTCTGATGGCCATTGCCGATGATGTGACCAAGGTGCACGCCATCTGTGTCCATTGCGGTTCACTCGCTTATGTCAGCCACCGCATAGTGGAGGGCGACAAGCGTGTGCTCCTCGGTGAGACAGGGGAGTATGAGCCTTTGTGCCGCAAGTGTTATGAGAAGGCTAAACTCATGGCGTCTGCCAGGCAGGGGTGAGCCTTGTTATATAAAATAAGGTGTATGACAATCCTTTGATGTCTTATCCGCAGGGCAGCATGCTCTGCACTATGGTCTCTTGAAATGGGGCAGAATGTAGTTCAGGCAAGGCACGACGAATAATCCATCCGTCATGCCTTGCTTTTTTGAAGATATTTTTTTGTGGATACAATGTTTCGGAAACGTCATAGTAATTTATGTATTACGGCACATGCCGTATTGATAGCATGAAAGCTGCACCAGCAGTTTCGCTGTCTATGACGGAATAAAATCTTTTGTATATCAGGTGAAAAATTACTGGGAGTGTAATCCTTACATTTTCAGTGTGTTACAAATTGTCTAATGAAAGGTGACACTTTGTCGGACAAAAGGTGACGCTTTGCTGGGCGAAAGGTGACCTTCTGCATACCGAAAGGTGACCTTCTGCATACCGAAAGGTCACGCTTTTTGTTATGAATATATACTATAGACCGACTTTTAATCCTGTCATCTTTGCAACTCTCACTCCTATCATGAGAAGCAAGTCGCAATGGCATTTAAGTAATAGCATGGGGAACTTTAGTTTCATTGGCAGGTGGTCTATCCTTATCTCCCTTATTGCCACTTTTACATCATCTAATTTTCTGTATGTATAGTATGCCGACAGGCTTTTAATTAGAGATACGTCGGATAGTTTGACGATAAGTTCTAAACAGCTGAAAACCAATGTGCCGATATAGCAGTCGAATATATCCTCATTATGTACTTTCATATACAAGTGCCTTATCCTCCCACGGTATAATGCCAGATTCGCTTTCTCGGTCGCAAGACCAATACCGTCTGACAACAAAGAAGACATGCATCCTTTCTTTCTTATAAAGTAATGGTAGCATGTATCATTTATAGCCACGATGCTTTGTGCATAGCACATGAAATTGACGATGAATAGCCTATCCTCTGAGAGTTTAACGTCTTGATAAAATAGGATGTGATTATCTGTCAGTACAGATCTCTTGAATAAAAATCTCCATGAGCTCGCGAATTGCTTTCGGTGGGTCCACATATGGTCTGCATTTACCCATGTATCAATATCGGACTGTGTTATTCCAAAGAACATCGGCATATACTCGTGTCTGATGACGTCATTGCCAACATAAACTTTTGGTATTTCCGTTGAAACATATGTAAATCCTCCTTGGTCTTCATGCGTGGTTCTGTATCCGAAATGAACGGCATCAGCCCCCCCCCTTCCTCTTGCGGCGCTGAATGTCAAAGACAACATACCGGGAAAAATGCAATCATCTGGATCAAAGAAAAAAACATATTCTCCACGTGCTATGGCCAATCCTTCATTACGTGCTTGGGATACGCCTTGATTTGCGGTTGATAGTACAGTGAAATTAGGAAGTAATTCCCATTGACGGCAAATATCTAACAAATTATCCTACTTCCATCATTTACGATAATGATTTCATAACCATCAAAATTCTGTGATAAGATGCTGTTTATTGACCGCTCGATGTATTGGGCAACATTATAACATGGTAGAATAATGGAAATCTTAATTACTTCAGTAGTCGTTTTCATTTTCTTCATGGGTTTTGTTGCATTTCCGTGAAACCGTGGAATTGTAGAATAAATATTAAAAGACCCCATTCGCCAGCATCTTGCAGTACACCGAAATAAGAATGTAGTATTCAAGTGAGGTATTTGCGAATGAATACCACAAAACGTATGTAGTGACCCGGCTGGGACTCAAACCCAGGACCTCAGGAACCGGAATCCTGCGCTCTATTCAACTAAGCTACCAGGCCATTGATGTTGCAAAATTAATGATTTTTTCCCGAACAGCGTCGCTTTTTATGGCAGAGAATATTATTTTATGCTTTATTAACCTCTTTTTGCTGTGTGCAAAATGTAAGCGAATATTGTTGTGTTTTGGAAAATATGACAGTGAAATAGTGATTTTTGATGACAAAAGTTGTGTATATGGGATTTTATTTGTAACTTTGCGCCCAGGAGTTTAAAACAAGAAATCATATACAGTAATGAGTAAATTGATTAAGCCTGCAGGATACAAGGCACTTTTGGATACGACACAGACAGAACAGGGTATAAAGCTGATTAAGGAGTTTTTTCAGCAGAATCTCAGCACAGAGCTGCGTCTGCGCCGTGTCACGGCACCGCTTTTCGTGCTCCAGGGACTTGGCATAAATGACGATCTGAACGGAGTGGAGCGTGCTGTGACATTCCCTATAAAGGACCTTGAGGATGCCAAGGCGGAGGTGGTGCATTCCCTTGCAAAGTGGAAACGTATGAAACTCTCTGAGGACAGTATCGCTCCGGGATACGGCATCTATACGGATATGAATGCCATACGTGCCGATGAGGAACTGGATAATCTCCACTCTCTATACGTGGACCAGTGGGACTGGGAGGCCGTCATCACTGAAAACCAGCGCACGCAGGCATATCTGCGTGAGGTGGTGGAGCGCATATACGGTGCGATACGCCGCACGGAGTACCTTGCCTGTGAGTGGTATCCTCAGCTGAAGCCTTTCCTTCCCGAGAAGATACATTTCGTCCATGCTGACGAACTCCTGCGTATGTACCCGGACCTTTCGCCTAAGGAACGCGAGGACAAGGTGACGGAAAGGTACGGTGCGGTATTCATTATCGGCATAGGCGGGAAACTGTCCGACGGCAAGAAACACGACGGGCGTGCACCGGACTATGACGATTGGTCGACTGTGGCGGAGGATGGCACTGTCGGACTTAACGGCGACATGCTTATATGGTATCCTGTGCTTGACCATGCCGTGGAACTCTCGTCCATGGGTATCCGTGTAGACAAGGATGCTTTGCTCCGCCAGCTTGAGATAGAGGGTGAGGAAAGCCGCAAGGAACTGTATTTCCATAGGCAGCTTCTTGATGGCAAACTGCCTCTCACGGTAGGTGGAGGCATAGGTCAGAGCCGTCTCTGTATGCTGATGCTCCACAAGGCGCATGTAGGCGAAATACAGGCTTCCATATGGCCTGAAGAGATGCGCCGTGAGTGTGATGAGGCAGGAATGCCTCTGATTTAGTGCCTTTCTACTGTGCTTCCCGGCCGATGATTGTGCTTTGGACTCTTTAGTCGGTAAGGAAAAACCGCTTTTTCGGAGGAGCATATAATATAATCTGAAGGATATCTCTTGGTGATTCTGTAGCCTGTATGCTACAGGATCGCCAAGTCTTTTTCTGTCAGGTATCAGTCTTGCGGCAGTGAGCGAGGATTGTGCATATCTTTCTCCTGCGGCTTTTGTTTGCTTGTCGAATGGCTCGTGGAATGCAGTTTTGCCTGCTGAATGGTATGTATGTGTCATGAAATTCCGGAAATCTGGACATTACCGACATATAGGTATTGCAGGAACAGGAAAAAGTATGTACCTTTGCATCCGGAAGTTACGAAAAGAGTGTAATTTATTGGAAATGAGCGTAGGTTAATTGCTCTTGATAGTAATAGG
>JAIDEM010000053.1 GCA_029054825.1 Prevotella sp. | reverse complement strand
GTCATAGACCGTCTGAAAGAGAACAGAGACAGCACACTGCATATTGCCGACCAGCCGCCTTTTATAATACAAGTGCCGGAACAGTAAGAAGATGGATACTGTCTGGTCTTGCGGCAGATGTCTCGTCGGCATCAGACATCATAACCGATACTTGTGATGCGCATGAATGGCTTCCCGCTTTCGCCACACGCGATTTCCATTACTTGAACCCGATGTTAAACATAAGCAAATACTACCGGAAATGAGCAAATTCGACTATAGAGCTTCAATGTTGCGATATCGCATACTCGCATGGGTGATGCTGCTGGTAGCTGTAGTCATAATATGCCGTGCCGGCTATATCATGACCGTGAAGCGTGACTATTGGATACAGGTGTCTGACCGTCTCAAGGCAGACAGCGTCCCTGTCAACCCTACACGTGGCAATATCCTCAGCGGAGACAATCAGCTGCTCGCCTCGAGCCTGCCGGAATATATGCTGTATGTGGATTTCAAAACCATGCACGAGACGGAAACCGACACGCTTTGGGGAGAAAAGGAAGATTCTATATGCCAGGGATTGAGCCAGATATTCCCGCAGACCTCGGCAGAGGAGTTCCGTAAGCATCTCCGCGAGGGAAAGGAAAAGCAGAGCAGCTACTGGAGGATAGTGAAGAAGCGTGTCAGCTATGATGTGTTCAGTGAAGTGCGCCAGTTGCCGATATTCCGCTTGCCGAAGTACCGTAGTGGTTTTAATTATGAGGAGTTCAATGCCCGTACCCGCCCTAACGGGTTGCTGGCATCGAGAACCATTGGTGAGATGTATGGCATGAAAGATTCCGCACGGTGCGGACTGGAGCTGTACTATGACTCTGTACTCCGTGGCGAGAAAGGACTCATCAACAGGCGCAAGGTGCTCAACAAGTATCTTGACATCATGGTCAAGGAACCTGTGGACGGCGCGGACATAGTCACGACACTCGATGTCAATATACAGGACCTTGCCGAGCATGCCATGGTAGAGGAGATGAAGAAGGACAACGGTGAACTCGGCGTCGTGATTGTCATGGAGGTGAAGACGGGAGACATCAAGGCTCTTGTCAATATGGCACGCCTTACGGACAGCAATGGCAACTATTATTACAGAGAGGTGAAGAACAATGCTGTCTCCGACCTTGTAGAGCCAGGTTCCGTATTCAAGACAGCATCTATCTTCGCGGCTCTTGACGACGGGCTCATAGACACCACGGCAGCGTATAACATAGATACCGGTGGCGGCGTATGGCCGATGTACGGCAGGGAGATGCGCGACCACAACTGGAGGCGTGGAGGATATGGCGTGCTCACAGTGCCGCAGGTGCTGCACTACAGCAGCAACATCGGTGTCAGCCGCCTTATAGACCGGGGACTGTATCATGAACACCCCGAGAAGTTCGTGGAGAAGATACGCAGCCTCGGCCTCGGCATAGACTTTGACCTCCCGTTCCCCGGAGCACAGAAACATGCCATTGTCCGTATGCCGATAAAGGCGAAGAAGAAAGGACAGTATCTCAACTGGTCAAAGACGACATTGCCATGGATGTCCATAGGCTACGAGACCCAGATACCGCCGATATTCACAGTGGCTTTCTACAACTCCATAGCCAATAACGGCCGCTTCATGCAGCCGCGCTTCGTAAAGGAGATTGTCAAGGACGGACAGACTGTCAAGGAGTTCCCTCCCGTATGCCTTATAGAAAAGACATACAAGAACAAGGAAGCCCTCAATAAGATACAGGCGATACTTGAAGGCGTGGTGTCAAGGGGACTCGGCAAGAAAGCCGGCAGCAAGTCGTTCCGTGTGGCAGGCAAGACAGGTACGGCACAGATTGCCGACCAGCATGGTTCTTACAAGTCAGGTTCTGTGCGCTACTGGCTGTCGTTCTGCGGATATTTTCCTTATGATAATCCGCAGTACACGTGTATCGTCTGTATGAAGAAGACAGGTCTCCCGGCCTCGGGCGGAGGAATGTGCGGCGCGGTGTTCCACAATGTAGCAGAGGGCATCATGGCTCATCAGCTGAAACGTGATCATCTTACGGCACGCGACTCGACATCGGTTCTTGTACCCGATGTAAAGAGAGGAAATATCCTCGCAGCCGACTATGTCCTGTCGCATCTCGGAATCAAGACAGGCGGCGGATGGAACGGCTCTTATGCCACGGGCAACCCGATATGGGGCACGGCGCAGACAAACACGTCCTCTGTCAGTCTTGTGAAAGGTGGTGCTCCGTCAATGCATATTATCCCTGACGTGACAGGAATGGGTGCGCGTGATGCCGTCTATCTGCTGGAAAGCAGAGGTGTGAAAGTGCAGATATCCGGTAGAGGAAAGGTGAAGAAACAGAGCATTGCCCCTAATACACAGATTAAGAAAGGCATGAAGATTTCCATAGAGCTCGGCTGACATTAAAGGAATAAGACATTAAGGGAATAAGGATGTCGCTGCATTTGCAGGAAAAGAGCATCTGGCATATACAACATATAGATTATGAAACTATCGGACATCATCAAGAGAGTCAGCGTACTGAAGACAGTAGGCGACACCGACAAGGATATTAAGGGAATAGAGATAGACAGCCGTCAGATACGGCCTGGATACATATTCGTGGCAATGAAAGGCACACAGGTGGACGGCCACAGGTTCATACCTAAGGCTGTGGAGCTCGGGGCCGTGGCTGTCATCTGCGAGGATATGCCTCTTGACATCGATGAGAATGTCACTTACATACAGGTGGAGTCGTGCGAGATGGCAGTAGGTCCTGCCGCCACGATGTTCTACGGAGACCCTTCACGCAAGCTGAGGCTCGTCGGCGTGACAGGCACAAACGGCAAGACGACCATTGCCACCTTATTATATAATATGTTCCGGAGGATGGGACATAAGTGCGGTCTCCTCTCTACGGTTTGCAACTATATAGAGGACGAGGCTGTGGAGGCATCGCATACGACGCCGGATCCTATAGAGCTGAACCGCCTTCTCGCACGCATGGTGGAGGCAGGTTGCGAGTATGCCTTCATGGAGTGTTCAAGTCATGCCATCGTGCAGCAGCGTATAGGAGGATTGGAGTTTGCTGGCGGCATGTTCACAAATCTTACCCGCGATCATCTGGACTACCACGGCACGTTCGAGAGCTACCGTGATGCGAAGAAACTCTTCTTCGACAATATGCCGAAGGGTGCCTTTGCGATAACCAATGCCGATGACAAGAACGGCATGGTGATGGTGCAGAACACAAAGGCGACGGTGAAGACATACAGTACACGTGGCATGGCAGATTTCAAGGCACGTATCCTCGAATGCCATTTCGACGGCATGCTTCTCGAGATAGACGGACATGAGGTTGCCGTGCAGTTCATCGGCAAGTTCAATGTCTCCAATCTCCTTGCTGTGTATGGCGCTGCACTGATGCTGGGAAAGAAGGAAGAAGACATATTGCTTGTCCTCTCCACATTGAAGAGCGTTGCCGGAAGACTTGAGCCTGTCCGCTCAGGAAACGGAGTGACAGCCATCGTCGACTATGCACATACCCCTGATGCGATAGACAATGTCCTCAAGGCCATCCACGAAGTGCTGAACGGCAAGGGACATGTGATAACAGTCTGTGGCTGTGGCGGCAACCGTGACAAAGGCAAGCGTCCGCTTATGGCACAGGAAGCTGTGCGTCAGAGCGACAAGGTGATACTCACTTCTGACAATCCGCGCAAGGAAGACCCTGAGATGATTCTCGATGATATGGAGGCTGGACTTGATGCCGTGCAGCGTCAGGGTGTACTCCGCATCACCGACCGCCGACAGGCCATACGGACCGCCGTGGCACTGGCACAGCCGGGAGATGTCATCCTCATAGCCGGAAAGGGACACGAGGACTATCAGATAATAGGCGAGACGAAGCATCATTTTGACGACCGTGAGGAGGTACGCAAGGCTTTCGGAATGTAACAAGAATAAGAACAGAACCGTATTAACATCATGCTATATTACCTTTTCCGCTTCCTGGAGCAGTTCGGCATCCATGGAGCACATCTGTGGAGCTATATCTCTTTCCGTGCCATACTGGCATTGATATTCTCGCTCGTCATAAGCATCTGGTTCGGCGAACATTTTATAAAATGGCTGCGTAGGCATAATGTCAACGAGGCGCAGCGCGATGTCTCCATAGACCCTTACGGCCAGCAGAAGAAAGGAGTGCCTACAATGGGCGGCGTCATCATCCTTGTGGCCATTCTCGTGCCTTGCCTGCTCTTCGGCAGGTTGCGCAACATATACATGATTATCCTCCTCGTCACGACAGTGTGGCTCGGTGCGATAGGCTTTATAGACGACTATATAAAGATGAAGGTGACGAAAGACGGACTGCGTCCTGTCTACAAGCTTGCAGGACAGTGCCTTCTCGGACTCTTTGTCGGTCTTACGCTGTGGCTCTCTCCCGATGCAGTCATCCGTGAGAATGTCTCCATGAAGAAGCAGGGCACGGAGATTGTCGTACACAAGAGCGAACCAGTGAAGTCCACTATAACGACGATACCTTTTGTCAAGGACAATAACCTTGACTACAAGTGGTTTGTGAGCTTCTGCGGAAAGTACAGCAATGCAGCAGGCTGGGCTGTGTTCGTGCTGATGACCATTATCGTTGTCACGGCGGTATCCAATGGCTCCAACCTCAATGACGGCATGGACGGCATGTGCTCGGGCAATGCCGCGATTATAGGAGTGGCACTGGGCATACTGGCATACGTATCGTCGAATATGGCGTTTGCGTCCTATTTTGACATCATGTATGTACCAGGCTCACAGGAACTTGTGATATTCCTCTGCGCGTTCATTGGTGCGCTGATTGGCTTCCTGTGGTACAATGCCTATCCGGCACAGATATTCATGGGCGATACAGGTTCGCTTCCCATCGGCGGAATCATAGCCGTCACGGCGATTATCATACATAAGGAGCTGCTCATACCTGTCCTCTGCTTCATCTTCTTCATGGAGAGCGTCTCCGTGATGCTTCAGGTGCAGGTGGCGAAATATGGTAACAAGCGCGGCAAGAAGCTCCGCCTGTTCAAGCGGGCTCCTATCCATGATACGTTCCGCATACTGCCAGGACAGCTCGCCCCTGACGTGAAAGTACTGCTCGACTGGCCTCGCGGCTGCTGGCTGGAATCGAAAATCACGACAAGATTCTGGATTACCACCGTGCTCCTTGCAGCCCTTGCAATAATAACGCTGAAGATAAGGTAGGCATATACTCCGCAACGGTCTTGCGGAAAGTATTATAGAATAAGAAAAAACGTTGGATGTAAAGCTTTTGATGAATATGAAGAAGATAGCAATACTTGGTGCGGGAGAGTCCGGCGCAGGCACGGCAATCCTCGCGAAGAAGCAGGGATACAATGTGTTTGTATCGGATATGGGCACCATTCAGGATAAGTACAAGACACTTCTTGACTCCCATGGCATAGACTGGGAGGAGGGAAAGCATACGGAGGCATTGATACTCGATGCCGATGAGGTGGTGAAAAGTCCAGGTATTCCTGATACGGCACCGCTCGTGAAGATGCTGTTGGAAAAGGGCACTCCTATCTTTGCCGAACTGGAATTCGCACAGCGTTACAGCCGTGGCAAGACAGTCTGCATCACGGGCTCCAACGGCAAGACAACGACAACGTCACTCATATACTACATCATGCGCAAGGCCGGACTTGATGTCGGGCTTGCAGGAAACATCGGACGCTCCTATGCCCTGCAGGTCGCTACGGAAGACCACGACTGGTATGTCCTTGAGATAAGCTCCTTCCAGCTGGACAATATGTTCAGTTTCCGTGCAGACATTTCCGTGCTTATGAACATTACGCCGGACCATCTCGACAGATACGGCTTTGATGTTCTCGGCAATGGTGCCACACCGATGCAGAACTATACGGACTCTAAGATGCGCATTATCCAGAACCAGACAGAGGAAGACATCTTCGTCTACTGGAAAGAGGACGAACATATCACAGAAGAGTTGCGCAAACGTGTGCTCGGATATGCTCCGCAGCCTACGCCGTCAAGCCGCCCGGCAAATGACGGCAATCCGTCGCTCTATGCCTTTGTGGACTCAGACTTTGACGATATGGAACTTGAATTCTCGCAGATGGGACAGCACAACAGGCGTAATGCCCTCGCCGCCTATCTCGCAACGAGGAGCGTGGGTGTCGATGAGGCTCTTGTACGCCAGTGCCTGAAGGATTTCCCAGGTGTGGAACACCGTCTCGAACGTGTTGAGGAGAAGGATGGAGTGTTGTACATCAATGACTCAAAAGCCACGAATGTCGACGCCTGCTTTGTAGCCTTGAAAGCCATGGACAGGCCTACAGTGCTTATCGTAGGCGGGAAAGATAAGGGTAATGACTACTCCGCCATTACGGATATAGTAAAGGAGAAGTGCCGTGCCGTAGTATATCTCGGTGCAGACAATGCGAAACTGCATGACAGTTTCGACACCCTCGGGCTTCCTGTAGCCGACACTCATTCCATGAAAGACTGTGTGGAAGCATGCCGCAGTCTGGCACAACCTGGCGACTGTGTACTCCTTTCGCCATGCTGTGCATCGTTCGACCTGTTCAAGAACATGGAAGACCGTGGCGAACAGTTCAAGACCCTTGTCAGGGAAATGCAATAATCAGCATGACAATGAACGGATTGCCATTATCACACCGCATCTTGTTCCCGTAAAATGGCAATGGTTGCAGGCACGTATCCATGACTTGCTATGCTGTGGAGGATAATGACGATAATAGAAAATACCCATAATTTATATAATATAAGGTAGAGTGAACAAGAAATTAGAAAATCTCTTTAAGGGAGACAAGGTCATCTGGATGATATTCTTCATCCTCTGTCTGGTGAGCATCGTTGAGGTGTTCTCAGCTTCCTCATTTCTCACATACAAGGGAGATAGCTACTGGTTTCCCGTGATGAAGCATACATTCTTCATTCTCCTAGGCATAGGTGCGATGATATGTGTGCTTAATGTCCCCTGCAAGTACTTTAAGATAGTCACCTTCCCGCTGCTGACAGTATCAGTGATAATGCTCTTTATAGTCCTTCTCTTCGGCCAAAGCACCAATGGAGCAAGCAGATGGATGGGAATAGCCGGCATACAGTTCCAGCCGTCGGAAATAGCAAAGGGAGCGCTTGTACTCGCTGTGGCACAGATACTCAGTGCGATGCAGACCGAGAAAGGTGCGGACCGTCAGGCTTTCTGGTGGGTGCTCGTCACAAGCTTATTTATTGTACTGCCGATATTCTTTGAGAATTTCTCCACCTCAGTGCTGATATCAGCTGTGGTGTTCTTCATGATGTTCATCGCCCGTGTGCCCCTTTCGCAGCTCGGCAAGCTGCTTGGCGTGGTCATTATCGGCGGTGTCATTGCTGTATCAAGCATCATGGCGTTTGGCAAGACTGCATCAGAGAAATCAGAGGGAAATGCCACAAAAGTGGAATATGTCTCCGATTCCGCAAAGGGACAAGCTGGTAATGCCACGGAAAAGAAAGGAGGGCTCCTGCATCGTTTCGACACATGGAAGTCCCGAATAGTGAAGTTCACATCCAGCGAAGATATCGCTCCTGACGAATATGACCTTGACAAGGACGCACAGGTGGCACATGCCAACATTGCCATTGTCAAGAGTCAGGGCATCGGTTGCGGCCCAGGCAACTCCGAAGAGCGTGACTTCATCTCGCAGGCCTTCTCCGATTTCATCTTCGCCATCATAATAGAGGAACTCGGCCTTTGGGGCGCGACACTTGTTGCCGGACTGTATGTCATCATCTTCTGGCGCGCCGGACACATCGCCCGTAACTGTGCTAACACCTTCCCGGCATATCTTGCCATGGGTATTGGTATGCTTCTCGTTATCCAGGCGATGTTCAACATGCTCGTTGCCGTAGGGCTCGCACCCGTCACAGGACAGCCGTTGCCGCTCGTCAGCAAGGGTGGAACATCGACCATCATCAACTGTGTGTATATCGGTATGCTCCTCTCTATATCAAAGTCGGCAAAGAAACGTCAGCCTATACAGAAGGCTCATGTATAAGAACCTTTACATGGCGCTTGCCTCATACGGCCATGCCGTAGACATGCTGTCAGATGGCGAGAGCCTACGAAGCACAATTCATTGAAGAAACCCCATACAGCGAATAAAGAATAAAACGACAATACCTATGAGAATCATGGTAAGCGGCGGCGGCACAGGAGGTCATATCTTCCCAGCCGTATCGATAGCCAACGCAATAAAGGCTCTGCGTCCTGACGCAGAAATACTGTTTGTCGGTGCAAACGGACGAATGGAGATGGAACGTGTGCCACAGGCAGGCTACAAGATTGTCGGGCTTCCCGTCCGCGGACTGATACGCCCTCTCTGGAGTCCGAAGAATATCGGCGTGATGATAGATTTCCTCAAAAGCCGCTCACAGGTGAAGAAAGTCATCCGTGAGTTCAATCCTCAGGCTGTCGTAGGCGTCGGTGGATATGCCAGCAGCCCTACATTGAATGCCGCATACTCCATGGGTATACCGTGCATCGTGCAGGAGCAGAATTCCTATGCCGGCGTGACCAACAAGTCTTTGGCCAAGAAAGCTGTCAAGATATGTGTAGCCTATGAAGGCATGGAACGCTTCTTTCCAAAGGAGCGCATCGTCCTCACAGGCAATCCCGTACGCCAGTCCCTCCTTGAGTGCAAGGCTTCGCGTGAGGAAGCCCGCAAGGCTTTCGGTCTTGAGCCTGAACGTCCTACAGTCCTTGTCATAGGTGGCTCGCTGGGAGCACGGACTGTAAACGACAGCATAGCACAGGGAATCGGTGCCTTTGAGAAAGCAGGCATACAGGTACTCTGGCAGACAGGAAAGTTCTATGCTGACGAATGCCAGTGCAAGGCCGAGGCCTGCGGCACAAGACTCGTACATCCTCAGGCGTTCATCTCCGACATGGCCATGGCATACCGTGCGGCAGATGTAGTCATCTCACGTGCCGGAGCATCAAGCATCTCCGAACTTTGTCTCCTCGGCAAGGCTGCGGTACTTGTCCCTTCGCCCAATGTCGCGGAAGACCATCAGACAAAGAACGCCCGTGCACTGTCAGACAAGAATGCGGCAGTTTTCTGTGCAGATAAGGATGCCCGTCAGACCCTTGTGGCTGAGACCATAGCGCTTGTCAACGACAAGGCAAGGATTCTCGCCCTTGAGACAGAGGTAAAGAAACTTGCTTTCTACGATTCTGCAGAAGTCATCGCCAAGATTGTCATAGAGCAGGCAGAGAAGAAGTAACACATGGTATGTCCGCACAGTCACATGCACACCGCCTTATGCGGTACGTAAGGTATGAGACCGCGCGACAATGACACAAGAAAGACAACAGATATATGAAGGCAATATACTTTATAGGTGCAGGAGGCATAGGAATGTCAGCCCTCGAGCGCTATTTCAACAAGAATGGATACAAGGTAGGAGGATACGACAAGACACCGTCGGCACTCACAGAAGCCCTTGTACGTGAAGGCATAGACATACATTACGAAGACAATATAGACGCTGTAGACCCGGTGTTCAAAGACAAGGACAACTGTGTCGTGTGCTATACTCCTGCAATTCCTGCTGAGCATGGAGAGCTTTGCTATTTCCAGCAGAACGGTTTCCGTGTGATGAAGCGTGCCCAGATACTCGGCATGCTGACACAGGACAAGAAAGGGCTGTGCTTCGCCGGCACACACGGCAAGACCACCACATCAACAATGTGCGCACATATAATGCATCAGTCGCACATCGACTGCAACGCTTTCCTCGGAGGCATATCGAAGAATTACGGCACAAACAATATACTTTCCGACAAGTCGGAGTTCGTTGTCATAGAAGCCGATGAGTTCGACCGCTCCTTCCACTGGCTCCGTCCATGGATGACAGTCATCACTTCGACAGATCCTGACCACCTCGATATCTATGGTACAGAGGAGGCATATCTCGAGTCTTTCCGCCACTATACCACCCTTATACAGCCGGGCGGTGCACTCATTATCCATAAGGGTCTGAAGATGAAGGCTGAGCCTCAGGCAGGTGTCCGTGTATATGAATACTCAAGGGACGAGGGCGACTTCCATGCGGAGAACATCCGCATAGCAAACGGGGAGATTGTCTTCGACTTCATATCCCCGATAGAAGCTGTCCGCGACATCAATCTCGGACAGCCGATACCGGTGAACATAGAGAACGGCATCTGCGCCATGGCCATGGCACAGCTCAATGGATGTACAGCCGAGGAACTGCGTCGCGGCATGGAGACCTACGGAGGTGTTGACCGGCGCTTCGATTTCAAGCTCAAGGATGCACGCCACGTGTTCCTCTCTGATTACGCGCACCACCCCAAGGAGATACTCCAGTCGGCACGCTCCATGCGCGAATTGTACAAGGACCGCAAGATTACAGCTATATTCCAGCCGCATCTTTACACCCGTACACGCGACTTCCATAAAGAGTTCGCCTCCGCGCTGAGCATTCTTGACGAGGTCATCCTTACTGAGATATATCCGGCACGTGAGTTGCCGATAGAAGGCGTTACGTCACGTCTCATATATGACAACCTTCCGGAAGGCGTGGAGAAACGGATTATAGAGAAAGACTCCGTGCTGGATTTCGTCAAGTCACGCGATTTCGATGTCCTCATAGTGCTCGGTGCAGGAGATCTCGACAACTACTGCGACAGGATAGCGGAGATTCTTAAGGCCAAAGACTGATCTCACGCATGACTTCCGGCAATATAATGCACATACAGGCAACATACACAAGAAAATATCCGAAAGATAATTGAAAAAGTATATCATCATATTCATCGACATTGCCCTTGCGGTATATCTCCTGCTTGCCGTCACGGCGTTCAACAATCCTCAGGAGTTGGCGACGAAATGCACGAAGGTGAACATCAATATCACCGACGAGACGACATACGGATTCCTCAATGCCGACGAGATAAAGGCCATACTCACGAATAAAGGTCTCTATCCTCTTGGTAAGGACCTTGACCGTATTTCGCCGCGCAAGATAGAGAGCGTGCTGTGCAATTCGCCGTTTGTCAATACCGCCGAGTGTTGCAAGACGACAGACGGTCATGTGCTCATTTACGTTACCCAACGTTCGCCTCTCGTGCGCATCAAGAGTGAGAACGGTGACGATTACTATATAGACGAGAACGGTGGCATAATGCCAAATTCAAAGTACACCTCCGACCTCATAATCGTCACAGGCAATGTCTCGAAGCCTTTCGCCCGGCAGTACGTGTCGATACTTGCAAATACCGTCATGAAAAGCGATTTCTGGCGCAACCAGATAGAGCAAGTCAATATCATGGATGACCTCGGTGTAGAGATCGTGCCGCGTGTGGGCAATCATATAATCTTCCTCGGCTATCTTCCTGAACGGGAGACACAGGAGAAGAGGAACGAGGATGTCACAGCCTATGTCAAGGAGAAACTCGACAGGCTGGAGAAGTTCTATATCTACGGACTGAAAGAGACGGGCTGGAATAAGTACGAGACCATCGACGTACAGTTCCGTAACCAGATTATCTGCAAGAAACCTCCTGTGAACCCTGTGATACCGGTTGTCGCAGAACCTGACCCGATGCATGAAAGCGAGGCAGTGGAGGCATCGGCCAACAGCACCGTACAGGGAAGCAATACAATACAAAACAATTAAACAGAACAGAAACAACAGTAAATACTCCGTAAAACAATACACATTATGCCAGCAGCAAAAGAATTTTATGTAGCCATCGAACTCGGCTCTTCCAAGATTATCGGCATCGCCGGTCAGAAGAAGATGGACGGTAGCGTTACCGTTCTTGCCATCGCCTCAGAGGCAGCATCCACCTGTATCCGCAAAGGCGTAGTTTACAATATAGATAAGACCAACCAGTGCATACGGAATATCATACGCCGTCTGCAGGACCAGCTGCAGACAGAGATTACGCTTGTCCATGTCGGCATAGGAGGACAGGGCATACGCAGCGTGGTCAATACAATGGTGAAAGACCTTGACGAAGCCACCGTGGTCAACAACAGCATCATAGACCACATGATGGACGGCAATCGCGCCACACACTATCAGGGTAAGACAATCCTTGACGTGGCACCGCAGGAGTACAAGGTCGACTCACAGTTCCAGCTCGATCCCGTAGGCATAGAGTGCAACCGCATAGAGGGAAATTTCCTCAATATCGTATGGCGTGACGCCTTCTACCGTAACCTCTCCAAGTGTTTCGAACAGGAGAAGATGCCTACACCACGCTACTATCTTGCCCCTATAGCTCTCGCCGACAGTGTCCTCACGGAGTCGGAGAAGCGCACGGGCTGTATCCTTGTGGACCTTGGAGCGGAGACCACTACAGTATCCGTATACTACAAGAATATCCTCCGACACATCGTCACAGTCCCAATGGGCGGATGGAACATAACAAAGGATATAGCATCGTTCCATATTGATGAGATGGAGGCTGAGAAGATGAAACTGAAATATGCTTCCGCACTCACCAACTCCTCTGATGTCGACCTTGACATGAAGCTCAGCATCGACCCTCAGAGGTCAGTTCCGCAGCGCGAGTTCGTCTCTGTCGTAGAGGCACGTGTGGAGGAAATCATCAAGAACGCGTTGGCACAGATACCGTCAGAATATGTCGACAAACTTGTCGGAGGTATCGTCATCACAGGCGGCGGATGCAACATGAAGAATATTGAGACAGCCTTCCGCAAATACTCCAATATTGACAAGATACGCATAGCCAAGGCCATCAACGCCAGCGTCAATACCCATAAGTCAGTCACCATCGATGACAATGCCACTCTCTGTACGGCTCTCGCCCTGCTTGTGAAGTCAGACGATCTCTCTTCCGGCAGGCCTCTCAGCGAGGTGAACAGCATCTTCGGCTCGGAAATGGAGGCAGCAAACGGCACTCCGGGCTCACGTCCTATCAGCGAGATGAAGCCGGGACAGGTACCTACAGTCAAGGAGCGTGAGGCCGCTGAAGAGGAAGCACGCCGCAAAGCCGAAGAAGAGGCACGCCGCAAGGCCGAGGAGGAAGAGGCGAGAAAGGCCGAAGAGGAGCGCATACGCAGGGAAAATTCACCTTCAACGAAGATAAAGCGCGGCATAGTCAATTTCTTCAAGAAGATGACCGACCCAGAGGAGTAGCGCAGGAGAACAAGTAAGACAATGTTGAAACGTATAAAAAAAAGAACAAGGCTTTATGGACAATAACAATATAATATCCAATCTCGTGGATTTCGGTGCACCTGAGAAGAAGCAGAGCATAATAAAGGTCATCGGCGTCGGTGGCGGTGGCGGCAATGCTGTCAACCACATGTACCGCGAAGGCATCCATGATGTGTCATTTGTACTCTGCAACACTGATGCACAGGCTCTCAATGATTCCCCTGTACCTGTACGTCTGCAGCTCGGCAACGAAGGACTTGGCGCGGGCAACCGTCCAGCACGTGCCCGTGAGGCGGCAGAGGAGACCATCGATGCTGTACGCAACATGCTCTCCGACGGTACAAAGATGGCATTCATCACAGCAGGAATGGGCGGCGGCACAGGTACTGGAGCCGCTCCTGTCATAGCACGAGAGTCCAAGGCACAGGGTATCCTGACTGTCGGTATCGTGACCATCCCGTTCCAGTTTGAGGGAAGGAAGAAGATAGACCAAGCCCTTGACGGCGTGGAGGAGATAGCAAGCAATGTCGACGCGCTCCTTGTCATCAACAACCAGCGCCTCCTCCAGATATACCCTGACCTGCCTATCATGCAGGCGTTCGGCAAGGCCGATGATACCCTCTCCATCGCCGCGAAGTCCATAGCGGAGATAATCACCGAGCACGGTATCATCAACCTTGACTTCAATGATGTCAAGACAGTTCTCAAGAATGGCGGCGTGGCCATCATGTCTACAGGCTACGGCGAGGGTGAGGGACGTGTCAAGAAGGCCATACAGGATGCTCTCGACTCACCGTTGCTCAACAACAAGGACATCTTCGACTCCAAGAAGATACTCCTTGCCATCTATTCCTCTGCCGAGAAGAATGCACAGGGACTCATGATGGACGAGATGAACGATGTCAATGACTTCATGGACGGCTTCAGCGACGAGATAGAGACCAAGTGGGGACTGTTCAACGACCCTGAGCTCGGCGACAAGGTAAAGGTCACTATCCTTGCTACAGGCTTCGGACTCTCTGCTGTTGACGGGCTATCGGAGCGTGTCAAGAAGCAGGATCAGGAAGAGGCTATCGCTGAGGCAGCCAGGGCTGAGGCTGAGGCGAAGAGGGACGAGCGCCGCCGCAAGTATTATGGCGAGACGGACAACAAGTTCGTGCGCCGCGCCGCCAATATCTATATTTTCAACGCCGAAGACCTTGACAACGACACAATCATCGATGCTGTTGAGAATACTCCTACTGCAAAGCGCTCGCGTCAGCAGCTCAACGACCTGATAAACCAGTCGACCGGGACACCGCGCCGTGACGATACCGCCATGGGAGAACAGGGGGCGGAGAAGGTGAAGGTCATCAGTTTCGTGTAAGATAACTTAAGGATATATGAAGACAGACGGTTTGCAGATGCTTTTGTTGCGTTTGCAAATCGTGTGCGGAATAAGTTATGATAGTAGAGATACAGGGAATACTCGTCTCGACAGATATCCTTACAGAGGAATTCTGTTGCGACCTTGAGTCCTGCAAGGGACAGTGCTGCATAGAGGGCGATGCCGGAGCACCTGTCACGCTTGACGAGATAGGCCATCTTGAGGACTGCCTCGATACTGTATGGCCTGACCTCTCCGCCAGTGCACAGGCAACGGTAGAGCGGCAGGGCGTGGCATATACCGACCGTGAGGGCGACCTCGTGACAAGCATTGTCAACGGCAAGGACTGCGTCTTCACATACTACGATGACATAGACATCGGCGGCACCACGGTCAGCAAATGCTGTCTCTGCGCCACGGAGAAGGCTTTCAGGGCAGGAAAGACAGCATGGTGCAAGCCTATCTCCTGCGCATTGTACCCGATACGCGTCAAGGAGTTCGGCAATGGTACGGTAGGGCTGAACTACCACCGCTGGAACATCTGTAAGGATGGTGTAAGGAAAGGCCGTGAACTTCATCTCCCGCTGTACAGATTCCTTGAAGGACCGCTTGTCAGACGCTTCGGACAGGAGTGGTATGATGAGCTGTGTACTGTGGCTGACGAACTGAAAGCGCAGGACATTACAATTTAAGTGAAACGAAGAAAGATAAAAGACACTGTAGATACAAGAATGGCAGAGAAGAACGAATTTGTGCGGCAGGTGGCCGAACAGAAATACGAATACGGCTTCACCACCGATGTACATACAGAGATAATCCCCGTCGGACTCAATGAGGATGTAGTACGCCTCATATCAGCCAAGAAAGGTGAGCCGCAGTGGATGCTCGATTTCCGCCTTGAGGCTTTCCGCCACTGGGAGAAGATGACGCAACCGACATGGGCACACGTCAATGTGCCGGAGATAGACTATCAGGCTATATCCTACTATGCCGACCCTATGGCAAAGAAGGAGAGCAACGTGAAGACCGTTGATGATATAGACCCGGAACTTATGAAGACATTCGACAAACTGGGAATACCGCTTGAAGAGCGTCTCGCCCTGAGCGGCGTGGCAGTCGATGCCATCATGGATTCCGTCTCGGTGAAGACTACATTCAAGGAGAAACTGAAGGAGAAGGGCATCATATTCATGTCCATAGGAGAGGCCATAAAGGAGCATCCAGACCTCGTGAAGGAATATCTCGGCAGCGTAGTACCATATCGTGACAACTTCTTCGCGGCTCTGAACTCGGCAGTGTTCAGCGACGGCTCCTTTGTATATATACCGAAAGGCGTGCGCTGTCCTATGGAACTGAGTTCTTATTTCCGCATCAACGCCCGCAATACGGGACAGTTTGAGCGTACACTCATCATTGCCGACGATGACTCCTACGTCTCTTACCTTGAGGGATGCACGGCTCCTATGCGCGATGAGAACCAGCTTCATGCCGCTATCGTGGAGATTATCGTTAAGGACAGGGCAGAGGTGAAATACTCTACCGTACAGAACTGGTATCCGGGCGACGAGAACGGCAAGGGCGGAGTCCTGAATCTTGTCACCAAGCGCGGAGACCTTCGCGGCAAAGGCAGCAAACTCTCCTGGACACAGGTAGAGACCGGTTCGGCGATAACATGGAAGTATCCTTCATGTATCCTGCGTGGCGATGACTCCGTGGCGGAGTTCTACTCTGTCGCCGTGACAAACAATTACCAGGAGGCAGACACCGGCACGAAGATGATACACATGGGAAAGAACACCAAATCGACCATCATCTCCAAAGGTATCTCCGCCGGACACTCGCAGAATTCATACCGCGGTCTTGTCCGCGCGACATCCAAGGCCGACAATGCACGCAACTATTCGTCATGCGACTCCCTGCTCCTCGGTTCAGAATGCGGCGCACATACGTTCCCATACATGGACGTGCGCAACGATACCGCTATCTTCGAGCACGAGGCAACGACATCTAAAATCAGCGAAGACCAGCTGTTCTACTGCCAGCAGCGCGGCATCTCCATGGAGCAGGCCGTAGGACTTATCGTCAATGGATATGCCAAGGACGTGCTGAACAAGCTCCCTATGGAGTTTGCCGTAGAGGCCCAGAAACTCCTCTCCGTATCGCTTGAGGGTTCGGTAGGATAGCGTGTGATATGCTCGTATGAGCCCCGTACAATATCTTCCGTCATAATCCCGTATGGAACAGGTGTGGCTGGAGACGTGAAAACAATACAGCATAAAGAGAAAAGGATACAGGAAAGATGTCAAAGCTCGCTTCCTTAGCAAAAGACACGGCCATCTACGGCCTCAGCAGCATTGTGGGCAGGTTTCTCAATTACCTGCTCGTGCCGCTTTATACACATGTCATCGCCGCGTCAAGTGGCGGATACGGCGTCGTGACCAACCTCTATGCATACACCGCACTGATACTTGTGGTGCTGACATTCGGCATGGAGACGACTTTCTTCCGCTTCGCCAACAAGGAAGGCGAGAATCCGGACACGGTCTTCTCCACCACGATGGGCATCGTAGGTATGTTGACCGCAGTGTTCATGCTTGGCGTAGCAGGATTCACGACACCGCTCTGTGACTGGCTCGGCTACTCTGCACACCACGACTATGTCCTCATGATGGCCGCTACAGTGTCGCTCGATGCGATACAGGCAATACCGTTCTCGTATCTCAGATACAGGAAAAAGGCTATGAAATTCGCGGCTCTGAAACTACTGTTCATCATCATGAACATCGGTCTCAATCTGCTTTACTTCATCGTTCTTGGAAAAGACGATGTCTATTACGTGTTCTCACTCAACCTCGTATGCACGGCACTGATAACATTCTTCTTCATCCCCGAGCTTATTTCCATAAAGTGGAGCTTTGACTTCTCCCTGCTGAGACGTATGATTTCCTATTCATGGCCGATACTCGTGCTGGGCATCGCCGGCATACTCAACCAGGCTCTCGACAAGATGATATTCCCCTGGGCTTACACAAGGACGGGCATACATACCATGGAAGAGGCACAGGTGGAGCTCGGGGTGTATGGCGCATGTGTCAAGGTGGCGATGATCATGGCAATGATAACGCAGGCCTTCCGCTATGCCTACGAACCGATAGTCTTCGCAAGAGCCAAGGACAAGGACTCCAAGGAATACTATGCCGTGGCGATGAAATATTTCATCATCTTCACGCTCTTCGCTTTCCTCTGTGTAATGGGTTACCTTGATGTCCTGAAACATATAGTGAGGAGCGACTACCATGCCGGTCTCGCCACAGTGCCTGTTGTCATGGCGGCGGAGATAATGATGGGAATCTATTTCAACCTCTCGTTCTGGTATAAGCTCATCGACAAGACCGTGTGGGGCGCGTGGTTCTCCTTTGCCGGCTGTGCCGTGCTCGTTGCCGTGAATATCCTCTTTGTCCCGGAATACGGATACATGGCTTGCGCATGGGGAGGCTTTGCCGGCTATGCCACGGCGATGACGCTCTCGTACATCGTGGGCCAGAGGAAGAATCCTATACACTATCCTATGGGCAGCATATCCGTATACGTGCTCATCACGATATTGTTCTACGTCATCATCGAGTGGAGCAACCGCACCCTGCCGGCCTTCGCGGCTCTGGCGGTGAATACCGTGGTGATAGTGCTGTTCCTGGCACATGTCGTGAAGCATGACATGCCCCTTACACCGATACTCAAACGATTGCACCTGAAGAAATGAACATCTTGAAAAGATATATGTATATGGCATTGGCGGCCGTTGTGCTGCTTGCCGTCCTGTGGCTTGGCATGAGATGGCTCCTGAAGGAAACAGGAATCTCCACCTCACAGGAAGAGAGGGTGGAGCAGACCGCCGCCGTCATGGATTCAATACGCTCTATAGGACAATGGGAACTGGCGTATGTCGATGCCAATGTGCAGGTGGATACCGTTGCCAGACGCTGGCTTGGACTTGTCAAGGACAAGCTGCAACGCCGCTATTACGGCAGGGTTTCCGTGGGCATAGACATGAGAAGACTGTCCGAGGAGTGGTGTGTGCGCAAGGAAGATACCGTCTGGGTGACCCTCCCCGATATCTGTCTGCTCGATTCCAACTTCATAGACGAAAGCCGTACGGAGCTTGTCTTGTCGGAAGATGACGACCTTGAGGCAGACAAGACTATGAAGCAGGCGATGCTTGAGCGTGCAAGGCAGAAGATGATCAATGCAGCACTGACCCCTAAGGTGTCGTCAGACGCACGCCGTCTTGCCACAGACAGGATGTCGGGACGCTTCCGTGCGATAGGCTATGAGAAGGTCGTTGTAGAGTTCAAGTAGACAAACAAAATCAAACGCTGTTATCTACCGGAAAAGGTAAATATATCATACATTATTTCTTTCATTTACTTATACGTAACGGCTGACAGCCAGAAGGGCGGCACAAGACAATGGTACTCAACTACATATTCATAGCATTCTTCCTGATAGCCTTTGCCATAGGACTCGTGAAACTCGTGTTTCTCGGCGACATCACGGTGTTCCCGGCCATCATAGACTCCACATTCGAGTCGGCAAAGACAGCTTTCGAGATATCCATAGGCCTTACCGGAGCCCTCTCCCTCTGGCTCGGCATAATGAAGATAGGAGAGAAGGGCGGTATCGTGAACAGTCTTGCACGGTTGCTCTCTCCGGTATTCTGCCGCCTGTTTCCCGATATTCCCAAGGGCCATCCTGTCACAGGAACGATTTTCATGAATATCGCGGCGAACATGCTCGGCCTCGACAATGCCGCCACCCCCATGGGGCTGAAGGCTATGGGAGAGCTTCAGGAGATGAACAAGGACAAGGCTACGGCGACAAATCCCATGATAATGTTCCTCGTGCTGAACACATCTGGACTGACACTCATTCCCGTAAGCATAATGGTCTACCGCGCCCAACTCGGTGCGGCAAACCCTACCGATGTGTTCATCCCGTTGCTTCTTGCCACATTCTTCTCCACATTGACAGGCATAGTGGTGACATCCGTGTTCCAGAAGATAAACCTCTTCAACAGGACCATGCTCACCGTCGCCGGCATAATGTGTCTCATTGTGGCGACGATAATATGGGGCTTCTCCATGATGGGCAGGGAAACGATGGATATAGTCTCCACGACAGCAGCCAATGTCATCCTTATGTCCATCATCTGCACATTCATAATCTCAGGCATACGCCGACATATCAATGTCTATGATGCCTTCATAGAGGGCGCAAAGGAGGGCTTTAAGACCGCTGTGACCATCATTCCCTACCTTGTGGCTATACTTGTAGGCATAGGAGTTTTCCGCGCCTCAGGAGCGATGAATTGGCTTATAGACGGCATATCCTTCGCAGTGGAGTCCCTCGGCGGCAACACAGACTTCGTCGGAGCGTTGCCTACAGCCATCATGAAACCGCTCTCAGGAAGCGGAGCCCGTGGCATGATGGTCGATGCCATGACACAGTATGGCGCCGACTCCTTCGTCGGCAGGCTGGCAAGCATCTTCCAAGGTTCCACAGACACCACGTTCTATATCCTTGCAGTGTATTTCGGCAGTGTGGGAATACGCAATACACGCCATGCCGTGACTTGCGGACTTGCCGCAGACTTTGCAGGAATCATCGCTGCAACGGTGATATGCTATATCTTCTTCGGGTAACCTTTTGTACGGTTATACGGTCACTTCGCTTTTAGGTTATCCGGTTGTACGGTGACAACCGGATGCCTGTAAAACCGCAGAAACAATATAACCAACAACCCAAAACCACTAACCGTAAAACCTGAAAGCGAACCGACCGCATAACCGAACCTAACCGTACCCAACCGCAAACACCGTATTATTGCACCGATATTTGGCAATAATAGTGAAAATACCGCATATTTGTATTTTTTTAACGCACTTTCTTTTGTCATTAGTAAGGAAAATGCTAATTTTGAAACCGATTCCTTGGAGTTCTCTTATATCTGAAGAGCAAGGACACGAGTGTCCCGTCACAGCCTCAGTGTGAAAGAATACCCACGCCGAACTGAAGGCATGAGTCTTTACGGCTTTATGTCGGAAGTGTCTCCCGGTAGGGACAGGGGATTGCTATTTATGGGAAAGCGTTTACATGCGCTTTGTTCTTGACGTTCTGAAATTCTCGCAAAATTTCTTGATGATGTCAGAACATGGCAACGGTAGATGCTCATGGGATGTTTTTATAGACATTCCTACGTGCTTGTATCCAATATCTTGTTGTGCTGTTGCATGATAGGATGTTGAGGCGTATAGGCATGGAGGGATAATTATATAAACACATCGGCGTGGGTTCTGCGTTGCTCGTTCTTACATCATCGGGCAATGCGAGAAGCCTCAGAACGTGGAACGAGTGACATTGTCAGACTTCCACGCTTTTTTTGTTTATGGCCGTAATCATATATCTTTATAATAACGCCTGAGTCTTGGAGGTCGCGAGGGCATGAAAAGAATATTTATATGAATACAGATGGTTTATATTTGTATCAAGTGAGTTTTATGTATAAGCAGAAGACTTATACATGTGAGTTTTGTTCAACAGCAGAGATTACAGCAGAGACCGACAAGTTTGTAGCATGGAATCTTGCCGATGACGCGATCAAGGAGGCAATGAAACAAATTCCTAATAGGACAAAGGGTGTTTATCCGCATTCTATTGTCATAACAGGAGAATTTGGCAGTCTTAAGGTAAAAGACTGAGCTAAAACGCATTGATGTGAGCGTAATTGTAAAAATGTAAAATGTAGAGGGACTTCTTTGTATCCATCAGCAGGAAGGTTGCATGGAAGTTCCTTTGTAAAAAAACAAAGAAAATGAAGCTGAAAATAATAAGATCTTTACTTACAATAGTATGCCTGTTGAGTAGTTTGAGCATCTCCGCCTATGACTTTGAAGTAGATGGTTTTTATTATGATGTTGTCTCATTATCAGAACGTACTTGCAGACTTGTAGGCTATCCAAGCACACTTGATGATGTTGTGATACCAGCACATGTGAGTTATGCAGGTGAAACATTGACTGTAGTGGATATTTCCTGTGATTTTGGGCCGGGCTTGAAAGAAATATCCATACCTAATACTGTAACTTTACTACGTGGTGGATTTGATGCCTGCAAAAACTTGGAACGTGTAAGGATAGAGGATGGGGAAAAAACATTAGGGTTAGCTTCTGGTGAGTACTATGGACTATTTTATTATTGTCCTATCAACTCTTTATATATAGGTCGTAATCTTTCGTATGATACCTCTCGTGATAGGATACTACCATTTTATGATTGCAGAACCCTTACGAGTGTCATAATAGGTAACTCTGTGACTTCTATAGGCCCCTGGGCGTTCTTTGGTTGCTCAGGTCTTACGAGTGTCATAATAGGTAACTCTGTGACTTCTATAGGCCCCTGGGCGTTCTTTGGTTGCTCAGGTCTTACGAG
>JAIDEM010000052.1 GCA_029054825.1 Prevotella sp. | reverse complement strand
ATTTCTGGATTGTATCTGTGCAATATCAAGAAAAAAAACATAATGAGTATGAAAAGACTATCATTTCTCTTTTATTTTCTCTTTTCTGTCATTGCCGTATGCTCTGCACAGAAAAAGTATTCCATGTACGCCATCGGTTTCTACAACCAGGAGAATCTTTTCGATACCTGCCACGACGAGGGAAAGCGCGACTATGATTTCCTCCCGACAGGTTCGTACAAGTGGAACGGACTCAAATATACTCACAAATTGAGGAACATGGCACGCGTGCTGGCAGAGATGGGTACTGACAAACTGCCTTACGGCTGTGCCTTCATCGGCCTGTCGGAGGTGGAGAATGAAAAATGCCTTCAGGACCTCTGCAATCAAGAACCGCTGAAGAAACGCAATATGCAGTTCATTCATTTCGAGGGTGTGGACAAGCGTGGCGTGGACGTGGCTGGTTTGTATAATCCGAAGATGTTCAAGATAGACCACGAGAAGACACATCTTGTGCCTTTCGAGCGCGAGGATACAACATTCTTCACCCGTGGCTTCCTTGTCGTGAGAGGCATGATGGCAGGTGACAAGGTGTGCTGCATAGTATGCCATCTCCCTTCCCGTCTGCGTGGCGACGACTTCTACCGTGTCAGCGGTGCACAGCAGTTGGCAAAGATAAAGGACGGCATCCTGGCAGAAGAGCCTGACACAAGGATATTCGTCATGGGCGATATGAATGACGACCCGACAGACCGTTCCATGACACAGGGGCTGCGCGGCAAGGAGACCATCGCTGATGTTGCCGAGGGTGATATGTACAATCCTTGGCTGAGCGTGCTGAAGAGCGGCACCGGAACGCTGAAATACAACGGCGTATGGAACCTCTTCGACCAGATACTCCTCTCTCCTAACCTTCTTGTCAAGAATGCCGGAAAGGACTATCAGACGGCTGTTATGAAGGACTGCACTTCGCTGAAATACTATAATCACCAGATATTCCGCCGCGACTACCTCTTCCAGACAGAGGGAAAGTATAAGGGAAATCCGAAGCGTACACACGCCGGAGGCCAGTGGCTTGATGGTTATTCAGACCATTTGCCGGTAGTCGTATATGTAGTGAAAGAGGTGAAATAATGGATTGGTAGTATGTTTTATACTATACATTAATTTTGTTGACTTACTGACCAGAAAATACGAGTGGCAACCGTTCATATTGCGGTTGCCACTCGTATTATTATGTATCTAAGTTTCTGTCAGTAAGGTTGTGTGGGCGGAGATATTATTTCCTGATAAACTTGCCGCCCTTCTTTACCACGATGCCTTTGGCAGACTCCGTGACGCGCTGGCCTGCAATATTGTAGAGCTTGCCGTCGTCCGTGCCGTTGTCGTCACCGGAAACCTCAACGCCTGCTATGTCAGTAGCCTTCCCGAGCACAACTTCTGCCGACATTCCAGAGAGGATACCATGCTCGTTGACAGACTGTACGGTAATCTTGTCGCCCTCATTGCCTGCGAAAGACGTGTCAGTGAGGAACGCCGAAGGTATGCCGTTGACAGTCACCACATAGCATATCGCGAAGTCATCAGCCTCCCATGCAGCAACATTTCCGTTGACCTTGACGGCAGGTGTGGCGGTCTTCTCCACAGTAAGCAGCGGATTCCATGCCCCTGTCTGAGCATTGCCGGTCTTGTCTCCAGCCATCACATTCTCCACGGTATACTGCGCTATGTCAGCTGGCGAGAGCCAGTTCTTCGACTCACCCGTCACCCTGTTGCCTTGGCTGTCTGTGTAGTAATAGTCCTTGCGTGACGCGTCAGAGTACACCTTGTTGCCGTTCTCGTCGGCAAGGTCATCATGCAGCTGGTTGCCGTTCTTGTCCTTGATGTCGTAGATGGCCCAGAGCGCAGGCAAGCCTCCCATCGTCTCAGACCAGTAGCCGCTTATCGGCGTCAGTTCCATCTTCGTATGCAGGAAGACTGTCTTCGGATATTCATGCCAAGGGCGTCCGAACGAAATAGAGTAGGTGGCAGGATCAGAAGCATAATGTGTGGTGATGGTAGTGTTGTTGAACACATATCCCCAGCGCGTCTCCTTCTCATGGTTCGGCGCCACTATCCATCCTCCCTTGTCGCGGTTGATGTCGAGCACTGTATTCTCAAACCATACATCGCCGTTGCCATAGATGAAGTCTACAGAGCCCTCTATTGTAGAGTTGTTCCAGAAGGCGCGCTTGTATGTGCCGTTGCTCTTGTATGTGTCCTGATAAGAGCGTGCCCTCACGCCGTCAAACACGATACGGTCGGCATCTGTATTGAGACAGAGAGCCTGTGGACCCGCCTTCTTGTCCTTTGTCCAGTTCTCGTTGTCGACAGTTATTCCATGCATGAGGAATCCGTCGGCATCAGCCTGCACCTCTATCGTCGCACCGGCATTGACATGATACCACGGCTTCTGCCAGTTTTTCGCGTCTCCGCCATCCTGACGGTCAGTGGCGATGAATACCTTCTCCACATCCTGACCTATGAGATGTACGTTAGGCTTGTTTATATATACCAGGCGGCAGTCGTCATACTTCACCGTGCCGTCCGTGCTCTTTCCGTTTCCGCCTATCCGCTCTGTCTCCGTCATCGATGCATCGGTCCAGCGTGTGCCGTAGCTTGCGTTGAAATACGGGTTAGGATCGTCATAGTATCCCTCCTTTATATATATGAGGTAAGGCTTTGCCGATGCTGCAGGCGCATCGTTTATGGCATCCTGTATGTAGCGGTATTGTTTAGGCATGGTCTCCGTGGCCTCGATGTGCTCGCCGTAGGCAAGGTTCAGAGACTTGTCCACGACAGCATCGAATATCCTTGCTGCAGGCTTTGCGCGCTCCATGACAGTGAACGTCAGTGTCACAGCCTCGCCGTTGTTGCCGGACTTGTCCACGACATATCCCGCTGGCATGGTGAATGTATATGTCTTGCCGTATTCAAGGGCTACATAGTCGAACGATACAGAACGGGTGTTCCATGTCGGCGTGAGCGTCTTGCCGTCAAGCAATGCCTTGCCGTTGACGAGAGTCCCCTCCTGTATACGCTCGTTGTAGGAGATTGTTATCTTGCCCGATGCCGATACGCCCGTGGCCTTGTCGGCAGGGATTGTGCTTGTCACGACAGGTGCCTCGTTGTCTTTCTCAACCTCGGCGGTGCCCATGACATATACATTTCCTACACCAGACTCGGAGTGGGTGAAGTAGTCCAGTCCGTCAAATGTTCCCTCAGTGTTGGAGGAACCGTATGTTCCCTCGCCTGTACCCGTGATGCGGATATACACAAGAGCCTTGCCCATCGCATCGGCAGGGATGCCGAAAGTGAAGTCGGTAATCTTTCCTGCGCCTGCTGTCTCGCATATAGCGCCCTCGATGTCGGTGAACGATTTGCCGTCGAGAGAGTACTGCGCCTTGTAGTTCTTGTCGGCATTGTTCTTCGCGCATATCTGTGAAACGAAGGTCGCCGATGTGAATTTCATTGTCGAGAACTGATACTGCCAGGCGATGTCTGTGGTCCTGTAGCCGTTCTGATACAGTCCGTTGAGTCCTGCCGTGACAACACCGATGCGGTTGCGCACCACCGGTGTGCCGCCGTCCTTTGTGTATGCAGGAGAGCCGTCGGCAATCTTGGCGACAAACGCTTTGGCGTTGCGCTCAGCATCCCATGCTATGTCAGCAGGGAAAGGATAGTCTGCCGTGGTAGGGTAGGCGTATGCCTGTACCTTGCTTGCATCAAATACAGCGATGAAATCCTGTAACTCATACTCTGCTGTGATGTTCATGTCGCCGTTGACGGTTATCACACGGGGATTGTCAGTGCTGTTGTCCTCCCATTTCAGGAAGTTGAGAATCCTTGAGCTTTCTGCCGTTGCGGTAATCTCCGTGCCTTCCTCATATCTGCCGTTGTTGTCGTCAGGAGAGAGGGTAACCGAACCGAGAGACAATTCGGCATCGTTCTTCACGAAGGTCTTCACGGTATATACAGGGACTGTCTCGAAGACTGCGGTGAAGTCCTTGTCGCTGTCCATCGTGAATGTTATCTTCTCGTCCGTAGAGTAGTCCTCTCCGTTGAGAGTCCATTTCCGGAATTTATAGCCGAAATTCCTCTTTGCTGTGAGTGTCACAGCCTTTCCCTCCTTTATCTGGCTGCCGCTTGGAGTGGCTACGATGGTGCCGGCATCCTCTGGAGAGACAGATGTGTTGAGGCTGTATTTCACAGACTGCGATGCAGATGTCAGTGTACCTGTGACGGCAAGGTCTTTCAGTGCGTAGTATGTAGCGCCGCTGCCAGAGTACCACGGCATGAGGATATAGATGTCGCCGCTGAGCTCTTTGAGAGCATCCTCGGCAGAGACATCCACTGTATTCGTGCAGTTTCCGTTCTCTACATTTGCCGCATGCTCGCCTCCATCGTACAGGAAACCTTCTGAAGCGAGGTCGGTCTTCACGACAAACTTGCTTGTCAGCGTGTTCTTCACGCCATAGACGTCAGAGGAGATGCTTGAGATATTGAGGGAATAGTTCTCCGGAATGGAGACCTTCACGCCCCAGTAGAATCCATCGACATATTCACCTTTCACGGCAACTCCCTTTGCGGCGTAATAGTTGCGCCAGCCTTCAGGAACGGTATATGTCGGAGCGGCAGAGCCATGCTTCATGGTTTGGTTCGTACCCTTGCTGTCCATAGTGGAGACATTCGTCACGGTGATGGTGGCGGAAGAGTTTCTTACGTTCTCTGTACCTTCGGCAAACGTCGTCCCCTCTATCTCGCGTGTTAGTCCGAACGTGACATCCTCGGCCTTGGGAGCGGATATGTCTGTCGCCACGCCCTCGATTGTCATGTCCTTGAGGCAGAAGGTTTTGCCTGATGCAGCAGAGCCGTAGTACGGGTAAAGGCGCACATAGAGTGTCTCGCCGTCGGCGATGGTGACGACAGGCACTGTCGATACATGGTATGCCTTGTTGGAAGTCATGCTTGTCTGCCACAGGAAATTTGTGGTGTTCTGCTCGTTGGCAGGGAAGTCTGGGCTTGTGCTGTAGTATGCCTTGAACCTCATTCCGTTGCCGCCGGAGCCTCCGGCATAGAAAGAAATTTTGCTGATGGCAATCTCTATGTCGGCAGGAGCCGTCATGCCGAACTGTATGTAGCGGCTGGTATTCTCGTCTTCCTCTCCCGCAGGCCAGTTGTTACCCTCGATGCAGTTGCGCTGCACTCGCGGATTCTGTCCCTCGTACGCTGTGCCGCTCCAGTCGGCATTGGCATTCATCGTGTTGTAGTCCTTCGCGTACATATTGCTATATGTCTCGGGAAGAGCGTTGCACGGGCCTGTTACCGTCACGTCGGTATTGGCAGAAAGGTCATAGAAAACCTTCACTGCCGTGCCGCCTTCGAGAGATATGGCCTCTGCCTTGAGGGCTATTTTGCCGGAGAGCGAGGCGCAGGAGGCCGTCAGTGTGCCTGAGATTGTTCCCTTTGCAGCGACATCGAGCTTTATGTATACGGTCTGGATGAGTGTCGAACCGGTGTAGGAGGCTGTCGCTGTCGTGGCGTAGTTTGTGCCGTCGGTGGAGACGAGGTAGCCTCCTGTTGTGGTGAAGGTGAATGTCCCTGTCGGTTGGGCGAGCGAGAAAGCGGAGACGCTTATCACTTTCGTGAGTGTCTGGCCTACGTATGCCTTGCCGAGGTCGCCTGTAGTAGGAGAGAATGTTATCTCGGAAGTGAGAAGGGCGTTGTCGGCAAGCGGCTGCAGGACGGCCTTCTTCTTCGCGTCAGTCTCGGAAGCATACTGGTTCTTGACAAGTTGCGCAAACTGGCGCGCGATGAGTGTCGCGCCAAACGGTGACGGATGGGTGCCGTCACCTGTCCAGCCCTTTGAGGCATCGGTGACGCAGAAGATGTTTTCCGTGCAGTAGTCGGCACCGAAATTCTCGTACATGTCCTTAGTTGCCTTGGTGAGGTCGATGTACGGGACATCATCGTAAGCATCGGCTACCTTCTTCGCCTGGAGCGGATAGTCCATGCTCCCGTCATCGGCTGTCATGCCCTGCCAGTCCTTGGTGTATACGCCGTTCTCCAGCTTGTCGTGTTTCTGCCACAGATTGTGCTGCCCGGCGGCGGAGACGGTGTTGCCGGAGAAATACTTGCGGCAGATGGCTCCCACGACGATAGGTGTCGCACCGGCGGCTTTTGCCTCGTCGATGTACGCCTTTATATAGGTGGGGTAGGTCTTGGAAGGGTGAGTTCCGCGATACTTGCTGGAGGCATCCCAGTCTGAAGGCTGCTGCCCCGGATTAGCCTTGAAGAACTCGTTGAGCTCGTCACCGTCAGCTCCGCCACATTTCTCGTCGTTGTGGGCAAACTGGATGATGACGATGTCTCCCTTGCCGACTTGCGGCTTGATGGTGGGCCAGAAGGCGGTCTCCTTGTAGAAGGACTTGCTGGACGCTCCGGACTTCGCCTTGTCGATGATTTCCACCTCATCGGCATTGAAGAATTGCTGGAGCATCTGTGCCCAACCGCGCTTGTTCCCGTTCTCGTCCTGCACAGCGGCAGTCGAGTCACCGAGTATCCATACCTTGCGTGCAGCCTCGGAAGGGAGAGCGCAGAGCAGGACAAGATACACCAGTGTCAGAAAGAATCTTTTCATGGTTGTTGGTTTTGGGTTATTGGTTTTGGGTTACTTTGTGATTCCGTTTGTGAATCTTTCACGGTGCAAAATTACCGTATTAACACGCAATACAAGTGGAAAACCTGCTCATTTGGGTGCAAAATCGGGTCAAAATGGGCTGATATGCAGTGATTTTGACTTACTTATACGGCAGAAAGAGAATGGCGATGTGTAAAAGGCAGGCAGGCGGTTGCCATATCATATGTTTATGGTAGTTGTGGCGAAGGGTGACCTTTGACCATGTAAAGGGTGACCTTTGACACGCTAAAAGGTCACCTTTCACCATGCGAAAGGTAACCTTTTGTTTTTTCATTTCTTGCCGCCTGCTTATTCTCTAAGTTCGCTGGGCGTCTTGCCGGTCGAGGCCTTGATGCACTTGGCGAAGTATTTCGGGTCGGAGAATCCGCAGGCGTATGCTATATCGGCGACAGGCTTGGAGGTTTCTTTAAGCATCTTCACCGCGCGTTTCATGCGTGCCTCCTTGAGGAAATCGGCAGGGGTGACGCCGAGCAGCTGGCGCATCTTACGGTTGAGTCCTGAGCGGCTGACAGCCGTTGCGGCAGCGATGTCGTTGATGTTGATGTCACTGTCGGAGATATTTCTCTCGATGAAATCGGTCATTCTGCACAGGAACGCCTCGTCTTCCTCCGATAGTCGCGGAGCGATGACTATCGGTGCGGCAGGTTTCTCGTCAGGTGTCGGGAGGCTTTCCGGCGCCTCGTCCTTCTGCTCAAGCAGCATCAGGTACGCCTCCAGTGTCTCCTTGCGGCGCTTCTCGAGATTGCGTATATACATTATTATATATGTCAGGGCGGCGATGCATCCTGCTATGAAAACCATCATGAGGAGTCTGCCGTACCATGTCTCGAGGAATCTCGGTTCGACGATTATCGTCACTCGGCGGATATTGTCAGTCCACTGGCCGAGGGCGTTGGTGGAACGTATCTGCAGGGTGTGCGTCCCGGCATCAATGTCGCGTATGTCTATGCTGTTTGCGGTTGTTGGATAGCTCCATGAACTGTCGTTGTCGAGCTTCGTGGCATAGCGGATATATCGGTTTCCTGTATGGTCAAGGGCTGCGAAGACGAGCGAGAAATCCCGATGGGATGGGGAAATCCTGATTGTGTCGCGATAGTCCACGGCATAGTCGGGTGTCATGCCGGCGATGCGGAGCGATGTCAGTGCGATGCGTGGCGTATACTCTGCCGTGAGGAGCTTGTCGGTAGAGACTGTCAGCGCACCTGTATGTAGTGACAATACCAGTCGTCCGTCCTTGAGGATGAGCGGTTCGGCATCGGAGAATTGCAGGTTTTCGCCCCAGAAAGACCTGCCGTAGTTCTCTATGTGCGACATGTCCGGGTCGAGAGTGGCTACCATGTTGTTGCACTGTATGAATATCTTCCCGTCGGGAAGTTCCGCGCAGGCCATCGTGGCATCTGTGCCCAGACCGTTGTCGGTGTTGTAGTGTCTGAACGAGAATCTGTCGGCATGGAGGTCGGCGGTGAGCAACTGGTTCAGTCCGCCGCTCTCTGTGGTGACGAAGATGCGGCCTTTCGTGTCGCGTATGACGTTCATTGTCGCGTTGTCAGAGAGGCTTTCCCAGCGTCTCGCCTCCCTTGTGTGCATGCGCCACTGTATCTTTTCCAGCGGCTGGTATATGTTGTCGGCGACGAGAAGCCCCTTTGTGGTCGTGGCGAGGAGTGTGCCGTCGTCAAGTATCAGTATCCTTCTTATGCGCAGTCCGTAGGTCGTCTTGATGCTTTCTGTCTTCACAGGCTGTGCGCCTTTCCCTGCCCGGCTTGACGGGGTGACGACATTTATGCCGCCGACATGCGTGGCTACCCATATCCTTCCGCGCTTGTCCTCCTTCAGGTCGTAGACATCGCCGGAACTGATGCCCTTGATATGCTCCAGCCCCTGTCTGCCGAGACGGAAAAGGCCGTGGGGCTTGCTCCCCACCCACAGTGTGCCGCGGCTGTCCTCGCAGAGACAGTAGACGGGGAGAATGTCTGCCGGCGTATCATGAAACCGCCCGTCCATGCCCATGTATCCGATGAGATGGAGGTCGGGAGTGAACGCCGCGAGCCGTCCGTCCTTTGTGCCTATCCACAGCCGTCCTCTGCTGTCGCGGTACTGTAATCGCACGATTGACTGGCTGACGGCGTCTATGCGCTGCCATTTTCTTGTGTGACGCGCCTTGCGGAGAAAGCCCTCGCTTGTCACCTGCCACAGTATTCCCCTGCTGTCCGTAAAGCCTCCGCAGCGGCTGCCGTGCCTTTTGAACACCTCCTGCGCCTTCCTTGCGAGGCCTCCCGTGACGGGGAGGAAGCGCGATGTCCTCACATCGAAGAGAAAGACATCGTAGTCCACGAGACAATAGATATTGCCTGTCGCCATAGTGGGCGTGATGTCGTAGTCCAGGACGATATTGCGGAACCTGTCGCTCGTCATGTCATTGCCGTCGCCGGGCTTTGCCTTGAACGCCACGAAGTCGTATCCGTCAAAGCGGTAGAGGCCGTTCCAGGAGGATAGCCACAGGAATCCGCGCCTGTCTTGGAGTATCTGGGTGACATGTTGGTGGGAGATGTCGTGGATATTGTCAAGGTTGTCGGTCACAAGGTCGTCGTCCTGCGCCCCGTAGGCAGGGCAGGAGAAGAGCGATATTATGAGAAACAGGAGGAGTGGCATGACATTTCTGAAATCTGAACATGAAAAAATCCTGCATGACAGACCCGTATGAAGAGCCTGTACATGCAGGATACGCATTGATATTTATCTTACCACGACTTTCCTTCCGTTATGGATATATATCCCGGGGACGGCAGGCATGGTGTTGAGTCTCTGTCCGTTAATGTTGTACCAGTGGCCGTCGCCATTATTGTCGGTCTCCGGCGCACCGATGGATGTTGCCTTAGGCACGAACACCTTGATATTGTCTATGAAGGCGCGCTTTGTCGTTGTGGCGATGGTCAGTTGCGGATTGGCGGAGACATTGTCGAAGATGAACGAAAGATTTTCGAAAGCACCGTTCCTTGTCGCTGTGTATTTGCCGGTCTGCATGGTGCTTCCTGTCATGGAGACATTGATGTCGCCCTCGACGGTTGTCCAGCCTTTTATGTCGAATGTCACGCACAACTTGCCGCCAGGGAACTTGATTTTTCCGGCATTGGTCTGCAATGAGCCGCTCTTGGAACTTGTACCTATCTTTACAGCACCGCCTGCACAGTAGCCTGCTGTGGCTGTAATGTTGTCGTTCCCGGACCATGGAGCACTTGTATCGGAGAAGCTGCCTTGCGTGATGCTGCTGAAATCCTCGAAGAAGAGCATGTCGCCTTCAACGATAGGGGCGTCAGGGTCTGGGTTGTCAGGGATGTCCGGGTCTACAGGGTCTCCTCCTTCGCTCGGCTGATAACTGTCGTAACGGTCGTCATCGGTGCAGGTGGTGATGGCTGTATATGGGTCGAAAGCCACGTCAATGCTGTCTCCCCAGACGTACTCGGAGAGGGTAGGGAAGTCGATGAACAGGTTTCTGTTGCCTTGGATGGAGCATACGGCATTGTTTCTGTCAACCTCCGTCTGTGAGACCTTGTCCTTTCGTGACCATTCGAGATACAGGGTGTATGCCCATTTCTGCAATGTAGGCCACTTGTTGTTCTCGAGCTGCTGCAAGCCCTGTGTGCCTTGCCATGTGAGATTCTGGTAAATGGTCGCCATATAGAAATAGGTGCGGCAGAAGTCGCCCTTCCATTCGTCGTTCGGTTCGCAGAGCTGTATGTTGCCGTTGCTGCCGGCAGGACCTCTTCCTACCTTCTCGTAGCCGTCAAGGATATATGGGTCTGTCACCTTGCCCATAGGATAATTGCTCTTCTTGGAATTGTCCTCAGAAGGCGAAGGATAGAGATGGAACAGGTCTTTGTAGGCGTTGTTGCTGCTTCCTCCCCACCATGACTTAGGGAAAGAGTGCTCGATGTTCATGCCGGAGATGACGGAACCCTTGCTCCCGAAATAGTATGTGCCGGCACTGTAGCGGTTGACACACTGCCCGGTAGAGGCTATACGGTCTGTAGTATAGAAGCCTCCCCAGGTGTTTCCGCTGCCGGAACCGTAGGAAAGTATGGTCTTCGGTTGGCTGATGCTGTAGATTTGCGCTTTCAGTTCTGCCTTCTTCAAGCCTTTGAGGCTCTTGGCATACTCTGCCAGCCCTTTTCTGTCAAGGCTATAAGCGGGAGCGGCACACGCCATGGCAAGTGCAATCACCGTGATGGATGTTAAAAGTTTTCTCATGACTTGTTGATATTTTGTTTTCCCGGCAAAGTTACAGTTTTATTCCGATAAAACAAAATCATTTATAATGTTTCTTGCCTTTAGTGGCGTAAAGTGCAGGAAAATGTCATGAATGTGTAAAGGAAAAGCCATGGAAGCATCGCTTGATGTATGTCTATGTGGCTTTTCTCTTTTGGTTAATTTATACTAATAAGGACTGTGGTAGTCTCAGTAAATGAAAAGAAAACTGTAATTTTGCAGCCGAGTTTTGTAATTATAATAATCAATCAGGTTTTATGAAGAGAATATTTTCGTTTCTCATGTCTCTCATGGCATGCTCTGTCTGCGTGTCTGCACAGGAGACAACGCTCGACCTCAACCTGCAGAAGGCTATTGAGATAGCCATCGCCGAAAATCCGACGATAAAGGTTGCGGACAAGGAAATCGAGCTGAAGAAGATTGCCGACAAGGAGGCCTGGCAGGCTCTTCTGCCGACAGTGACAGCTGATCTTGCTCTTAATCACAGCATCACTGTGGCGGCAATAAAGACACAGATGGGAGAGTTCAAGATGGGTATGGACGGCACCACCACGGCAACCGGTACGGCGACTCTCGCTGTCCCTGTATTCGCGCCGGCGGTTTACCAGAACATGAAGCTCACGAAGCAGGATATCCTGCTGGCACAGGAGAAGGCTCGCTCTTCTCGCCTTGACCTTGTGAATCAGGTGACCAAGGCATATTACTCAGCTCTCCTTTCCAAGGACAGCTATGAAGTGATGCAGCGCAGCTACAATACATCGAAGGAAAACTTTGAAGTCGTGGACAAGAAGTATCAGGCCGGCCGCGTAAGTGAGTATGACAAGATATCTGCCGAAGTGCAGATGCGCTCCATGCATTCCAGTGTAGTGAGCGCAGAGACAGGCATGAACCTTGCCATCCTGCAGCTGAAGGTGCTGATGGGTATCAATACTGGTGTCAATGTGAATATCCAGGACTCGCTCCGCTCATACAAGTCATCACTGACTCTTGCCGAAGCTGAGGCTAATATCGGGGAGATTCAGAACAATTCCGCACTCCGTCAGCTGGACCTTAACAAGGCAATACTTGAACGCTCACGCAAGATGTTGCGTACCAATTTCATGCCGACAGTATCCGCTTCGCTGTCCGGACAGTACTCCTCTTATTCCAATACAGACTGGAATGTCTTCGGATACAAGTACTCTCCAAGCTCGACTTTCGTGCTTACCGCCAGCATCCCTATCTTCAAGGCAAGCAACTGGACAAAACTGCAGTCCAACCGTGTACAGCTTGCACAGCTTGCAGACACACGTCTTGATACGGAGCGTCAGCTTTCCATGGCTGCACAGAGCTACCGTCAGAACATGCTCAAGGCGATTTCCAAGCTCGAGTCTGACCGTGAGGCTGTGAAGCAGGCAGACAAGGCTGTCAATATCTCCGGCAAGCGCTATGATGTAGGCCGTGGCACAATCCTTGAACTCAACCAGAGCGAGACGGCTCTCGTGCAGGCCGAACTGACATACAACCAGAGCATATACGACTATCTGTCTAACAAGGCAGACCTTGACTACACGCTCGGCCGTGAATAATATGGTAATAATCATAAGAAAAGATAAACAGAAACATTATATAGGATGAAGAAATATTTTATTATCGCTGCAGCTGCATTGGCAATGGCAAGCTGTGGAAGCAAGAACAAGGAGGCGGAAGTCATTGCTGATGAACTGCCGGAGGTAAAGTTGGCGACAGTCCACAGCGATGTATTGCCTCAGACAGAAACCTACACTGCTGTAGTGGAAAGCGATGTCAAGAACAACATCTCGCCTAACGTGGCTTACCGTATAGAGAAGGTTCTTGTGGATGTCGGCGACAGAGTCAGCAAGGGACAGATGGTCGTGCAACTCGATGCGTCAAGCCTGCGGCAGCTGAAGCTGCAGATAGACAACCAGAAAGTGGAGTTCGACCGTACTGAACAGCTCTTTAAGGTTGGGGGAGCAAGCAAGACAGAGTATGACAATGCGAAGATGCAGCTTGATGTATTGAAGACACAGTATGCTCAGATGTCACGTAACACACAGCTCTTCGCCCCTATCAGCGGTGTGGTAACGGCGCGCAACTATGACAACGGCGACATGTACAACGGCACTCCTATCCTCACCATCGAGCAGACAAATGTGGTGAAGATTGTCACAAATATCTCCGAGACCCATTACAAGGATATAAAGAAAGGCCAGACTATCGATATCGAACTCGATGCATACCCAGGCGAGAAGTTCACGGGACGTGTTTCCATCGTATACCCAAGCGTCGATGAGGCTACCCATACATTCCCTGTAGAGATAACCATCAACAACCAGGACCAGAAAGTCCGTCCGGGAATGTTTGCCCGTGCCACCGTCAATTTCGGCAGCCAGAAGCATGTCCTCATACCTGATGAGGCTCTCGTGAAGCAGATAGGTGCCGGCGACCGCTATGTCTACGTCTACGATGCGGCAAAGCAGACGGTACAATATAATAAGGTGGAGCTCGGCAAGCATATAGGCAAGACCTATGAGATATTCTCAGGAGTGCAGGACGGTCAGCAGGTTGTTGTCGCCGGACAGTCACGCCTTGCCAACGGCAAGAAGGTAAAAGTCGTAAAATAAGCAAGTGACAAGGTTACGCGGATATATGTATCCTGAAGCGAATATAGATTTTGTTCACTTACTTTAGTCCACATATCGCCTGTCGCAATGTGACCCTTGGCAGGCTGTAAAGACAATAAACCATTAAACATTTCACATGACACTATACGAAGGCGCGGTCAAAAGACCGATTATGACGAGCCTATGTTTCTGCGCCGTCATCATATTCGGTATCTTCTCCCTGGTAAAGCTCCCTATCGACCTTTACCCGGACATCGATACCAATACCATCATGGTCATGACGTACTATAACGGTGCGTCGGCCAATGATATAGAGAACAACGTGACACGCCCGCTGGAGAATACTCTGAACTCTGTCGAGCACTTGAAGCATATCACGAGCAACTCCCGTGAGGGCGTCTCCGTCATCACCCTGCAGTTTGAGTATGGGTACGACATAGATGCGCTTACCAATGATGTGCGAGACAAGCTCGACATGATAAGCAACTCCCTGCCGGACGACGTGCAGCAGCCGGTGCTCTTCAAGTTCTCCACGGACATGATTCCTATCCTCCTCCTCTCGGTGGAGGCAACCGAATCCCAAAAGGCACTGTACAAGATACTTGACGATGTCGTTGCCAACCCTCTGGCGCGTATCGACGGTGTCGGAACAGTGAGTATATCGGGAGCTCCGAAGCGAGAGATAAACATCTACATGGATCCACGTAAGATGGAGGCCTACGGCCTCTCGCCGTTGCAGGTGAGCCAGGCCGTCAACGCCGAGAACCACAATATCACAACGGGTACTGTGGATATAGGCACCCAGACCTTCACCGTGCGTGTGGAGGGCGAGTTTACCGACCCTAAGCAGATGGAAAGCGTCATTGTAGGTTCAAAGAACGGTGCAAATGTCTATCTCAGGGATGTCGCGCGTGTCGTCGACAATGTGGAGGAGCGTGCACAGCGCACGTTCACCAACGGTACACAAGGTGCCATGATTGTCGTGCAGAAGCAGTCGGGAGCCAACTCGGTCGCCATTGCTGACGCCGTGATGAAGAAACTTCCCGAACTGCAGAACAACCTTCCGTCAGACGTGAAGCTCGGCATCATCGTCAATACCTCGGACAATATCCTCAACACCATAGGCTCTCTCGAGGAGACTATCGCCTATGCCATGCTCTTCGTGGCATTGGTAGTGTTCGTCTTTCTCGGCCGCTGGCGTGCCACGATGATTATCGTCATCACCATCCCGATGTCGCTCATCGCGTCGTTCATATACCTTTACGCCACGGGAGGCTCGCTCAACATGATATCCCTCTCCTGTCTCTCCATCGCCATCGGTAACGTCGTGGACGATGCCATTGTGGTATTGGAGAATGTCACGACACATATCGAGCGCGGATCGTCGCCAAAACAGGCCGCCATCCATGCCACACAGGAGGTTGCCATCTCCGTTGTCGCGTCGACACTGACCATGATTGCCGTGTTCTTCCCTCTCACTATGGTGACAGGTATGGCTGGTGTGCTCTTTAAGCAGCTGGGATGGATGATGTGTATCATCATGACCATATCGACCTTGTCGGCACTTTCGTTCACGCCGATGCTTTGCTCCCTGATGCTTAAGCTCAAGAAGAAGCAGAGCTCACTCTTCAAAAAGCTGTACACTCCGATAAGTAGGAGTCTTGACGGGCTTGACGAGTGGTATGAGCGCCGTATCAACTGGTCTGTGCGTCACCGCAAGACGGTAGTCGCAGGATGCTTTGGCCTGTTTGCTGGAACAATAGCTCTCGCAGGAATATTCGGCATAAATTCAGAGTTCTTCCCTGCCAATGACGATGGCCGTGTAGGCATCACACTGCAGTTGCCTGTCGGTACACGTGTTGAGATATCCGAGGAACTTGCCAAGAATCTCGTGAAGAAATGGCAACAGCGTTATGGCGATGATCTCCAGTCATGCAACTTCACTGTAGGACAGGCCGGTGACGACAATACCTGGGCGTCACTATCCGACAACGGTTCCCATATCATTGAATTCAATATCATGATGGTTCCTTCCAACGAGCGCGACAGCCGACTGACCGCTATCTGTGACGAGATGCGTGCCGACCTGAAGGCCATCCCTGAGCTTGCCAAGTATCAGGTGAATATGGGTGGTAACAAAGGCTCCTCGATGGGCGGACAGGCGACTGCGACATTTGAGGTCTACGGCTATGACATGGATGCCACGAGCAATATAGCCAACACCCTCGCCGCCAAGCTCCGTGAGGATAATATGGTGACACAGGTGTTTATCTCGCGCTCAGACTATCAGCCTGAGGTCGTCGTCAACTTCGACCGCGAGAAGCTTGCCCAGCAGAATCTCGGTATGCAGACCGCCGCCAATGCTGTCCGCAATATCATCAGCGGCTCGCAACTATCCTATTTCCGCGAAGACGGCGAGGAGTATGACATCAAGGTACGTTACGAACCATCGGCACGTATCTCCGTCAGCGACCTGGAGAATATGGTCATCCCTAACGGCAACGGTCAGAATATCCGTATCTGCGACGTGGCCACAGTGGAGGAAAGTGCCATACCGCCAACCATCGAGCGTAAGGACCGTCAGCGCTATGTCACCGTCAGCGCCGTGCTTGCCGACGGACATGCACTCTCCGAGGGTGTCGCTCTCGGCGAGTCGATATACAAGAAGATGGATCTCCCTGCTGGTATCACAGTGCAGATAGCCGGCTCATACGAGGACCAGCAGGACTCCAACCGCGACCTCGGCACGCTCGGAATCCTTATAATCATCCTTGTATTCATCGTCATGGCGGCACAGTTCGAGTCATTGACCTATCCGTTCATTATCATGCTCTCGGTGCCTTTCGCCCTCTCGGGCATCATCCTGGCACTCGTCATCACCCGTACACCACTCAGCATCATGTCCATGCTCGGCGGCATCATGCTTATCGGTATCGTGGTGAAGAACGGTATCGTGCTCATCGACTATACCAACCTCATGCGTGAACGAGGCAACGGACTCATCCGCTCGGCGACTATTGCGGCACGCAGCCGTCTGCGCCCTATCCTCATGACGACGCTCACCACTATCCTCGGCATGGTGCCTATGGCAGTCGGCCAGGGCGTCGGAGCAGAGATGTGGCGTCCGATGGGTGTCAGCATCATCGGCGGTCTCTGTGTCTCCACGGTGCTTACACTGATATATGTGCCGGCAATGTTCTGCATCTTCGGCGGCATAGGCATAAAGAACAAACGCCGTCAGCTCCGTGAAGATCGCGAGCTTGACGCCTACTGGGCAGAGCATAAGGCAGAGGAACAACTCAACAAGGCAAAATAATCCATGACAATAACGGCGGGAGAGCATGTCTCCCGCCATCCAAAAAGACAACGATAATGAAAAGCATCTTTATAACATACGACCAGGCTCACCACGAAGGAGTGGCGGAGGCCCTGAAGTCATCGCTCTGTCGCGGATATACGCTGTTCCCGACAGTGGGAGGATGCGGCACCAAGACTGGCGACCCGCATCTCGGCTCCCATGCCTGGCCGGCAATGAACGAGGCTGTAATTACCATCTGTGACGATGACCGTGTAGAACCTCTGCTGGCCCGCCTGCGCCACCTGGACAAGGAAAACCCTCTCCTCGGTCTCCGCGCATTCGTCTGGAACATAGAGCAGACACTCTGATACATATTATATGAACTGATGAAATATTTGGTTATTCCGCTAAAAAGTGTTACCTTTGCATCGGAATAACCAAATATTCTTTTATATATACCCACAACCAATAAACAATAACCCACAGCCATAACATGGAAAAAGTAATACTTACCGGCGACCGCCCGACAGGAAAGCTCCATATCGGCCACTATGTAGGCTCTCTCCGCCGCCGTGTGGAGCTCCAGAACTCTGGGGAGTATGACAAGATATTCATCATGATAGCCGATGCACAGGCACTCACGGACAATGCTGACAACCCGGAGAAGATACGCCAGAATGTCATAGAGGTGGCTCTCGACTATCTCTCTGCAGGCCTCGACCCGTCAAAATGCAATATCTTCGTGCAGTCTGCCGTCCCTGAACTGACAGAGCTGGCTTTCTACTACATGAACCTCGTCACTGTGGCACGTGTGCAGCGCAATCCTACAGTGAAGACGGAAATCGAGATGCGCAACTTCGAGGGCGGCTCCATCCCTACCGGATTCTTCTGCTACCCTATATCCCAGGCGGCAGACATCACCCTCTTCCACGGCACGACAATCCCTGTAGGAGAAGACCAGAAGCCGATGATAGAACTGACAAACGAGATAGTGCGCCGCTTCAACCATATATACGGCGACGTGCTGAACGAGTGCCAGGTGCTCCTGCCTGAGAACAAGGCGTGTCTCCGTCTGCCGGGGACAGACGGCAAGGCGAAGATGTCAAAGTCGCTGGGCAACTGCATATATCTCTCCGATACGGCAAAGGAACTGAAGAAGAAGGTCAACTCCATGTTCACTGACCCGCAGCATCTCAATATCGAAGACCCGGGGCATATCGAAGGAAATACCGTCTTCACCTACCTTGACGCGTTCTGCACAGACGAGGATTTCGAGCGTTTCCTTCCTGACTACAAGAACCTTGACGAGATGAAGGCCCATTATACACGTGGCGGTCTCGGCGACGGCACCTGCAAGAAGTTCCTCTTTAATGTCCTCAATGACCGCCTCGAACCTATCCGCACACGCCGCAAGGAGCTGGAGAGCAATATCGCCGATGTGTACGATGTGTTGCGCCGCGGCACAGAAGAGGCACGCAAGGTAGGTGCAAAGACCCTCGCAGAGGTGCGCCATGCCATGCGCATAGACTATTTTGACGATAAGGACCTCGTCGCTGAGCAGCAGAAACGCTTTGACGAGAAGAACAAGTAATGCGTAGTCGGAGTATCGGATGAATAAGCCGACAAGGCTTATAGATACAAGATTCAGACATCTTCCCCATAATAGACAGTGTCGTCTGAGCCCTGCGAAGTGCTGATATGAACACCGCCGGCATCTCTTTTTATAGAGGTGCCGGCGGTGTTCCGTAATGTATGCAGATTACTTTCCCTGTCTGCACTACAGGCCTATGGCAGGGTAGGGCGATGATATGTATTGCGGAGGGTGACCTTTTACATAGCGGAGGGTGACCTTTCATGTGGTCAACCGTGACACTTTGCCGTGCAAAAGGTCACCCCTCGCCTGGCGTTTGTTGTTTAGTCGTTTTTCTTGATGTTTAGTAGCTTGGTACTGTCAGTATATTTCAGCTGTCTCCGTATGGCAGCCCAACCGCAGCAACCGTCCAGCTGCCCAAAAGAAGAGCCGGCATCGAAAATCTCGATGCCGGCTTCCTGCTTGTCGGGGTGACCAGACTCGAACTGGCGACCCCTGCGTCCCGAACGCAGTACGCTACCAACTGCGCTACACCCCGAATTGCGAATGCAAAATTACTATTTATTTTGTAAATATGCAATATTTTTCAGGAAAAATGCAACTCTTGTGAAGAAAAACATGAAAAAATTTGCACAGTTCAGAAAAAAGCTGTACCTTTGCACTCGCTTTTAGGAAATAACAATCCTACGGGCAAAGAGAAATGGGGTGCCATAGCTCAGTTGGTAGAGCATCGGACTGAAAATCCGTGTGTCACTGGTTCGAATCCCGTTGGCACCACTCCTCCTTTCACCTGACCTGTAATTCTTTCGGGAAGTGCAGGTCATTTTTTTTGTATATAGGCGGTTATGTAATCAGATATGCCCAGAGTTTCACATCGTGGAGCATCCGCCGTGCGTGAAACGCACAGAACGGATTTGAGTTCGGGCCAGATTCTGTTTATAACATTTAATAATGACGCCACCGCCCCATTGGAGGGACGATGGCGTTGCCAAATAATAATCAATATACTGAATCTGTGAAAATCCCAATCGGCAATCTTCTGTCATGACCTAAGACTCCAGCCTACTTGAACGTCCTGCGTCGTATCGGGGTGTTCTTGTGCTCTACAGTGCGGATATGCTTCTTGCAGTATTTGCAGACATTGCTGTGCTTGTACACCTTGTGGCTGTGCTTGGACGAAGCAGGGCAGTAGGTGCTGCGTGTCGACGTACAGCAGTTCTGCTTGTGCCTGTCGCAGTGGTAGTGCTCTTTGTATGCCGTTTTCCCGTGGCGCTGTCTCTCGCTGCAGTAGCGCTTGCCGTCTGTATTTCCGAAACTTGCCGTCGTGCCTATTATTGTCATTACGGCTACCATCATTACGATAAATGTCTTTCTCATGTCTGTTTTCCTTTCTTGAATGAGCCTTGAGGCTCGTGGTACATGTTTCTTTTGTCTCTGTCGGCAGCGTGTCGCGCCGTCTTTCTTTTGTTTACGATGCAAAGGTAATGTGAAAATATCACTTTGCCAAATGGTTTTTCCCTACATGTCGGAGGGAAAATCCCTAATAAGTAGGATTATGCGTGAGAATGGCCGGATGATATCCAGGCATACTTTGGACATAGACCTGATAAAAGGTATATGGACATGATAAACATCACTTTTTTTACGTTTTTGTTTATAAAAGATGTCTTTATTGCGAAGCTGCGATGAATTTCTCTTGTTTTATTTGGGAATGACATTCCTTTTTTGTACTTTTGCATACGTAATAATAAACCAAATGTTTAACAACTAAAAAACAAAGATTATGGTAAAAACTTTACGCTACTCACTCCTTGCCATGCTGGCAATGGTATGTAATGTCGCATTTGCTGACGCTTACAAGGTGCTCACATTCCCTGATGACGGAGAAGGGGGAAAGGGTATAAATGACTATACTAAAACTTGGAAAGCAGAAAAAGGGGCAGACACTTGGACAATCTCTAACTTCAACACTTATCAGTGGAACGGCTGGACGTATATCAAGTGTGGAAGAAAGAACAATGCATCCGTAGGTACAATCGCTACAGATTTTGCCGTTGACAAGGCTATTGGAAATGTCATGGTTACCATAGACAAGATTACAGCTGCGGACAAGGTCAACTCCATGTCTCTCGTTGTCGCTTCTGATGCCGCGTTTGCAAACGTAGTAGAGACAGTAAACGCTTCGGAAATCGCAGCCGGAGAAATCCAGTTCAAGCCGACAAATCCGGCTGCCGGCCTCTATTACAAACTGGTATTTGATTGTGCCAGTCATACTGCAAATGGCATCATCCAGATTTCCAAGGTTCAGTATTTCGAGGCAGGAAACGACCCTGTCATTGTTGATATCACAAATACTCCAGAGACAGCCTATACCGTAGCCAAGGCCAAGGAACTGGTTGCTGCCGGTGAGGGACTTGCTGCAAAGGTTTATGTCAAGGGCTTCATCACTGCTATCGGTGAGGTCAGCACACAGTATGGCAATGCCAGTTACACTATAGCCGACACCAAGGGGGGCGAGGACGGTATGCTGGTATATCGTGGATACTATCTTGGTGGAGAGAAGTTCACAGCCGCAGACCAGATAGCAGTGGGCGATGAGGTTGTCGTTTACGGTCAGCTCACAACGTACAGCGGTGCGGCACAGGTAAATACAGGCAACCAGCTTTATTCCATCAATAAGGGCACAGCCATCAGCACTGTCGAGGCAGCTCAGGATGCTAAGCAGGTAATCTACACTGTCGGTGGCCAGCAGCTGCAGAAGGCTCAGAAGGGTCTCAATATCATCAATGGCAAGAAGGTTGTCGTGAAGTGATGACACCCATCCCTTTCAGGCGAGCCATGAGACACTTGCCTGAGGCGAGGATATACATATAACGTAAAAGGAGCGCAACATCATCCGTTGCGCTCCTTTTACGTTTATACGGACCTGGCTAATAATGTTTTGGGAGATAGCGTACACTTGTAGTGCGATTCTCCGTAGAAGACAATGCCCGCAATATCCATTCGTTTTCTATGGCCTGTGCGGATATTGCGTAAACTATATGGACGTATAGTGGTGCATCCGCCGTGCGTGAAATGCATTTTAGTCGTTTAGTGATTTAATCGTCTGTTTTTGTTTTTAAGAGTACACCTCGGGGATGCCCGGCGTTTCACGCCGCTTTCGGACGCACCACGGTACGTCCCTACACTGGTGGTGATATTCTCCGCATAAACGGTTCTGACGTAGAACCGCATAACCGTTGTTTAGTCGTTTGGGATGTTTGGTATAATCGTCCTAACCGCAAGGTCATGCCAGCTTTCAGAGGCATGACTCTTCTTGTCTTTTCATGGAAAACAACGTTGTGAAACATGGGTCTGTGATGTATACTTGCCGTAATCGTAGATACTCCGTACCTTTACCGTCGAAACCATTATCATCAGGTTCAACGACAACAACAAAGGCGAAATTCCATAAGAAGACCAATCTTATTGAGCAGTATTGCAGGCTTTTGTCTCTGCGCCACGGCTCAGACAGGAACGCTGGAGAAAAACCGTGAGAGGAAGAGATTGGTATTCTCTAACTTTATCATGGCCTGTAGTGTAAAGATGTATGCCACCACAGGCTCTTTTGTTTGTTATGATATAAAAAAATATATTTTTTATTACCGTTTTCCGGATATTATATATAACTTTGCTGGCAACAAGAATCCTATAACTATGAAAACTTCAAAATTATTACAT